>DATHDE010000098.1:0-2370 GCA_035490495.1 Nitrospirota bacterium
TAGACCTTGGCATAGTCCTTGTCGCCGTCCATGGTGTTGTCCGGCGTGAAGTCGATCTTCACATAGAGGTTGTGCTCGTCGTTCCGCACCCAGCCGTACGTAAAACCCGAAGGATGGCCGGAGCCTGTCTGCGAGTATTCCTTGAAGAACGGGGTGCCGGTTCCCTCCTCGTTCATCCGGTAGGTATAGAAGCGGGAACCTCTGTTCATCGATGTAAAGAGATTGTCCGCCGGGAACTGAAAAGGGGTCTTGCTGATCGTACTGTTTTCCACGCGCGCCGTGAGGCTGAGGGTGCAGTTCTTCCTGCCGGCAGGATAGGCCAGCTCGATGACTTTGTGAAAGGAATCGATGACGTCGGCGTCTTTTGTAGAAACCTTCTCGAGCGCGCGGGCGTCCCTGCTGCCCCGGATCGTTGCAGGCGATGCGCCGCCCAGAAGCGCGGCATCGATATGCGCCGCACCTCCGCCCTGCTGCGCGATCCTGACCCGCGCAGGCTCGTCCGCGGTGATGAAGTTTGCCAGGTCGAGGGTGCGTTCCCGGAAAAACCGGTCATAGGATATACTGCCGGCCCTCTTCCACTCCTGGTCCTTCCAGACAAAGACCACATAGTCCCCGTTCGGCGCCATCTTTTCCACCGAATTGATGCCGAGCGACGGCAGCGGAGTTACCCGCGGCTCAGCAGAGGCAAAATGCAGGAATACGATAACACTTACCGCAACCAGCGCAGCGGTTACTGTAAAACTCCTGATCGTGATCTTCATGTTTGTCTCCTACCTTTCAGTGCAGGACCTCGGGATAGCTCCTGGAACCTCTTGCAATGATCAAGCTCGGCTGCCGACTTTACCCGCGTCGTGGGCGAGCCGGTACCGCATGTCAGTTGATGCCTCAGGAGCCAAGGGGACGTTATTGCTATTTGCTACTTCTGTCTCCTCATCCCCTTCTGCCTCTCCCTCTCCCTCACCCACTCCTCCCATTTGCTGTACTTCGGGAAATAGACGGTGAAAAAGAGCAGCGAGATCATGAGGAACAGGTAGAAGTCCGTTGTGCTTCCCTGGATCAGGAACAGGACCAGGCCGTAGACAGCCACGGATTCGCACAGGGCGAAGGTCACGACTGAGGCGCTCATGAGCAGGCTGATCGGAGCAGCAGCCGAGGCATTCGGAATTTTCGCGGAGAGCATGGCCGTGTTCAGGACCCGGATGATGAAGAACTCCACGGCAGTCATGCCGAGGAGCACATAGCGGAGAATGGTGAAGACATCCTGCGGCACGGGCGCGTATCCGCTGAACTGCTCGTTCCGGCTCTCGATGACCGCCACCACGATATAGTACACAACGAGGCTCGCCATCATGGCAAGCCCGATGAAAACGGTGGTGCGGTACAGTTTGCGAAGTTCGGTTGCGGTGGTGTTGGTGGACATGAGAGCCCTCCTGCTGACAGCCGGCTGGGGGGTACGAATGAGTGATTGTAACATATTAGTTTAAGATTGTCGATTGGGATGAAGGGGTTGCAAAATGTTGGCTGGCGACGGGGCGGCGTTTCGTGTAAACTGGGGGGTGAATCAGGATCACGAGCTGCGAAATTCCCTGCTCCCTGCGGAGCGGAGGTGCATATGCCGAAGTACAACGGAGTGAACCACCTGGCGCTTGCCACGCGCGACATGGACAGCACCATACGGTTCTGGCGGGACCTGATCGGGCTCCGCCTGATCGCGGGCCTGGGAAAGCCCGGGTACCGCCAGTATTTCTTCGAGATCTCGCCGCACGACATGCTCGTGTTCTTCGAGTGGCCCGACGTGCAGCCGGTGGAGGAAAAGGAGCACGGCAGGCCGGCAAAGGGGCCGTTCGTGTTCGACCACGTCTCGCTCGGGGTGAGCGGAGAGGATGACCTGTGGGAGCTGAAGGACCGGCTCGCGGCAGCGGACATCTGGGTCTCCGAGGTCATAAACCACGGCTTCATCCACTCGATCTATTCCTACGACCCCAACGGCATCCCCGTGGAGTTCAGCCACCACGTGAGAGGCACGGATGTGCGAAGCGAGCCGCTCATGGCTGACCGCTCCCCGTCCGCGATCGCGCAGGAAGGGCCCGAACCCCGGCCCGATGCCTGGCCCGGGGTGGCAGACCCGACGCCCCGGCACGAGCGCAAAGTCTACCCCGGCGCAGGGAGCGAATTGTACCATGGGAAGAAATAAGCTGCGACTCCTTTTCTAGGATGCTCCAAGACGTGCGGTGTTGGTGGTAAACCCATGCGGAAATTCAGGCAGGCGACCGAGGACGAGGGTTAAACATTTCGGATGTCCGAGGCCGCAGGTTAGCCGAGCCTGCAGCCAGCGCTTATGAGTGCGAAGCGCGAATGCAGGCTGTTTCC
>DATHDE010000099.1:0-7922 GCA_035490495.1 Nitrospirota bacterium
CCTCGTGGTCCCATGCTGTTTTCTTCTACATCGCCACCCGCTCCTTGCCCGTGGCGCGCGCCGTGACCGTAACGAGCAGGACTATTCCGGCCGTAATCGCGAGGTACATCAACCCCTCGACCGGGAGTGGAGGAGCCGCCGGTGCTGCCTGAGCCGCAGCAGCGGGGGCTGCGCTAGGAGCGGCAGCCGCTGCCTTTACATAGACCGGCACGATCCATTTGATGACATATGCCTGCAGGAACGACATCGCGCCGATGACCGCCGTGAGCAGAATCGAATGCTTGAGCGTGAACCGGAAGATGTCCGATTCCTTGCCCACGAGGCCCACGGCCGCGGTCGCGACAGACAGGGACTGGGGCGATATCATCTTGCCGCACACGCCGCCTGACGAGTTCGCCGCAATGGTGATCACGGGGTCTACTCCGATTTTCTCTGCGGACACGACCTGGAGTTTGCCGAAGAGGGCGTTCGATGAGGTGTCGGAACCGGTCATGAACACGCCGAGCCAGCCCAGGAAGGCCGCGAAGAACGGGAAGAGCGGACCTGTCAGAGCAAAGGCGTTGCCCAGGGTGATCGCCATGCCGGAGAAGTTCATGATGTACGCGAAGCCGAGGATCGTAGCGATCGTGAAGATGGGCCAGCGAAGCTTGTTGAAGGTTTCCCCTGCAACGCCCAGGGCGGTCTTGAGAGACGCGCCCATGACCGGGATTGAGAAGATGCCGGCGAACAGGATCGCCGTGCCCGCCGCACTCAGGACGTTAAAACTGTAGATGGCGGCCATCGGCTTGTCGCCGCGGATGACCATATTATGCAGCTCGGGGATCTGGAACTTTACGAGGCCGTAGTAATCGAGCGCGGCTTTGACCGGCTTGATTCCCCAGGCAGCCACGAAGATCGAGAGAATGATAAAAGGCGCCCAGGCGCGGAATACCTGGCCGCCTGAATAGCGGAGCGCTTCCCTTCCTTTTGAGGCTGCTTCGTGTTCAAAGGTCCAGCTTTCTTTCGGATGCCACAACTTGAGGAATATCGTGAGGCAGATGATCGAAACGATGGAGGCAAGAATGTCCGGCAGCATCGGGCCGAGGTAGTTCGATGAAGCCCACTGGACGGTGGCAAATGAGCCGCCGCTCACGAGGCAGGCAGGCCATACTTCCACGCCTTTCTTCCAGCCCGACATGAGGATCACGAGGTAGAGCGGGATAATGACGCTCAAAAACGGCAGGGTGCGGCCCACGAGCTGGCTGATCGCCATGGTGTCCACGCCCGAGACCTGGCCGCCCACGATGATCGGAATGCCGATGGCGCCGAAGGCGACCGGCGCCGTGTTCGCGATGAGGCAGATGCCTGCGGCATAGAGCGGATTGAACCCGAGGCCCATGAGCATGGCGCCCGTGATCGCGACGGGCGTGCCGAAACCGGCCGCGCCTTCAATAAACGCACCGAAGGAGAAAGCAATCAGGAGCGCCTGCATTCTTCGGTCGTCCGTGATGGAGGCCAGCGAGTTCTTGATCACCTCGAACTGGCCCGTCTTGACCGAGAGGTTGTAGATGAAGAGCGCCGTCACAATGATCCATGACACGGGCCACAGGCCGAAGAGCGCCCCGTAGAGCGTCGACAGGACCGCGTACTTCGCGGGCATGCCGTACCCCGCGATCGCGATGACCACAGCGATGGTCACGGCGCTCACAGCCGCCCAATGGCCTTTCATTCTCTTGTAGGCCAGGGCCCAAAAGAGATACAGGATGGGGACTGCGGCCATGAGGGCCGAAAGTCCGAGATTCCCCAGCGGATCTGTAACAATTGTCCAAGGCATGATCAGTTCCTCCTCCAGAGTTATTTCTTAACGTTTGATGGATATAGGATTGCCGCTGACGAGGCGACTGGTGCTGATCGTAATTATAAAAAAAACCAGGGAAAAGAAAATCAGCCTTCGTCTGATTTGTTCATAGGTGTTTGTCCTATGCCGGACTTTGCAACAAAGAAAAAACACCTTGTTTTGCAACGGGATGTCTCTTTCGTGGAAAAATGTTGTATCACAAAACCCATTTGTGATATAGTCTACCGGTTTGCATCATGGGGGGACAGGGCAAAGAAGGAAAAGGAGGCAGGATATGCAATTAGAAAAAAAAGACTCGGCCGGTTCCCATTTGCGCTCTGAGATTGGTTTCGAATTGCGCGTGCGCGACGTGATGACCGCCAACCTCATTACCACCTCGAAATACGACACCATATATGCAGCAGCGAATATACTGACGGCGAAAAACATCAGCGGACTGCCCGTGGTGGACAAGGAAAACAAAGTGCTCGGCATCATCACCCAGGCCGATATTCTTTCCATGGTGGGTGTAAGCCACGAACATACATTCAAGGACCTCCTTCGGTATATGCTGGGAGAAAAGCTTCCGGAACGCAGGATCGGCGATTTCGTGGGTGACATCATGACGTCCCCCGCGCTCACGATCAAGCCAGAGGCGAATATCGCGGATGCCGTAAAGATGATGGATGAGAAGAGGATCAGGCGTCTAACGGTCGTAGACGAGCAGAACCGACTCATCGGCATCCTGACGCGCGCCGACATTCTGAAAGCCGTGATCAATAGGATGCAGCCGATGGAGCCGTGAATCTTGCCGACAAAGCTGCTTTTCTCTGACTAAAAAAATTATCCTAATCCTTGTGCACGAGCAAAAAAAACCGCTTAAACGGAAAGATAATCTTTCCGTTATCGAGCCGGGTATAGGTACTGTCGATCGCGTCCGTCAGCATACGCTTGAATTCCTCTTGTTGCCGCTCGTTCCGCAGCTGATCGAGATAGGGCCTCATTCTCGTTGAACTCATCATGCTGTATATTTCCCCCGCCGAGTCCATACGGTGAAAATACGTCGTTGTCCAGGCATCGAATCGTCCGGGCAGGGCTCCAAGCACATTCATGTAGAATTCAACCGAGTGAGTGTGAATATGCCTGTTGATATCGAAGCCGCGATTCCCCCCGGCGCTTTTGAACGCACTTTCTATCAGTTCTGCAATCTTCATCTCGGAAGTGAGCGGCATCTGCACAGCAAGACACCCGTTTTGGTTCGTTAACCCGAGCAGATGCTTGAGCAGCGCTTCATGGTCCGGGATCCAGTGAATCACGGCGTTTGCAAAAATAATATCGAACATTTCCCGGGAATGAAACGTACCTGCATCGGCAACGCGCCAGTCGCCATGAGGATATACGGACTGCGCCTGTGCAATCATCGCCTTGGAACTGTCGATGCCCGTTATCCTCGCTCCAGGCCATCGCGCTACCAGTATCTGCGTGCTGTTGCCCGGGCCGCAGCCAACGTCCAGAATGCGGTGCGGATATTCAAGGTCGATTCTGCTTACAAGGTCAAGCGACGGTTGAGCGCGCTCGCTGCTGAACTTGAGATAGAGAAGGGGGTTCCACTCAGTCGGGGTTTTTTCCATGTGTTCCTGCGAAGGGAGGGGTCAAGCGCAACTCGGTTTTTCGAAAACGATAGCATAGGAGAGAACATCCCCCTCGTACTTCGTTTCAACAAAGCCTGCATGCATTCCCAAATCACGAACTGTGTCCTTGTTCATAAAGTGCGGATCGAAGACACTCTCTGCTATGAGCAGCCGTCCGTTGTTTTTCAACAGCGCATGGATTCTCGAAATGGCCTTCTCCTGTTGCGGGATTTCGCCCAGGGCCATGACGAGCACGACGCCGTCAAACGAGCCTTCCTGGAGGGCCCGATCGCGAGCATCGGACCGCACCAGCCGGATATTCGCAAGGCCCTGTGCTTTCGTCTTTGCCGCGACCTTTTCCAGCACGGCCTCCTGTACATCCATGGCAATGACCTGGCCTCCGGGCCCCACAGCTTTTGCAAGAGGGATCGTTACCCGCCCCGGTCCGCACCCGATGTCCGCCACGCGCGCGCCCGCAGCCAGCCCCAGGAGCCGGACAATATTTTCAGAGCGTGCTGCACGCGCAAAAGGATTGTCCCTATCGACCACCCAGCCGAGCCAGGCAGGACAGGGAACCAGCTTCCTCCTGGACAGGAACCTCCATCCAAGCCAGAATGCGATAAGGACGATTATTACATATATTAGTGCCACTACCATTCACCTAAGGTCAGTTGAAATTCTTTCCTGAATATATCGTATACTTTTTTTGCGCCCGTTGCCGCTCTAAATTTAACGCTCATGCAAAAAGGAGAACTGTGTTGTAGAAAAAGCAACGGAGAGCACAAGGGAACGGTTTTAAAAACATTTTTGCACATGTCCTCAGTGAGCGCCCTGGTAAAGAAGTCTCTTTTTCACACGGCCCCGTACTTCCTGTTGAACTCTGCATCGCTCATGACGAGCAGGAGCACGCCTTCAATGAATCCAACGATGGAGGGGACGAACGTCCAGCAGAACAACAGGTACGCGATGCCCCACCCGATGCTCCCCAGGTAGAATTTGTGGATGCCAAATCCGCCCAGTACAATGGCGAACAACGCAGCGGCAAGCTTGTTTTTCCCGTTCGGCGCCGTGGTCGTGAAAATGCTCGGCGGCGGCATCTGGCGCACCCCGCATTTCGGGCAGATCTCCGCACGAGCTTTGATCAGACTTCCACAGTCCGTGCAATATTTTTCGTCAGCGCCTTTTTGAGCCGGCTCAGACATTCAGGCCTTCCCGACAATGCCTTTTTTTCCTGCGTGTTCTGATATAAATTATAATCAGTCTATCCGCGATGTCAATCGGATCCCCTCATTCCTCTCATTCCCCGGCCAAGGGACAATGAAAAAAATTTATTGAAAAAAGAAATTTCTTTGTTTATAGTAGGTAATTATTGAGCCATAATCCGAAGGGGCCGATTTGTTCAGCAATTACGCAAAGTGGATACCTTCCAGTCAGGAGTACCATGAAGAAAACCGCACTCTGTGAGCAAACATTGTCCTCTGAATCCACCTCGCCTGCGTTCGATGATGGAAAACCGCTTTACCGCAAACACGCGCGTGAGCGCCTCATCAACTACCTTTTCACCATGACGGCCCCGCAACTTGACAGATTGACCCGCGGCTTCAGCCTCGGCCTCGACAGGTACTGGAGACTGAAAGCCGTTTCCATGTCCTCCGTGGAGCCCGGCAGCCGTGTTCTGGACATCTGTGCGGGAACCGGGGAGCTGTCATTCATTCTGTCCCAGACTGTGGGACCAACGGGTATAGTTGTCGGTGCGGACTTCTGCAGCAACATGCTGAAAGAGGCGGAAAAGAAGGCGAGCGCCGGTTACGACAACGTCTCCTTTCTTCTCGCGGACGCCAAGAGCCTGCCTTTTCCCGACGCATCCTTCGATGCCGTGACCGTCGCCTTCGGCATTCGGAACATCCCGGACACAACCATGGCGCTCAGGGAAATCCGGCGCGTGCTCAAACCGGGTGGCTCATTCCTCTGCCTGGAACTCACGCAGCCCGGCAACCCCATCATCCGCAGCATATACTCGTGGTACGTATTCCAGTTCATGCCGTTTGTGAGCGGCTTCTTCCTGAAATCCCGGGCGCCGTACCTCTACCTCCCCCGGTCCATCAAGGCCTTCTACCAGCCCCCCGAGTTCTGCGGGCTGCTCGAGCGCGACGGCTTCGTCCGCGTGAGCAGCGCGTCGATGACACTCGGCCTCGCCACCGTGTATCAGGCGCACAAGAGCAACGACGACGGACAATAAAGCACCTGCGCTTGCGCCTCGCCGGGAATATTTCACCCTGGGAAGGGAGAGGAAGCGCCGGAGGCGAGGCATACCGAGAGTGAGAGCAACGGGGCGGGAACCCTTGTTCTCGAACGAGGCGGGGAACCCCCTGTTCACGATCAAGTCCCTCTTAAAATTATTCCGGACTATCCCACGCACCATCTCTGCCTCTACGCCGGCATTCCGCATCCCGAGGCGTGCACCTGACCAGGTTGCTCGGCTTAGGGGCGATAACTCGCCGCACGAAGTTACATGACATTTCACAAAGCACGCGGGGGAAACGGGAAATGTTCCTCAAGCCTCTGCGATGTCCTCAAAGAGTCCCTTAAGGCATTGATACAAGACAGTATTTAGGACACACATTGCTTAATTTACGAGAACGTCATAGCCACGACTGTGAAAAAAATGACGCCTGAGTAGTTTTTTTTCTTTACTCCGCCAATAGTCAAAGCGTTGACAAAAATACTAAATAGGCGTAGTGTTGATTCGTTCAAAAACCACATGGGTATATGCATATAGTAACGGCATTGAAGCTTGATGCAGGTGATACCCTGTTCTCTTGTGCATCAAACCGTAATCCGCTGATACAAGCTATATACCCTGTGCTGCAGTCTGAACGTTCTTGCATATTTCATATTCATAATTAACAAACAGTGCGTCAAGTATTCATTCCATCCCGATAAACAACGCCCATCGCGGAAAGGGGAATCGAAAGCAGCGGGATTTGGAAGGCCAGGACGGCCCGGTGCCCAAGGAAACACGCTGGCATGGCCCGCCTTTTTTATATACACATGATCGGCTGCATAGCAGAAGTCGAGCCATTTTAAAACCTGCATCCTCTGAGGGCGCCCTTCATATGAAATTTCGGACCTTTTCTGAGAGCATAAGCTTTTATTGTAAAATAATGCGTTACAAATGTAAGAAGAACCCATTAATCGAAGCAAAAATAAAATAAATCAACTAGTTATATGCTTATTGGTTTGTGACTCAGCTCACAGTCTTTTTTGAAAAAGATAGTACTATTGAAGTATCTTAAAAGGCGGGGTCGGGTTTTCGGGAGGTGCACAATGAAAAAAATGAGGATTATACACGTATTGCTTTTTTTTGCTCTCATTGCCCTTCTTGCTGCATGTAAAGGAGGAGGCGGAATCAGCACAAGCACGACCAGCACGGATACAAGTATAGCAGCGGAAAAATGCCTCAATACCGCTATCACCACAACTACAACAGCACCGACGAGAGTCTGTCAATACGGAGGTATCAAGATAGATTCAGGAATAGACTTCAATAAAAATGGCAAGCTTGATCCCAATGAAATACTATTGTCGAAGTATGTGTGTAATGGGTCAAGCGGTATCTCGTCATTGGTAACAGTAACAGCTGAAAGTCCGGGGTCCAATTGTGCGAACGGCGGAGAGAAAGTAAGTACTGGTGTGGACAATAATCACAACGCTACCCTCGACCTCTCAGAGATTGCTGCAAACTTCTACGTTTGCAATGGCCTCAACGGCACCAATGGTACGAACGGTACAAACGGGACCAATGGAACGAATGGTCTCACCACGCTCAGCATGGTTACGACTGAATCGCCGGGGCCCAATTGTGCAAACGGAGGCGAAATGGTGAGCACTGGTCTGGACAGTAACAGCAATACTGTCCTCGACCCTTCGGAGATCAGCGCATCTTATTATGTATGCAATGGCCTCAACGGCACGAACGGGACCAACGGCCTGAATGGCCTCACTAACGTTACTCCTGAGCCCTCTGGATTAAACTGCATGTATGGAGGATCAAAGATCACTGCTGGCCTGGACACGAACAGCGACGGCATTTTGGAACCGAGCGAGGTTACCAGCACAAGTTTCGCATGTAACGGCGCGCCTGGGTCTTCCGGCGCCGGCATTACCTGGGTTGATGTCACGGGCACATCCGTCCAGGCAGAGCCAAACCACGGGTATATGGCTGACAATGCATCGCAGGTCCTGATCACTCTTCCCGCATCGCCGGTCATGGGAGACACTATCGAGGTAACCGGCATTGGTACAGGAGGCTGGAAAATTGCGCAGAATGAAGGACAAACAGTTATAACAAAAGACATTCCCGGGGGTCTGACTCCCGGAGTGACATGGACAGCACAAGCAGCAAACCAGAACTGGCAGGCTGTTGCCTCGTCATCGGACGGCACAAAGCTGGTTGCCGCGGTATACGGCGGCCA
>DATHDE010000100.1:0-6692 GCA_035490495.1 Nitrospirota bacterium
TCACCGCCTTGTCGGAGAAACGGTTGCCTGTCGGATTATTCGGGCAGGCGAGGAAGATGATTTTTGCCTTGCTCGAGCGAGCCTTCCCGATCATCTCATCCGCGTCAAGGTCGAAGTTTTCACCCAGCGGCACACTGAGCACCTTCTGAGCAAGAGCGCGTGAGGTAATGTCGTACATGGCAAACGTCGGCGTCGGTACGAGCACCGGACCGCCGAACGCCAAAATGATGGCCTGAATGAGCTCATCCGACCCGTTGCCGAGGATCATCTGATCGGGATTGAGGCCCCATTGTGCAGCAATTGCTTTTTTCAGCTCCTTTGCCGACGGGTCGGGATAGAGATTAATGCGTACGCTGCCGGCGGTCTTCGCAATATCCTTCCGCACCGCAGCCGGCAGGAGAAACGGATTCTCCATCGCATCGAGCTTGATGCGAACTTTTGTTTCATCGACATGATAGGCAGCGAGCCTGCGGACCGACGGCTTTACCAGTGCGGCAAGATCGTTTTTCTGGGGCTGTTTCATCATCGCGATGTGCACTATACAAGAAACTCCCGGCGGGTACAAGGGAAAAAGCGAATCAGTCATGACCACGGGTTCCGCTTCGCAGAAAACACCGCCCGCACTCGCGCGGAACACTCGAAACGCCGACTGCAGGCGGAGAAACACGGTGACACAGGTTGGCCCGGGAGTGAACACCACGGGGCAAGGATAAGCATGCACGAGGTCGAACTGAATCCCCGATGATCAATTATTTGTACTGTGTGCGGTGCAGCCGCCCGTGGTATGAATTCATGCAGCCGCAGCACGCTCGACGCTCACACGGGCCAGCAGTTCATGGGATGCCTCATCTAATTCCAGCGTCATCGCCCTAAGGAGCTCCGCGAGCTGCTCCACGCTCGTGGCGCTTGCAATCGGGGCGGCAATGCCGGGCCTCGCCATGAGCCAGGCAAGAGCTATTGTCGCCAAAGGGGCATTCTGGCGCTGGGCAACAACATCGAGCGCATTCAGGATGCGGACCCCGCGTCCGTTCAGATACATTCTGGCGCTCTGCCCCCGGGCGCTCTTGGACAGGTCGTCGCGCGACCGGTACTTTCCCGTCAGGAAACCACTGGCAAGGGAGTAATACGGAATGACGCTGATGCCTTTTGTTCTGCAAAGCGGTTCAAGCATGATTTCATACTCGGCCCGGTCGTAGAGATTGTAGCGAGGCTGGAGTGTTTCGTATTTTGGATAACCCTGCGTTTCACTCAGCATGAGCGCTTCGGCCATGCGTGGTGCTGAATAGTTTGAGGCCCCGATGGCCCGCACCTTGCCCTGACGTATCAGGTCAGCATAGGCACCGAGCGTTTCTTCCAGCGGCGTATCCGGGTCGTCCTTGTGCGATTGATACAGATCGATGTAATCCGTCCTGAGCCGGCGAAGCGAATCCTCCACCGCAACCGTGATGTAGTTGCGCGAGAGGCCTTTCCGGTTCGCGCCCATGTCGCTGCCGACCTTTGTCGCGATCACAACCTTGTCGCGATTGCCGCGCGTTTTCATCCATTTGCCGATGATCGTTTCCGATTCGCCGCCTTCATTGCCGGGGATCCACCGGGAATAGGTGTCCGCGGTATCGATCATATTTCCTCCCCCGGCCACGAAGGCATCGAGGATTCTGAAGCCTGTCGTCTCATCCACGGTCCATCCGAAAACGTTGCCGCCAAGCGCCAGGGGCGCGATTTCTATTCCTGAATTTCCGAGTCTGCTTCTTTTCATGACTTCCTCCTTGGGAAACCACGGGTATCGTCCGGGTTCAGGCTGCATTTCGCCGCACCGACGTGTCGGACGTTACTTCCAAAGCCGTTGCTTTCGCGTGCTCTGCGGCGAGTAACATATACATTGCCGGGACAACGAAGAGCGTGAACAGCGTGCCGATGGCGATCCCCGACATGATGACGATTCCCATGTTGTATCGGCCTGCGGCTCCCGCGCCGGTCGCGGTCACCAGCGGCAGAACGCCGAGCACCATAGCCGCGGTGGTCATGAGAATGGGCCGGAGCCGGATTGCAGCAGCTGTTTCAACAGCCTCACGCTTCCCCTTGCCCTCACGCTGCAGATCATTCGCAAACTGCACAATCAGGATGCCGTGTTTGCTGATGAGGCCGATGAGCGTGACGAGCCCCACCTCGGTGTAGATATTCAGGCTCGCGCCGCCCACTCCGAGGCTGATGAAAATCATGGCCCCGCAGATGGACATGGGCACGCTCACGAGAACAATAAAAGGATCGCGGAAGCTCTCGAACAAGGCGGCAAGGGAGAGGAAGATGATAATGAGAGCGAACACGAATGTAACCAGGAGCGCGCTCGATTCCTGCATATACTGGCGCGACTGGCCGGCGTAGTCGATGCTGTAGCCCTGAGGAAGCACGGTCGACGCTATGTTCCGGAGCGTTTCGAGCGCCTGGCCCTGTGTTACTCCAGGCGCGGTCACGGCCGATATTGTCGTGGAATTGAGCTGCTGGAAATGGTTCAGCGACTCCGGCACGACCGAAGTCCTGAGCTTCGTAACCGTCGACAAAGGCACTGCGGCTCCGGACGGTGTGGTTATATAGTAATCCTGCAGCTGATGCGCGTTCAGCCGGTTCTGGCGTGCCACCTGGGGGATGACCTTGTAGGAACGGCCGCCCAGGCTGAAGTAATTGACATACCCGCCGCCGAGCATGGCCCCGAGCGCACTCCCGAGGTCGCGCATGGTGAGCCCGAGCTGGGCCGCCTTGTCGCGGTTGAACTCGACCGTGGTCTGCGGCTTGTCAATCTTGAGGTCCGTGTCCAGGAACGCGAACGCTCCGCTTGCGTAGGCCTTGCCCATGAGCGCCTGCGAAACGTCGTTCAGCCGGTCAAAGGGCTCGGTTGTGCCGATAACGAACTGGACCGGAAGGCCACGGCCCGAGCCGGGAAGCGACGGCGGCTGGAACGCGACTGGCCGCGCGCCCGCGATCCGGCCCAATCCGGCCTGGACCAGAGGCTGGAGCTCCGACGCTGTGCGCTTTCGTTCATCCCAGGGTTTGAGCACCATGCCCGCCACACCGGAGTTCAGACCCGAAATGCCGTCGAGCTGGAATACGTGATCGGTTTCCGGGAATGATGCATACGTTTCGTAGACCTGGCGCGTTGACAGGCGCGTCTGATCCAGTGTTGCGTCCGGAGCAGTGGTCACGAAAGAGATGACGATGCCCTGGTCCTCCTGCGGCGCGAGCTCGCTCTTTGACGATATATAAAGGAAGTAAATGCTCGCGAGCACAACGACGCTGAACACACCGATCACGGGCAGCGTATCAAGGGACGCATGCAGCACCTGTTCGTACACACGGCGCAGTCCGTGGAACTGGCCATCGATGAACCGGGCAAAGCGGAACTGCATGCCTTCGTCAACAGGCTTGAGAAAACGCGACGTCATCATGGGCGAGAGGGTAAGCGCGACGATAGCGGACACCGCCACAGCGCCTGCGAGCGTATAGGCAAATTCAGTGAACAGCGCGCCGGTGAGCCCGCCCATGAACCCGATAGGCACATACACGGCGATGAGAACCACGGAGATGGCGACGATGGGTCCTGCGAGTTCGCGTGCGCCCAGGAGGGCGGCGGGAAGCGGTTTCATGCCTGCCTCGATGTGGCGGTGCACGTTCTCGACGACGATGATCGCGTCGTCCACCACAAGACCGATGGCAAGCACGAGCGCCAGGAGCGTCAAGAGGTTGATCGTGTATCCGAGAACGTACATGATGAAAAAAGCACCGATGAGCGACAGCGGCATGGCAATAGTCGGAATGACCACGGACCGGGCCGTGCCGAGGAAGAGGAATATTACCATGGTCACGATCAACAGCGCCTCGGCCAGGGTAAAGATAACTTCCTTGATCGAGCTGTTGACGTATTTGGTGGAGTCATACACGATGCGGCCGTCCAAGCCCTGGGGCAACTCCTGTTGAATGGACGGGAAGACCTTGCGCACGTTGCCGATCACGGTCAGCAGGTTTGCCGTTGGGGCGACCTTGATGCCGATATACACGGCGCTCTGGCCGTCAAAGGAAACAGCGGTGTCGTAGTCTTCGGATCCGAGCGATACATTGGCAACATCGCCCAGGCGCACAAGAGCGCCGTTATGCGACTTCAGGACCAGGTTCCTGAATTGGTCGACCGTGTGCAGTCCCGTTTCCGCCGTGAGATCCACCGTGACCATCTGGCCCTTGGTGCGGCCCACGGCGGAGATGAAATCGTTCGCCGCAAGCGCGTTGCTCACATCCGTGCCGCTCAGGTTGTAGGCCGCCATCTTATCCGGGTCGATCCACGCCCGCAGCGCAAAACGGCGCTGTCCGATTATTTCGGCGGTCTGCACGCCATCGACTGCCTGCAGCTTGGGCTGGACTACCCGGATCAGATAGTCGGTGATCTTGTTCGTGGGGAGCTCCTTGCTGTAAAACCCGATGTACATGGAGTCAATGGTCTCGCCCACGGCGAGCGTAATCACGGGCTGCTGCGCATCGCGGGGGAGCTGGTTCAGGACCGCGTTCACGCGCGTGTTGATTTCCGTCACGGCCTTGTTCGGATCGTAATTGAGGCGCAGGTTCGCCTGGATCGTGCTCTGGCTCAGCATGCTGGTCGAGGTGAGGTAGTCGATGCCGTTCGCCTGGGCTATCGAATTCTCGAGCGGCGTGGTGATGAAGCCCGCTACGAGCGCGGGGTCGGCGCCGTAATAGGTTGTCGCCACCGTGACCACGGCGTTCTGGACGAAAGGATACTGCCGCACGGGCAGGATTCCCACGGACCGCAGCCCGAGCACCAGGATAAGAAGGCTCACCACCGTGGCGAGCACGGGACGTTTTATGAACAGATCGGTGAATTTCATATACTACCTCTTTTGTAACCACGGGCGGTTTGGCCGCACACGGCAACAAAAAACTCCGGACGCAGAACCCACCTACTGGTCTTCTGGCTTCGGAGCCGCCTCGTTTTCCGGCTGAACCTTGTTGTCGATGACCACGGGGCTCCCGTTCTTGAGCTTCAGCTGGCCGCTCGTGACCACGGTCTCGCCTTCCTTGAGCCCGGATAAAATCGCCACCTGGTCTCCGCGCTTTTCGCCCACGGTGATAAAGGTCTGCTTCGCCGTCAGGACACGCTTGTTGTCCTGGCCGGTGCCGCTTTCTTCAATAATGAAGATCGTGTCTCCGTAGGGGTTGTACGTGACGGCGGTCTGCGGAAGGGTCAGGTATTTCTGCGGGGCTCCGGATTTCACCTCAACAGTCGCGAACATGCCGGGCAGGAGAGCATGGTCCCTGTTGGCGATCAATGCTTCGACCTGGAAATTCCGCGTGTCCGGATCAACGCGCGGATTGACAGAGGTCACCTTTCCCTCGAACATTTTGTCCGGATAGGTGTCTGAAGCAACCGCAACCGCCTGCCCGAGCCTGATGCGCGAAAGTTCCTGCTGGGGCAGGTAAAAATCAACATACAGTGTATCAAGGGCCTGCAGCGTTACTATCTTGTCGCCTGGGTTGATATACTGGCCGGGATTTACCGTCGTAATTCCGAGCCTGCCGCCGAAGGGAGCACGGATCGTTTTTTTGTCCACGATAGCCCGCTGCTGGTCCACCTGCGCGCGCTTGCTCCTGAGGTCAGCCGCTTCCGCGTCGAGTGCAGCCTGGCTCACGGCCTGCACTTCGAACTGTTTTTTGTCGCGTTCATAGTTCGTGTTCGCGAGGTCCGCGGCCGCTTCAAGGGAGCGAAGAAGCGCCACGTCCGCGTCGGCATTCAGCTCGACCAGCACTTTGCCTTCCTTTACGGAATCGCCCGATGCAAAGTTTACGGACCGCACGAGCCCTGCTATTTCACTCGTCACATCCACGCCGCGCACGGCACGGAGGCTGCCGACGGCATTGAGCTGCGGCTGCCAGGACCGCATCTCCGCCTTCATCGCCGTGACGGTCGCGGGCGGCATCTTGAAGGACAGATACTTCTTCGTCATCTGCGCCTGGATGGCCTTCATCCCGAATATGCCGCCGAACACAATGCCGACGACGATGAGCATGATGATCATTCGCTTGATTAGATGCTTCCGTGCAGTATTCTCCATAGTAAAACCCCTTTGCTGTCAATGGCTCATCTCACGTGCGAGAACGTATTGCAGTTAAAATCTTATTTCTTCCCGTTCTTTGCAGCCGTCACGTTGCGTTTGCACCATGCTGTTCATTCTTCTTTGCCCTTGTTCCACCACCCTCCTCCGAGTGCCTGGAACAGCGCCGCCGTGTCAGCGAAGCGCGCTCCCTGGGCCTGGACCAGGCGGAGCTTCGACTCCTGATATTGTCGTTCAGCGTTCAGCAGGGAGAGATAGCTCACCGCGCCGATTTGGAATTGCTTCTCCGTCAGGTCGAGCGTGTCCCGGGCTGCCTGCTCAGCCTCGGCTTGCGCCTTGAGCGTATCCGCGTCAGCATCGAGAGCGCGCATTACATCCGCCACGTTCTGGAACGCCTGGAGTACGATCAAGCGGTATTGAGCCTGGGCCGCGTCATAGGCGGCGATGGCCGCCCTGCGCTTTGCCGTCAGTTCACCGCCATGGAACAGGGGCTGGATGAGGCCTGCGCCCAGGCTCCATACCGTTGTACCGCTCTTGAATAATTCATTGGTCTTCAATGCCTCGGAACCGTAGCTGCCGCTC
>DATHDE010000101.1:0-3079 GCA_035490495.1 Nitrospirota bacterium
TGCACCCCACCGGGTAAGAGTGCAGAAAACAGGTAGAAACTTCTGGTAATTGTGTTGTGAATATATCAATTGATATCGAAGAATAATCACTCAATTAAGAAGCATGCACTTCTTTGGTCAATTTTTTTATTCCTGCAGGACCCCTAGGCAGCCGAACCTTTTACCCTGCAGGCAATCTTGTCATTCTGCTTGTTGTTCTGCATTACGTACTTCGTGCCCCACTTGTGCATGGCATCCAGGATAGGCTTGAGGCTCTCGCCGACCGTGGTGAGTGAATATTCCACGCGCGGGGGAACCTCAGGATATACTTTTCTGCTCACCAGATTATCCTCTTCCATCTGCCGGAGCTGCTGGGTCAGCATCTTCTGGCTGATGCCGGGGACACCCCTCGATAATTCGCCGAACCTGCGCGTACCTTTAAACAGCTCCCGCAGGATGAGGAGCTTCCACTTGCTTCCGAGCAGGGCTATCGTCGTCTCTACAGGGCAGTTCGTGTGGTTCTTGTCCATGGTTGCCTCCTTCGCGGGTGCTTCATCTTGCATCTTACTTACTTTTTTGTAAGTACAGCACAAAATAGTGCCTACTTGCATTATGAAAGCAGCCGCCATAATATACGCCAACGGCAATGAGGAATCAAGGGGAAATCCGGTTCATACGCCGATCGGCCGCGGTGAAACAACCGGCCCTTGCTCCTATCAGATCATAGAAAAGGAGAACCGCCATGTACGGAAATCAGCCCGTGGAAAAGGAGCTGGAAACAGGAACCTATTACTGGTGCGGATGCGGCTTGAGCAACAACGGCCCCTTCTGCGACGGAGCACACAAGACATCGGGGAAAACGCCGGTCCAGTTTGAGATCAAAGAGAAGAAGAAGGTCTGGCTCTGCGCCTGCGGACTGGCCAAAAACCCGCCCTATTGCGACGGGGGTCACCAGAAGAAATAATGAAGACAACAACAACGACGGAAGAAGCGACATCTACTACAAGGAGAATTGCATGAAAAGAACATTCGCGTATATAAGCATGACAGCGCTGATCGCGCTCTGGTTCGGGCCCCCGGCCCGGGCTGCGGAAAAGGCAGCCGGCTATTCAGCCGAGATGATGACAAAGATCGAGGAAGTGCAGAGGGAACGGGCTGCGGTCGAGAAGAACCTCAAGACCTTCGATGAACTGGATTTCGTCGTGTTCAGCAACCAGGAATGGACGAGGCTCCATGAGAGCCATTCCCGGTATGTGAAGGTGCACTGGCCTGATGGCCACATGACTTCGGGCATCGAGAAGCACATCGAGGACCTGAAGGCGATGTTTGTCTATGCCCCGGACACCAATATCGCTGTCCATCCGGTCAAGTTCGGGTCAGCAGAATGGACGTCGGTCATCGGTGTCATGACCGGCACGTTCAGCAAGCCCATGCCCATAGGCGACGGCAGATTCATCCAGCCCACGGGCAAGAAGTTCAACATCACCATGTGCACGGTCGGCCACTGGAAAGACGGCGTGATGGATGAGGAATATCTGTTCTGGGATAACGCGACCTTCATGAAGCAGATAGGACTTGCACAATAGCGCCTGTGAACGGCCCGGCAGCATGAATCCCAGGCAGTAAAAATCAAAGAAAAAAAAACAGGGAGGACGACGATGTGGAAAAAAATCTTTATGACGAATGACAACTCAGCAACGTTTGTTGTAAGGCTCCTGCTCGGGCTGGTTTTTTTCCCGCACGGCATGCAGAAACTATTCGGCTGGTTCGGCGGCTACGGATTCGAAGGAACCATGGGGTTCTTTACCGGGAAACTCGGGATTCCCTCAGTTTTCGCGTTTCTTGCGATCATGGCAGAGAGCCTGAGGTCGCTCAGCTTAATCCTTGGCTGCGTCACCCGCGTGGCAGCTTTCGGCATCACCGTGACGATGGCGGTTGCGGTCATGATGCTTCACGTGCAGAACGGGTTCTTCATGAACTGGTTTGGCACTCAGAAGGGGGAAGGTTACGAATATCATCTGCTTGCTATCGGTATGGGCATCGCGCTCATGATTGCCGGCGGCGGGAAGTGGTCGGTAGATCGGCTTATATTTAAAACACAGGAGCAGTGAAAGGAAGTAGTTAAACATGAAGAAAATGATGCCGGCGATTTTCGTGGGCCACGGCAGCCCGATGAATGCAGTGGAGAACAACAACTTCAGCCGCGCCTGGGAGAGGCTTGGCAGCACGCTTCCGAAGCCTAAAGCAATCCTGTCCGTCTCCGCACACTGGTACCGGCGAGGGACCGCAGTCATGGCGGCGGAAACACCCCGGACTATCCATGATTTCGGCGGATTTCCTCCGGAACTGTACCAGATCGTATATCCCGCAAAAGGCGACCCGGCGCTTGCCGAGCGTGTACAGGAATTGCTCGCACCTCTTTCGGTCGCAGCAGACGCGGACTGGGGGCTCGACCACGGCACGTGGTCTGTGCTTCTGCGCGCCTATCCCCGCGCGGATGTGCCGGTGATTCAGCTTAGCATCGATGAAAGGCAGCCTCCGGAGTACCACTATACTCTCGGCAGCAAACTCGCTCCCCTTCGCGAAGAAGGAATTTTGATCATGGGAAGCGGTGCTGTCGTGCATAATCTTGCTGCCTATAACTGGCGAAACTCCGGTGTCAAACCTTATCCGGAGGGTGTAAGATTCGAAGAACGGGTGAGAGAATTGCTCCTGAACGGGGATGACGACGGGTTGATGGCATATGAGACATTAGGCCGGGACGCAAAGTTTTCCGCGCCTACTCCCGACCATTATCTGCCGCTTTTATACATTGCTGGAGCAAGGAATAAAGGAGAGAGTATTTCGTTTCCCGTAGCAGGTTTCGACGGCGGAGCGGTCTCCATGCTAAGTATGCAGGTTGGTTGAATTCTCTGATGCGCGCTCAACAACCCACGGCCTTCTGGATTTAGTGTACTGTGACCGGCCTTCATTATGCCTCTTTATGCGTTCATGTAAATCAGAGGTGTGGCCAATATAGTAGGATTGGTCTTGTTGACTTTGGAGAATGTAGACATGAAACATGAAGGGGAAAACTGGCGGGGCGGACGGGGCTCGAACC
>DATHDE010000102.1:0-3199 GCA_035490495.1 Nitrospirota bacterium
TTGCGAATATCTTCTTCATGCACATTCACCCCCTCTCCCTCAGAAATGTATCAGCACCGCGTTTACCGCAATGTGAATGAATCGGATGAATTACGCGATGCTGGTGGTGAGTCTTTGTTTCACACTGATTCAAAAACCGAGAAATTATATTCTTTTCCGCGTAAAAATCAAGCGATTTCATAAATATTTTTTTAATTGCTGTATTAAAGGGAATTATAATTTATAATAGTTCCACTTTATCCATCCTTCAGTTTCAGCTGCTGACCGAAAGAGGGCCATCCATGATAAAAGTTACACAGAAGGAAATAAAGGATTTTGCACGGTTGTGGGGCGGATTTCGAGCATCGCGCGTCATCCTGACCGCGAACAACCTCTCTGTCTTCGAACATCTCCGGACTGCTCGATCCGCAGGTGACCTTGCCGTGCAGATTGGCGCCGATCCCCGGGCGCTTGAGATACTGCTTGATGCGGTCGCATCCCTCGGCCTGCTGAAAAAGACCGGACCGCAGTACCGGAACGCGCCAGCGGCAAATCGTTTTCTTGTGAAAGACAGCCCCTGGTACCAGGGCGATATGCTGCGCCACGCGGATTCGCTGTGGAAAACATGGTCCGGCCTGGATGAAGTAGTGCGAACCGGCCGGCCGTACCGCGCCCCGGGAAGCCGCGATCATGCATCATTCATAAAGGCCATGCACAACAATGCCGTTTTGAAAGCACCGGACGTCATCAAAGCCATCGATCTTCGCGGCGTCCGTCAGGCGATCGATCTGGGTGGCGGACCGGGGACCTACAGCCGGGAGCTTGCCACAAGAGGGATTGCAGTCACCTTGTTCGATCTGCCGGAAACGATCGCAATCGCCCGGACGATGATCGATGAAAGGAAATTCAGAAACATTGCATTCCTGGAAGGCGACTACCATACCGACGATATCGGTCATGGCTACGAGCTCGTGCTCATCAGCCAGATATTCCATTCCCTGTCCTCGGAAGAGTGCCTGGAGCTTCTCAGAAAGTCGCATGAAGCCCTCAACCCGAAGGGCAGGATCGCGATCCAGGAGTTTCTCCTCGAGGAAGACCGAGCTCAGCCTCAGGTCGGCGCGCTGTTTTCCATCAACATGCTCGTGAATACGTCAGCGGGAAGAAGCTACACACCGCAGGAAATAAAATCGTGGCTCCTTCAGGCGGGGTTCAAAAAAATCGTGAAAAAAGTGCTGGGTGATACGGTCGTGATCACGGCGAGGAAAGGATAACCGGAACTGCAGTGTGCGGTGCGTTCAGGATAACAATCAATTTCTCAATCCGGGAGCGTCCGCAATTACTTTCCACCCCATCATGTGTCGAAAGGCGCTCACCGGATGCCGCCCTGTTCTGCCTATTCCCCTGACTGATCCGCTTCCACCATCTTCCGGAAATACCGGCAGCTCTCGACCAGGTCCGGTCCGTGTTTGAACAGCCCACCCCCGATCAGGAAAATGAGATCCCGGCCGTAGATTGCGAGCATTTCGGGCACCCGTTCGAGGCTCATGCCGCCTCCGGGGGCCGGGAATATTTTTCTGAGGTGTCCCATCGGCTCCCCTGCCGCTTCAGTGATATTCCTGCACTCCTCGCGACTGAAGGAAAAGCGGCCGCCGAAATTAGGGAAGATCGTAGCATCAGCACCGGCAAGGCGTGCGAGCTGCCCGAATATAACACCGTGCGACATTCCCCCCTGACCGGTCACGAAACTGCCCTGCAGCGCCGGATGGCTCAGGATCGGCAATCCGATGGTTTCATCATCTGCCAGTTCTCTCATCAGATCATACCCTATAAGGCCCGGCGCAACCATGAGTCCACCCGCACCTGCCGCTTTTGCGAACCTTGCCCGCTTTATTACCTCGGCGTTTGGCGCCGTGATGTTCGCAATGTAGAGAGAAGGCTGCCCCGTTTCTTTCGATGCGCGCTGCACCGCTTCCGCACACCGCGCGACCCGTTCTTCAAAAGGTGCGCAGCACTGGTTCGTAAGACCGTGGTCGTCCTTGATCATATCCATGCCGCCGAGAGCAAATTGATACGCGAGGTCAGCCAGCTCGGTGCAGGACAGCCCCATGGGCTTGATCGCGGTGGAAAGGAGCGGCCGTTCCGGAATCCCCAGCAGTTGCCGCAGCCCTTGAATGCCGAACCGGGGTCCCTTGAATGCCGCAAGCAGCGGTTCGGTCAGGTCGATATGCTGCACGCGGATCCCTGGTTTGATGCTGCTGTTTCCGAAGATCACGTTCAGCAGCTGGGTCAGCTCCCCTGCTGCGATCTCGACGGCATAGCTGATCACTGCCTCGAACGCTTCCGGATCGATGCGTTCAAACCGTTCAATCCTGCCGAACACGTGGTCCCTGATGACGCCCGGCGGCACTTCGTCGGCGGGGAATTCGACTGTCTGCTCGATGCAGATGTCCTCTGCTTTGGCACGCGCCTCCTGTTCGCTTCCCCTGAGGCGGTAGCGGACGGAGAAACGGTCTCCCGAGAAGACGCTGTTTCCGGTATGGGCAGGTCTGAGTATCACGAGGGATGTCCTGACAGTTCACCAGCCGAAAGGCGATCGCGCTGTCAGCGCTTCCGGTAATCGCCGCGGGAAAGGGTCTTTTCCAGCCAGATGTAGAGGCAGATGAAGAGATACCGGCTGCCCATCTCCTTTATCTTGAGCTTCGGGGTCCCGGTTCGCCGGTTTCGCCACGTAATGGGAATGACGGTCCAGGTATACCCCCGGACGATCGCCTTGAGGGGAAGTTCCACCGTCAGGTTGAAGTGCGGCGCGATGAGCGGGCGGCAGCCGTCAATCACCTCCCGGCGGTATGCCTTGAAGGCATTCGTCGTATCGTTCAGTTTGATGTGGAAAAAAAGGCGGAGAAACGTGTTCGCCAGGCGGTTGATCAGGAGTTTGATCCGGGGATAGTCAATGACGCCCCCGCCCTTGATGAATCTGCTGCCGAATACGCAATCAAATCCGTTGTTCAGCTCCTTCCAGTACCGCACGACATCGCGGCAATCATCGGACTCGTCGGCCATCATGATGACGACGGCGTCCCCTGACATATTGTCCAAACCGCAGACGACTGCCCTGCCGAAACCGTGAAGACCCGTATTCTGCACAGGCTTGAGCTGCGGGATACGACTTCGCAGATCCTGAAGCAGTGTCCAGGTCGCGTCAGTACTGCCATCATCAACA
>DATHDE010000103.1:0-3092 GCA_035490495.1 Nitrospirota bacterium
CATCGCACTCCTGTCCGCCATCGCCGAACTGCCGGTCAAACAGAACTTCGCGATCACAGGGTCGATCAACCAGAAAGGCGAGGTACAGCCCATCGGCGGAGTGAACGAAAAGATCGAGGGTTTTTTCAGCGTGTGCAAGAACCGGGAGGGCGGTCTTACAGGCGACCAGGGCGTCATCATTCCCCAGCTCAATGTGCCGAATCTCATGCTCAAGAAAGAGGTCGTCGAAGCCGTGCGTGACGGGAAGTTCCGCATCTATGCGGTCAGGACCGTGAACGAGGCGCTCGAGATCCTGACGGGAACGCCCGCGGGCGAGCGGGGCCCGGACGGCGCCTGGCCCGAGGGCACGGTGAATTTCCTTGTGGACAAGCGGCTCAAGGATATGGCGAAGAAGCTCAAAGCCGACGACAAGGGCGACAAAGACAAGGATAAGGAAAAGAAGGAAGAGAATAACGAGAAGAATTCGCAGAGTTCATAGCGTGCGCGGTACTGTTCAGGTTGTTTGCGCCTCATTGCCGCAACGGGACGCTGTTGCATTAATGGATAACGTCCATCGGATGCTCGCAGCGCTTGCGCTTCGCGCGCGTCTTCCGGGCGTCTCGACAGCATGGCGGTTGTGCAGCTGACTGCGCTGGCACCTGCGACAACGCTCTGCAAACGACCTGAACAGCTTGAAACCGTTTCACATTACATCCCTCGAACACAATTACTTACAGCACCAAATAGTCTGTCCATTAATTCTCATAGTCATCCCCGAATGTTTCTATCGGGGATATGGTTTTGACACCGGATTCCCGATGAAGACATCGGGAATGACGACCCTGAATATCGTTACTATTAATGAATCCATCCGTGACGACATATTTGCTCACACTCCTTGATCTGACGCGTCAACCGGTCTTTCTCGTCGGCGGCTCCGTGCGGGATCTGCTGCTCGGAAGAGAGCCGATCAAGGACATTGATATCGTCATGCCGGCTGGATCGGAATCCGTTGCGCGGCAATTCTCGGACAGGATCGGGGGCAGTTTTTTCTTCCTGGACGAGGAACGGAAAATTACGCGGGTGACGATACTGCATGATCATGAGATCATTCAGTTCGATTTCACGAATTTCGAGGGGGATGACCTCCTGGCGGACCTCGGGCGCAGGGATTTTACGATCAATGCCATGGCGGTCGATGCCCGGGAATTCATCGCCACCGAAGCGCTTGACAACCTGATCGATCCGCATGGGGGGAAATCGGATGTGGCCGCGCGGCTCGTTCGCGCAACCCGGCCAGGCGTGCTCGACGAAGACCCGCTCCGGCTCCTTCGCGCCGTGCGGTTTGCGGCCACCCTCGGATTTTCCATCGAGACGGCTACGGCAGAGCATATCCGCGGCAGGGTGAAGCGCCTTGCCGAGCCGGCGCCGGAGCGGATCCGGGAGGAACTGTTTATCATCCTGTCCGAACCCGGCGCAGACAGGCATCTCCTGCTTCTCGAGTCCCTTGGTTTGCTTTCAGTGCTCTGTCCGGAACTGGATCTCCTGCGCGGATTCGCGCCGGGCAGGTATCACGTCCATGACGTCCTGACTCATTCCATCAAGACTGCGGGGTATGTCGACCGTGTGCTCGAACAGGTCATGCGGCTGTCCCCGGACCGCGCCGATGCGCTGCGCGCCCATCTCGGCGAACAGATGGAACATGCGGTGCCCCGGATTGCCGCGCTCAGGTTCGCGTGTCTTCTTCACGATATGGCGAAGCCGGAGACATTCACGAACGAGGACGGCCGCATCCGTTTTCACGGCCATGACAATCTCGGCGCAGAGAAGGCGCTGCGCCTGTGCAGGCGCTTCAGGCTTTCGCGGAACACGGAAACAATCGTATCGCGCGTTATCAAGCATCACATGCGCTTGTTCAACCTCTCCGCGCCGGGCGGTCCGAGCAAGAACGCCATGTACCGCTACTGCCGGGACCTGGGCGACGCGGTTCCCGAGAGCCTGCTCCTGTCACAGGCGGACGCGCTCGCAACGTACGAGATCATGCCACGCGAAAAGTTCATGGACACGGAAAAGCCCATGGCCGCCGTGCTGGAGTATTATTACGGCAAGTTCCTGAAGGCGGAGGCCAGACCGCTCGTGACCGGCAGCGATCTTATCCGCCGGGGCATGCAGCCGGGACCGCGGTTCCGGGATATCCTGGACGACATCAAGGAGCGCCAGGCCGCGGGCGTGCTGAACAGCAGGGACGAGGCACTTGACTATCTCGCGCACTTGAAGTAAATTCCTCCTTCGAACCGGGAAGAATTTCGGGCAAATTCAGACAGGATACCAGGAGAGTGTCTGATTATTCTTAAGAGCATTTAGATACGGAACAGGCGGATAAAAAAAAGATAACAATGGATGAAACCGAATACCTGTTTTACCATCGCAGGAACTTCTTGTCAGGAATGAATCCGCTGTTATCCGGCTCTTATTCGGTTTGATCCGCGTCAAATGCCTTTTGACGACGATCTGTTTCTCAATCCATATATCCGGTTATCGTGTCAGAAAAGAACGAGGAGAACATGTCGGATAAATACGCAGTAATGACGGTGGATGAACTCAAAGGCGAGCTCAAGCGGCTCAAGGACAACCTCTGCGACATCGAGGAAATGCATCATTTTACCTTCAACAAAACCACCTTGCATATCGGAGCAGATCAGGCACAGAACATGGCGCTCGAACACGAACAGGAATGCAGGGCCTACAGTGACGAAATCGCGAAAGTGGAGGAAGTGCTCAAATCGAAGGGCGCGTGGTAGTCAGTTGCTGAAAAATTGTAAAACCCTTTGACACTGATTCACACTGATTGATTATGAATCATCATGAATTTATCATGGTTTGTTATTCCGCCGTTACCAGTGCGAAGGACTTTTTTATAGTTCCGGTTAATCAGTCAAAAGCTGCTCACGAGGCTGAATAACTCCGGATACTCATTCCTGGCTGCGGCAGTCTCTTCCTTGAGCAGGCGCAGCGCCTCGGGTACGTGTTTCAGAAAATATTTTTTCCCCTTCACCGCGGACAGGAACCCGTAGGCCCCGAGCGCCTGCATATGGCGCTGGAGGCGGCAGGGC
>DATHDE010000104.1:0-5878 GCA_035490495.1 Nitrospirota bacterium
TTGGTAAGAATACGACATTTCTGCTTGGGCTTGACAAGAAAAGGCTTTCCCCTTGCCTTTTCCATGGAATTGTACTATTTTCATAAATCCGAACAGGCAAGTGCGAGGAGCCGGACAGTACCATGAAATCAAAAATCAAAACCGTCTATGTCTGCCAGTCCTGCGGCACGCAATCCCCGCGCTGGATGGGCAAATGCCCGGACTGCGGGGCGTGGAACACCATGGTCGAGGAGCGGCAGGAAAAGCAGAAGGACATCGGGAGCGCGAAGCGCGGCAGCGAGGCTGAGCCGGTTCTCCTGGGTGACATCCAGGCGCGCGACGAGGACCGGTTCGCAACAAAAATCGGGGAACTCGACCGGGTGCTGGGGGGCGGGATCGTGGCGGGATCGATCGTCCTGATCGGCGGTGACCCGGGCATCGGCAAATCCACGCTCGTACTCCAGATGCTCCGACAGGTGTCGGAGCTGCGCGGCAAAGCGCTTTACGTCTCGGGCGAAGAGTCGCCGTCGCAGATCAAGATGCGCGCGCTCCGTCTCGGGGTCAGGACGGACAACCTCTACGTGCTCGCCGAGACACAGCTCGAAGATATTCTCCATGCGTCGGACGGGCTTCAGCCCCAGGTCCTGGTCATCGATTCGGTTCAGACCGTTTTCACCTCAGAACTTCCCTCCGCGCCCGGAAGCGTGGGCCAGGTGCGCGAGGTTTCGGGCAAGCTCATGCTGCATGCCAAGCGCACGGGAGTGCCGACATTTCTGATCGGCCATGTGACCAAGGACGGCGCCATCGCCGGGCCGCGCGTGCTCGAGCATATCGTGGACACGGTGCTCTACTTCGAGGGCGACAAAGGCCATGCCTTCCGCGTGCTGCGCGCGGTCAAGAACCGGTTCGGGTCAACGAACGAGATCGGTGTGTTTGAAATGAAAGAAAGCGGACTCGCCGAGGTGGCAAATCCGTCGGAGCTGTTCCTCGCCGAGCGGCCCGCGGACGCCACGGGTTCGGTGGTTGTGTCATCCCTCGAAGGCACGCGGCCCATCCTTGCGGAGCTCCAGGCGCTGGTCGCGCCGTCGAAGCTTACCATGCCGCGGAGGACGTGCATCGGCGTGGACTTCAACCGCGTGTCACTGCTTCTGGCCGTCCTCGAAAAGCGGGTGGGTATGCACCTTATGGGCATGGATGTGTTCGTGAACATCGTGGGCGGGCTCAGGGTCGACGAGCCGGCCGTGGACCTCGGCGTGATCGCGGCCGTGGCATCGAGCTTCCGCGAAAAGCCGATCAACGCCCAGACCGTGGTCATGGGCGAGGTGGGGCTCGCCGGGGAAGTACGCGCCATCAGCCAGGCCGAGTCGCGCCTCAAGGATGCTGCCAAACTCGGGTTCACCCGCTGCGTGCTGCCGCAGTTGAATGTGGAAAAACTGGAGAAGACAGCAGGGTTGAAATCCATGGAGCTTATCGGTGTGAGGACCGTGGATGAAGCGATGGAGAGGTTGTTTTGACCGGAGACGCACGAATGACGAATGAGGATCTGGCAAAGCTCAAAATCGACAAGACAGACACAGTCTACCGCGGCCGTCGGGGAGGGAAGCGGGGCCTTCTGATCGCGGTTGCGGCAGCCGTCGTTATCATCGGTTTCGGTTTGAACGCGCTTCTCAATCCCACCGTCGAAGTGAACATCGTGACGGTATCACTCGTATACCCGTCCCAGACCTTCACGCTCCTGAACGCGAGCGGCTATGTCGTGGCCCAGCGCAAAGCAGCCGTATCCTCCAAGGCTACGGGTCGGCTGGAGTGGCTCGGCGTGGAGGAGGGGAGCAGGGTAAAGCAGGGCGAGGTTATCGCACGGCTGGAGGACCGCGATGTCGCGGCAACGCGCGAACAGGCGGCGGCCAACCGGGAGACGGCAAAATTCACCCTTGCCCAGGCCCGCGCCGAACTGGATGACGCAAAGCAGAACTTCGCGCGCAGCAAGGACCTCCTGGCCAAGGGGTTCATCGCCCAGACGGATTACGACACCGCGGAATTGCGCTATAAACGCGCGCTTGCCGGAGTGTCCGCTGCGGAAGCATCCGTCAACGCGTCCGAGGCATCGCTCCGGGCCGCGGAAGTGGCGGTCGAGTACACGCGTATTCGCGCGCCTTTTGAAGCCGTCGTACTGACCAAGGACGCGGACGTGGGTGACATCGTAACGCCCTTCGGCGCGGCGGTGAATTCCAAGGCCGCGGTCGTGACCATCGCGGACATGTCCTCGCTTCAGGTCGAAGCGGATGTGTCGGAATCGAATCTCTCGAAGGTGAAGATGGGCGGGCCCTGCGAAATCCAGCTTGATGCGCTTCCGGATCAGCGTTTCCTCGGCATCGTGCACATGATCGTGCCTACAGCGGACAGGTCCAAGGCATCGGTCATGGTGAAAGTCAGATTCCTGGATAAAAATCCCCGCATCCTGCCGGAGATGAGCGCCAAGGTCGCCTTCCTTGAACATGCTGTATCGCCTGCCGAGGAGAAGCCGGTGCTTGCGTTGCATCCCGCCGCCCTCCTTTCACGCGATGGGAATCAGTATGTATTCCTCGTGACGAGCAGCCGCGTTCAGGAGGCGCCGGTCAGGGTCGGCGAGAAGCTCGGTGATCTCGTCGTCGTGCTCGATGGAATCAAGGCAGGGGACAAGATCGTGATGAACCCGCCGAAGAACCTCAAGAAGGGGTCGAAGATCGCGATCAAGGAAGGATGACGATACGTGATTGAGGAGCCTTCGCCTGCGCACCGTGGCGGAGGCGCGCATGCTTCCCGCATTTTCAGAACGCGATGGATATCGAGATAATGGATACGTATGAAATTGTTGGTCCCAGGTTCGGATACATTTCCCGAGGAAGACGCCCTTGGCTGAGGGATCGCTCTGAAAAGGTTTCCAGCACGCACGCCTCCTGATCATATACTGACATTTAATTCGTGGAATTCATCCATGTCAACCAAACCTCCCATCGTCGTCATCCGCAACCTCAACAAGTCCTACATCCGCGGCAGCCAGGAGATCCGGGTGCTGCAGGACATCTCGCTGGACATCGCGGACGGGGAATTTCTTGCGCTCATGGGGCCTTCGGGCTCCGGAAAGAGCACGCTCCTGAATCTCGTTGCCGGAATCGACCAGGCGGACAGCGGGTCGATCATGATCGGCGGAGTCGAGATCACGTCGCTCACGGAAACGGAGCTTGCCAGGTGGCGCGCCCTGAACGTGGGATTCATCTTTCAGTTCTACAACCTCATTCCCGTGCTCACGGCGTTCGAGAACGTTGAACTGCCGCTCATGCTCACGAACCTGTCGGGCAGGGAGCGGAGGGAGCACGTGGCATCGGCACTGTCGATCGTGAATCTGGGGGACCGGATGGATCATTATCCCGCGGAGCTTTCGGGCGGCCAGCAGCAGCGCGTGGCTATTGCGCGCGCCCTCGTGACGGACCCGGAGATCCTTGTTGCCGACGAGCCCACGGGAGACCTGGACCGGACGTCGGCCGCGGACATTCTTGGGCTCATGACGCATCTCAACCGCGACTTCGGGAAAACGATCATCATGGTCACGCACGATCCCCGCGCCGCGGAGAAAGCCCGCCTGGTGCGGCATCTCGAAAAGGGCCTGCTTGATGTATCTTCTGAAACTCCTCATTAAGAACGCCTTCCGGCACAAGCTCCGCACCGGGCTCACGATCCTGGGCATCACCATCGCCATCCTGGCCTTCGGCCTCCTGCGCACGGTCGTGAGCGCCTGGTATTCGGGCGTCGAGGGCTCGTCATCCACGCGGCTCATCACGCGCAATGCCGTATCGCTCATTTTCCCGCTGCCCATTTCCTACCGGGATCGCATCCGCCAGGTTTCCGGCGTGACCGCGGTCGGTTCCGGCGACTGGTTTGGTGGAGTGTACATCACGGAGAAAAACTTTTTCCCGAACTTCGCTGTCGACGGGAAGACCTATCTTGATCTGTATCCCGAATTCATTCTTCCGCCGGAGCAGAGAAAGGCATTTCTCGCGGACCGCAAGGGCTGTATTGCGGGACGCAAGGTGGCGGAGCAGTTCGGATGGAGGATCGGGGATGCTATCGTTCTCAAAGGCACGATCTTTCCGGGGAAGTGGGAATTCACGCTGCGCGGCATCTACCGCGGCGCGGGCAAGAACACGGATGAAACGCAGTTCTTTTTTCACTGGCAGTATTTGAACGAATCCCTTAAAAAGACAGCGCCCCAGCGCGCGGACCATGCGGGTTTCTATGTGGTGGGGCTGCGCGATCCCGAGCAGGCGGCGCCGATTTCGGCGTCCATCGACCTGCTGTTCAAGAATTCCCTCGCCGAGACGCTGACGGAAACGGAAAAGGCCTTCCAGCTCAGCTTCGTGTCCATGACCGACGCCATCATCACGGTGATCCAGGTCGTTTCGGTCATTATCATCGTGATCATCATGGCGGTGATGGCGAACACGATGGCCATGACCGCGAGGGAGCGCATGAGCGAATATGCGGTCATGAAAACGCTCGGGTTCAGTGCGTATCATATCGGCGGCCTCCTGTTCGGCGAATCGCTCGTGATTTCCGCCATCGGCTGCGCTTTCGGCATGGCGCTCACCTTCCCGGCAGCACGGTGGTTCAGCGACGCCATGGGCACGTACCTTCCCGTATTCAATGTCGAGCCGCAGACCCTTGCAATGGATGTGCTGGCCGCAGCGATCATCGGCGCGACTGCCGCGGCATTTCCGACCTGGCGCGCAGTGACGGGCAGCATTGCGGAAGGGTTAAGGAGAATTGGATAGTTAGTACCTGGCGTATCTCAACATTGTCCAAGCCTGTAAAGAGTGCAGGAATTGCTTTAGCTTCTACAATCAGGGTTGCAAAAATTCAACACGGTTTAGCTACGTATGGCAACATGCTGCTTAATTGGTATTGTAAGATGACGATCGCTATTCAGGGCATATAGTAGTCGCCACTAAGATTCCGTGCGAGCGATGATACATGGTTGCACGATCAGAATGGTGACGACAGCATACTTGCTAGAACCCTCAATATATAGCACTTCTCTTCCCCTCATGATATTTTCATATATGCTACAATAGAAATTGTATAGCATGATAAATCATCACGGTAGTAATTCATATTTCAACCAAATCCGATTCGAAGCAAGCACGAAATACTGTGCCCCGGAGGTAAGATAATGATACAAGATCGTGCTAGTGCCTGCGAAAAACAGGATCTAAAGGAGGCGGCCAATGACCAAGTGTCTCGTTGTCTTCTTTTCTCAGGGCGGAACCACGCGCAGAATAGCAGAATCGATTGCGAAAGGGATTCGCAGCGGAGATATTGATGTTAATCTCTTTAATATAAAGGATGGTCAACTACCTGATCTAAAAAAATATGATGTTTTGGGCATCGGTTCTCCAACGTATTATTTCAGGCCTCCATTTATTGTAAGTGATTGCCTGGATAACTTGCCGGATCTTTCGGGCAAAAAGGTCTTTACCTTCATCCTGCATGGCACCTATCCCGGAGATGCAGGCAATAGAGTACGGCGGGCGCTCAAAAATAAGGGGGGAAGCGAAATTGGTTACTCCAGATATTACGGGGCAGATTACTTTCTCGGCTATGTAAAGCAGGGGTATCTTTTTTCGCCGGATCAACCAAAGCCCGAGAAGATTGGGGAAGCAGAACAGTTTGGACGAGAACTTGCCGCTCGCGTTGCAGGCAAGCCGTATACGCAACAGGACTATGATCCGGCACCCGCCGTGATCTACCGCCTGCAGCGTGTCCTCTTGAGTCGCTTTCTTATCAGGCACCAGTACAGCCGGCTGTTTGGGGCGGACAAAAAGGCGTGCAGTGCGTGCGGCTTATGCATGAAACTCTGTCCGAC
>DATHDE010000105.1:0-36355 GCA_035490495.1 Nitrospirota bacterium
CCGGCGATAGAAGCCGTACAGAAAAACCGCGGCAGCAACAGCGAAGAGGAAATACATGGGTCCCTGCACTCCGCGTCCAACGTTCCAGTAGATTTCCCGCGTGGCTTCCATCATATGCAGCTCCGGGTCGCATTCCTAACAGGGATTATAAAAGGGTTCAAGCAAGATCGGGCGAGGCCTCAAATCAGATGGTACAGTAATAGTATACCTGAATCGGCAGATAATGATTACCGGAATTTTCCCGCGAAACCTTCAGAACATTCCCACGACCTTGTCACGAGCGCCAATCAGATCCGTCAATCGGTCGTGGCTGATAAGGAGACCTTCATGGCGAAAACAATCACGCGCGCTCTCTCGTCATCCCGGATTGTTCAGCACCGCGTCGAGCAGCGCTTCGTAAGAAATGATGTCGTTCTTGGCAATGAATGTAGTGTTCACCATGACTGAAGGACACGGGGGCGGGTCTTTCTCCTTCGCGTACTCGGGCGAGGATTTCTTGATCACCCTGATTTCGGCGCCCGTTTCCTTGGCCGTCCGACCGGCGGCATCCGAGTTCATCATTCACCGTTTCCCCATGGGATCGTTTACATACAGCGTGATAACCGGCCTCTTCATCACCGCCTCCAAATCATCGGGACGCGTATATTTCATCGTAATGCGTTCCGATTTTCTGTATGAAATCCTGTTTGTCTATCATTGAGCCACGAGCCACTTTTTCGCATCGTCCCTCGTATCGAACGTCGCGATATGCCTTTTGGAGAACGCAATCACAGCATTGTAGATCACCTGCCGCAGCCCCGTTATGCCCACGACCGCTGCCGCCCGCACATAAGGCTTGTTGTGCGTCGTAAACTCGACCATTTTCTGGCTCAGTTCCTCGTTGAACCGGAGATCAGTCACATCGGTGAGCGTGAGGACAGAGTTCTGCGGCTTGCTGCTGATGACCGCCTTGGCAGGCTCGATCAGCGCGATGGCTTCATTCGCCCTGAGTGATGAAAAATCAAGCAGAAGAATCTCCCTGCCATCATGAGTGATGAATGCAATCCTGTCCATGGGGCCTCCCCGCGGCGAACCGCTCCCGGCAGTTCAAAATCTACTATAAAGTCCGCGGAATGTCCAGTCGGGGAACGAAGATAAATGATTAATCCGGGAATTCGTCGTGGGCCTGTTGCGGCTGCTGAGGAATCAATTGATGGAACAGGCTTGACTCTCTCTTGTAAAATCCCTCGGTATGAAAGGAGTCAGGCAGATTATAAAGATGGTAGTCAAGATGGTGGCAGAACTCGTGGAGGAATGTGCGCAGGAACGCGCGGAAGGCGACGACGCGGCGGTGTTTGGCGGTTCGCATCCAGAGGCTGATGACCGCGGACGCCCTTCCCCCGGAGAGTTCGTACAGGCCGTGGAGCTCGCCCCAACTCGCCGAGGGACGCACGGCGAGCACGTTCAGGCGGATCGGGGGGACCCTGAGACGCGTCGCCATGCCTGACGCCAGCGCCCGGCACAGTTCCTCGGCGCCCGCGCGGTCCTCCTCATTCAGGGCTTTTGCCAGGCGTTCGACGTACGGACGAAGCTTCTCCGCATCTGGCAAGGGTACGGAAGGGATCTCGTCGCTCCTGCGATAGATGCGCTTCGCCGGAGCAGACAGTTTCGTAAAGTAGGAAAAGACCATTTTCAATCCTGCGGCGCCGCAGTAAAATGACAGCCGCCGGCCTTCATTGTCACCATCCGGCGAAGCATGCAGGACGTCGGTCAGAGATCGGCGTCACGCCCTGTTGATGGGCCTGCGGGAAATGCGCTCCCATGTCTCCTCATCGATCTCGTTGATGTATTCTTTGATCGTGTATTCTTTGCCGCACGCCGTGCAGCGGAGTGAAAGCGTCTTTCAACTGACGTGCAGCTCCACCGGCTTACCACAGGCCCTGCATTTCATAATAACCTTGCTTTCTTGAACTCCTGGGGGATCGCTTCGATACAGCAGCGAGTCCTGTATCGAACGCCAATCAAACGCCAGCCCTCATCGGCCGGGGCAGTATCTCGTCTCCGTGTACCATGGCTAAAGTTGAACGAATTTCATTTCTTCCAGCACTGCACTGATGTGTTTTGCGAAACCGTATCCTGCCTCAAGCGTAATCCCGACGATTCTCCCGTTGTTCGCCCCCCGGTCATAAAAAAAATCAGCAGCCTCGGCGGTTGTGGTAATCTTCCTGTTTATTAAGACGCCCGTTTTTACTATCGGCACGACCGCCCGATACGACTCTGTGGTGCCATCCTCATGCGTTATGACGGCCCGGAGGGGTGTTGATTCTCGCCGTAGATGCGGAGCGGGAAAGATAAAAATATCAGCCAGTATGCACTGTGGACGATCGAATATCTGGTGCACAGGAAATCGAGGGGGCCGAAGGTGAAAATAACATCCCTGCCGAAGGTCAGATGGCTCCTCTCCGCCAGACTCATGGCGATCTGCCATGAAGCATCGAGGCCGTCAGTCGGCTGAATGACGAGGCCCAGGGGAGTGATGATGAGCAGACAAAAGACCAGAAACAGCCAGGAGGCGCCTTTGTCTCTATAGGACAAAGATATACTCATTGCGGTGCGGACGCTCTTTTTCACTGCCCGGCGCGGAGCCCTGCTACTCCACGATATCGAGCCTGATCGACAGCTCCCGGAGCTGGGCCGGCGCCACGCGCGAGGGTGCCTCCGTCATGACACATACGGCCTTTTGCGTTTTTGGAAACGCGATGACATCGCGGATGGAGGAGGCGCCCGTCAGGATCGCAGTGATGCGGTCGAGACCGAAAGCGAGCCCTCCGTGCGGCGGGGCCCCGTACTCCAGCGCCTCGAGCAGAAACCCGAATTTCCTGCGGGCGTCGTCCTCGTTGATGTTCAGAAGGCTGAACATGCGGGACTGGACCTCGGAGCGATGGATGCGGATGCTGCCGCCGCCGATCTCCGAGCCGTTCAGAACGATGTCATAGGCCTTGGCCCGGACCCGCGCGGGTTCCGATTCCATGAACTCGATATCCTCTTCCTTCGGCGCGGTAAAGGGATGGTGCATGGCATCCCACCGCTTCTCGTCGGCGTTCCATTCCACCAGCGGAAAATCCGTAACCCAGAGGAAATCGAGCTTCGTTTCATCGATCAGGTTCAGCCGCTTTCCCATGAGCAGCCGCAGGTACCCCAGCGTGTCTGCCACGATCTTCGAACTGTCGGCGATGAACATCATGAGATCACCGGGCTTTGCTTTCAGCCGTGCGGCAATCGACTTGACCTGTCCGTCCTTGAAGAACTTCGCAATGGGCGATTCGAAGCCCGCGCCGGTCACCTTGATCCAGGCGAGGCCTTTCGCGCCGAAGACCTTTGCCTCGTTCGTCAGGTCGTCCAGTTCCTTGCGCGAAAGCCCGGCCATGCCGGGTGCGGCGAATCCCTTTACCCGGCCGCCGAGTTCCACCGCCTGCAGGAATACCTTGAAGTCCGATGATCGGGCGATGTCGGAGATGTCCTCCAGCTCAAGTCCGAACCGCGTGTCGGGCTTGTCTGATCCGTAGCGGTCCATTGCTTCATGATAAGGCAACCGCGGGAACGGCGTCTTGATCTCGGTCCCCTTCACCTCGCGCACCACTTCGGCGAGGAGCCGCTCCATGAGCGCGATCACATCGTCTTCATCGATAAACGACATTTCGAGGTCGATCTGCGTGAACTCGGGCTGTCTGTCCGCGCGCAGGTCCTCGTCGCGGAAGCACTTGACGATCTGGTAGTAGCGTTCGAACCCCGCCACCATCAATATCTGCTTGAAGAGCTGGGGCGACTGCGGAAGCGCATAGAACATGCCGGGATTCACCCTGCTGGGAACGAGATAATCGCGCGCGCCTTCCGGCGTGCTCTTCGTGAGGAACGGCGTCTCGATATCGATGAACCCGCTGTTGTCAAGAAAGCGCCGCACCGTCTGCGCGATCAGGTGGCGCGTGATGAGTGTCTTTTGGAGGCTCGGACGCCGGAGGTCGAGATAGCGGTACTTGAGCCGCAGCATCTCGGCAACCTCGGTTTCATCCTCGATCATGAACGGCGGCGTTTTGGACGAATTCAGGATTCTGAGATCCTGGACCAGGATTTCGATCTCGCCCGTGGGAAGCTTCGGATTCACCGTATTCCCCGGCCTGAGGGAAACCGAACCCGTCACGGCGAGCACATACTCGCTCCGCACATCATGCGCCTGTTCATGCGCCTCTGCCGCTGTCTCAGGGTTGAAGACGACCTGCGTGATGCCGCCGCGGTCCCGGAGATCGATGAATATCAGGCCGCCGTGGTCGCGGCGCGTATGCACCCACCCCATCAGCGTCACGACGGCGCCGACGTCCTTTTTCGTCAGTTCACCGCAGGTGTGTGTTTTTTTGTGCGTCTTCACCGGCTCCGACCCCTTGTGAAAAAAAATGCGGCATGCATCTCAATATATCATTATGCCTTTTTGCCGCTCGCATGAATGTAAAAAACAGGCTGGATAATAGCATCTCACGCGACACAAAGTCAAGCATCCGTTGGAGAAAATCGATCGCTCCCGCCAAAAAAATCGCATGACTGGCGCTCCCAGCTTGTGCTATAGTAGCAGCCATGTCCAAACACCTCCACGCCGTGCTCGTCCTTTTCCTGCTCTGTACTCCAGCGACAAACGCGTATCCGGAGGATGCCCCTCTTGAGTACCGGATCAACTACACCGTGGTCCACGGCGGCCTCAAGGTCGCCTCGGACCGGTTCGACGAGAACATGCCGCGGCTCGGGATCGCGCTCGCCGGCGGCGGGGCCAAGGCTGCGGCTGCAGCAGGCGTGCTGAAGGTGCTGAGGCGTGAGGGCTTCCCCGTTTCCTTCATTGCAGGCACCAGCATGGGTGCGGGCGTAGGCGGCATGTACGCGGCCGGCTACAGCCCCGAGGAAATCGAAAAGATATTTCTCGCCAACGACTGGAACGAGATCTTCAAGGACACGCCGAACCGCGCTTTTCTGACGCAGGAGCAAAAGGAGTCGGGCAGCCGTTACCTGCTTGAAGTCACCTTCCGCGACGGGATGTTCAAGCTGCCCGCGGGTCTTACCGCTGGCCAGAAGCTGATGAACCTGCTCGCGTCGAAGACGCTCGCCGCCTCCTTTGAAGCGGACCTGGATTTCAACCGCCTCCCCGTGCCGTTCCGCGCCGTGGCCACGGACATCGAGACCGGCAATGCCGTGGTCCTGTCGCACGGGCTGCTGCATGAAGCGATCCGCGCCAGCATGGCCATACCGCTGGCATTCCAGCCCGTGGAGATCGACGGTAAGCTTCTCGTGGACGGGGGCCTTGCGGACAATCTGCCCGTCGACGTGGTGAAAGCCATGGGTGCCGATGTGGTCATCGCCGTGGACAGTTCAGCCAAGCCGGAGAAACAGCAGAACCTGACCTCCCTGTTCGAAATCATGAGCCAGTCCATCTCTCTGCCCATCCGCAAGGAATCGGACCGCCAGGCCGCGCTTGCCGACCTCGTCATTGTTCCCGATACCTCCGCCTATTCCTTCACGGATTTTCCGGCCATCCAGAAGATCATCGCACAGGGTGAAGCAGCGGCGCAGGCGGCGCTTCCGCGCATCCGTGAGCTGATGAAGCCGAAGCAGGGATCGAAAGCCGCTCCGGTCGATCTCCGCATAACGAGCCTCGAAATCCGGGGGGCCAACGTCGTTTCCGAGTCCCGGCTGCGGCTTGCAATGGCGCTTGCCCTCAAGCCCCGCGACATCCGGAAAACGCTTGCCCAGGTGTACGGAGTGGGGCCCTTCTCCGACGTCGCGCTCGAGCTTCGTCCGGAAAGGACCGGGTACCACGCCATCCTCACCGTGGCGGAAAACGCGCCCGTGAAGTCCATCAGCATTTCGGGGAACACGGTCATTCCTTCAGGCGATATCATGGCGGCCGTCGGCTGGCAGATCGACCAGCCGCTCGACAACACGCGGCTGGCGGGGAGCCTCGACCGGATCGTGAAGCGGTACCGCGACCAGGGCTATCTGCTCGGCCGCGTGGAACGCACAGAGCTGAAGCCGGACGGCACGCTCGAACTCGCCTTCTACGAAGGCCGCGTGGACTCCATAACACTGGCCGGCCACGCGATCACGAGCAGGTACCTGATCCGCCGGGAGACACGGACGCGCGTGGGCTATCCCCTGAACTTCGAAATGGCGGCTCATGATGTACAGCGCCTCTATGCCCTGGACTATTTCGAATCCATCGGCGTGGACATGAAGAAAAGCCCCCAGGGCGGCGTGGACATCACGATCAAGATAAAGGAAAAACCGGCAAACAGGATCAGGCTCGGCCTCCGCTACGATCTGGAGGACAGTTTTACGGGCCTGACCGACATCGTTCTGGACAACGTCGGCGGCAGGGGAGTCAAGGTGTTTCTGAACACGCGGTACGGGAATTATACGGACATCGCCCTGGGCTACCGCTCGCCGGTCGTTCTGCGCACGTATTTCCAGCATACCGTTGATTACCTGTACCAGAAGCGGGATTACTTCATCTATCAGGACAAACACAAGATCAAGGAGCTCGAGATCATCCGTGCGGGGGGCGAGTTTTCGTTCGGCTATCAGTGGTTCCGCTTCGGCGACACCTATCTGCGCTATCGCTACGCGACGGACAAAACCGATGAAATTTTCGGCATGAACCCGCCGAAGCACACGGAGCATGTCGGCTCCCTCGCCCTTCTCAGCACCATGGACAACCGGGACACGAACGACTTCCCGCACTCCGGGGTCCTGTTCAAGGGGTCCTACGAGGCAGCGCGGCCGGAATACGGCAGCACCAATGCCTTCACGAAAACGACCGGCTCTTTGCAGGGCAACGTGCCCCTGGCGGAGCATCATACCCTGGTGCTGGAAGGTTCGCTCGGCGTGGGCAGCGGCGTCATCCCCTATGTTGACCAGTACGGCATCGGCGGGGCGGACTATGTTCTGGGCATTCCCCTCTTCGGATACCAGCGCAGGGAATTTACGGGCAACGATGAAATGGGCTTCGGCATTGCTTGGCGGTGGAAGGTGCGGGACTACCAGTTGAACGCGGTCAAGGCGGTCTATCTGAATGTCGCGGCGCAGGCAGCCAATGTCTGGGATCGCAGGCGGGATATATCGGTAACGGATCTGCGCAACGGCGCAGGCGTCGGTCTGCACGCCGACACGCTTATCGGACCCATGCGGCTCGATTTTGGCGTCGGGGAACAGCGCCGGTATGACGTGTATTTTTCAGCGGGATTCGACTTCTAGAACTGATAAATGAACCACGGTTCCTTGCGTCGTCGCGACACGCGGCGCAAGGCCCACCCCCTGCGTCTCCGTGTGCGGCAATGCCGCCCGTGGACATATTCAAATGCTTTTCTTATCCCTTAGAAGCTTTCAGAAGCCTTTCCAGCTTGTCCGCGCCCACACATTCCTTCGCAAAAGCGCACCATTCGATGCAGGACGTGCCCATGGGTCGTGTATTGACATGTCCGCATTTTTTGCACAGCATGTCGGGTTCGTCCGTCCAGATCTCCAGTTTCTCACCGCACTTCTGGCACCGGATTTCCTCGGGCTTGGGCTGTCGGATTTCTATGCTTCCGGGGCAACCTTCCTTAAACATGCTCCTAGTATACTCCCTGCGAGTACGGCCGGATATGACCTGCATCATATCCGGCTGTGCTACCGCGCGCGCTCTTCCTTCACGACGTTGACGATCTGCATCCTGAAATGATAGGGGATGATGGCCCGGTTGATCTCAAGGGGAAGAAAAAGGGCCAGCGTCTTTCCCTTCAGGTCCTCTGCCGCCTCGCTGTCGAGCGGCAGAAGCTGCTTGATGTCATACGGCGGTTTCCCCCCGGTGACGAAAACGTTCCTGATCGGGAAGACCGATTCCTGCACGATCGCCTTGGGCTGGATGACCTGATCAGGAATGGGATTGTTTCTTTCCTGGAACCGGATCCCCGAGTGCATCACCGCCTGCGGCTGTTCGCGGACGTCTACATACTGTGCCTGGGCCCAAATTATCTTGATCGGCCCCGGCGTCAGATTCTCGAGGCGCATCTGGAAGGAACGGTCCGTGATCGAAAAAGACGCGGAGATGTTCCGGTCCCGGAACTGGAGCGTCTCAGACGGAGCGGGAGCCAGGAGACGGCACTCGAGCCGGTAGCGGACCTGCAGACTTTTTTCGAGCTTGATATTCAAGGTCTGCCCATCCGCAATGTCCCGGAGCGCGATGGTGCGGGTGAGATAAGAATCCCTGCTCACCTCGAGCACTGCCTTGGCAGCGAGTACAGGATCCTTCGGCACGTTGACCGCGATCTGCGCCGGCGGCCTGTATTTCACCGTCTTCAAATCGGTCCCTGAAACGACGGTCACCGTTGCATCCGGCGGATCCGTGTACACCTTGAAACTCCTCGTTGCGGAGCCGGCGCAGCCGGTTGCCATAATAAGGATACCCATGATGACGGCAAACCGCTTCATAGATCATCCCTCCTGTCCCGACCAAAAAAACCCGGCATGTTCGGCCGGACGATGATTCCGGCCTCAACCTTCTACCGGAGTTTGACGTCGATGGTCAGCTCACGTTCTCCCCACAAAAACCCCTTCCGTACCGCCGTGACCCTGATGGTATCGCCGCTCTTTTTGTAAAAAAGTGCCAACTTGATGTCGCTGATCATCCGGACAGGCTCTCCGTCGAGCGCGAGGATGACATCGCCGGATTTCAGGCCGGCCTCGGCGGAAACGCTGTTGTCAGGGAGCCCGGTTATCGTAACACGCTCATTGCTCTGCTTCAGCAGAACCATGAGCCGGGGCGCTGTCTTGCCCTCGACTTCCGGGGGATAGACTACATACGTGCCGATATCGCGGTCGGGGTCCGCATCGTTCAGCAGGATACCATAGGGCAAGCCGTTTCTCCGCAGTGCGCGCTTCGGAATTCCGGACCCGTAGGCAATGTGCCCCTGGCCGGCGAAAACGACCATCCTGCGCCCGGGCTCTTTCTTCAGGTATTCGTCGATCGACATGGCCATGGTCTCGTCCCACAGCACCTGGGCCTGGAAAAAGAAATCGAAATTCTTCTCTTTCATTCCCTCATGCTCTTTAAAAACCTTCTCCACCCGCTCCCGGTATGCCGTATCCGTGTAGTCCATGTCGGCGGGGATTTCCTTTTTTTCACCCTCCGTAAGCGCCGCTGCTCCCTCACGGCCGACTTTTTCCACGATCTCGCGTCTGATGTTCAGGGCCACCACAGGGATTTTTTCAGTCCGCGCGAAATCCAGGATCGGTTTGTACAAGTTGTAATCGAAGCCCCATCGATCGAAATATTCCGTTCTCTTCAGGAACTCCCGTTCTTCAATCCTGCCGCCGATGTATGCATCGATGACGGATTGGAAGGGGCGCTGGAACATCTCCATGCCCACGGCAAGCTTCGGATCTTTCCGGAACAGAGCCTGCAGGGCTTCAAGCTCTACGGCGTGATGGCTGCTCTTGTCGTGATTCTCGCCGACATAGACGATTTTTCTGTCTGCAACTCCTTCGATGGACTGCGTAAGTGATTTCAGTTCCTGGACCTCGACCGCCACCGGCTCCTTGCGCCACGTCACCGCTTCCCCCTTTTCCTTTGCCTGCTGTACGCCCCCCGTGCCGCTTATTTCCGAACGAATCGGGGTGTCCTGCCGGACATCCCCCGCCAGGGCCGGGCTCTCGCAATCCGGCCGCAGCACGCCGGTGAGAACGGCCATAAAAAGTATTCCTCCCGCCAGGGGAGGACAGCTCCTTTTCCCTATTTTTTCCAATTAGTTTCCTCCGCGAACGCCTGTTCAACTCATTGTACCAGAAAAACGAGGCCGCTGCTACCCGGAACAGGCGAATCGAAAATCCAGGAGAAGAAATAGCATCTTCGTGACAAATTATCTTGAATTTGCCTCAAGAGATATCTATAATGTTGAACTCAATCGATTGGGAATCCGTCTCAGGGGAGGTGGGGGCGTTTATGGTATCAGCAAAAAAACCGCTTAAAAAGAAAGCGGTGAAAACTGCAGTCAAAAAGAAAGCCGCTCCGAAATCGGCGCGGAAGAAGGCGGCTGTTGCGAGCCGCAAAAAAACCGCACGAAAACAGGTGAAGCCGGCAAAACAGGCGGCATCTTCCGCAAAACCGTCGAGCGACAAACCCGTAAAACAGCCGGCATCCGTACTGAAGCGCAACGAGCTGCTGAAGCGGCTCCTGCTGAAAAAAAGAAACGAGGTCGTGGTGGGCCTTGAGCAGCAGATGGGGCGGAGGCTGTCAAGGGAAACGGGACAGAAAATCGACTCCGCCATGGACAGTGCGGACCAGTCCGCACTGGACATGGATCAGGGCATCGACTATTCGCTCCTGGAAATGAAGTACGAGCAGTACAAGGACATCGCAGACGCCTTTCGCAAGCTCCAGAACAATACATACGGACTGTGCGAGGAATGCGGCGGCGAGATCAGCATCAAGCGGCTCGAGGTAAACCCGCTTGCGCGCTACTGCATCGAGTGCAAGACACGCAAGGAAGAAATCGAAAAAATCCAGAAGGAAGAGACCCGTTTCAAGGAATAGGTTTTTCTTGACAAAGCAGATGCAATAAAGTATCGTATGCGTCTGATTTTATTCGGGGCGGTGTAGCTCAGTCGGTAGAGCAGGGGAATCATAATCCCTGTGTCCGGGGTTCGAGTCCCTGCACCGCCACCATTTCTCCCTCCTTAATTTTCCTGTTCCTGCAGATGGCGGGCCGTCTGCAGTTGGACGCTGACAACGTTCTGGTTGCTGCTGACTGGGCTTCCCGATTCTCCCACCCCATGGTGATTGCAACGATTAAAGATACGATACGCCTGCATGACATGGTTTGCAGCGGAGATCGCATCGTCGTCGCCGTATCGGGCGGACCGGATTCCGTATGCCTCCTCTCCGCGCTGCATGCTCTGTCCGCGGAACTCGGCATATCCCTGCACATCGCCCATCTCGACCATCAGTTCCGCGGAGCCGAATCATCGGAAGACGCCGCGTTCGTTGCAGAGCTTTCACACCGCATGTCCCTTCCGGCGTCGATAGAAAAAATCGACGTCCCCGCATACTGCCGTGAACGGGGTCTTTCGGCCCAGGCAGGCGCGCGCGAGGTCAGGTATGCATTCCTCCACCGGATCGCCCGGAGCGTCGGCGCCTCCCGCATTGCGACGGGCCACACTGCCGATGACCAGGCCGAGACGCTGCTCATGCGCATCATCCGTGGTGCGGGAACCTCCGGGTTGGCGGGCATTCCGCCCGTGCGCGGCTCTGTCATCAGGCCGCTGATCAGGGTGACGCGCGACGACGTGCTCGACTACCTCCGGGTCGCGGGGCTTTCCTCCCGGAGCGATTCCTCGAATGCGAATACGGTCTATCTGCGCAACCGCATCAGACGCGACGTCCTGCCCCTGCTCCGGAAATTCAACCCCCGGATCGTCGAAACCCTTGCACGGGAGGCTTCCCTCCTCAGGGATGAGGACAAGGCGCTGCGGGCCTTGCTCGATGAACGTCTGCCGGCAGTCTGTTTCCGGGAGCAGAACCGCGTTGTCATTCAAAACAACAGCTTCAGCGGAGCGCCCCCTGCGCTCAAACGCAGGATCATGAGGCACGCTGCAGAACTGGCCGGCCGCGATCCGGCGGGGATTTCATCCGTCCGGATCGAGGAAGCGCTCACCTTCATGGCTCATGCGCAATCAGGCAGATCCATGCACCTGGCGCCCGGCATCATCCTCGCCCGGGAGTACGACCGCTTCCTTGTGACGACGGCAGCCGTGCAGGGCGCGGTCAGACGCGAACTGGCGGCTCCGGGCGTGACATCCGTACCCGAATTCGGTCTCGATGTGTGCATCCGCGGCCTCGAACAGGGCGGCGCTCCGTCGGATAAAAATTACCGCTGGCAGGCTGTATTCGATTATGATAAAATACGCGCTCCCCTGACCGTAAGAAACAGAATCCCGGGGGATCGATTCTGCCCTGCCGGCATGGGCGGCAGGCACAAGAAAGTGCACGATTTCTTCATTGATGAAAAGGTTCCCCGCCTCGAGCGCGACCGCGTTCCCCTGCTCTGCGCCGGAGACGATATCCTGTGGATCATCGGCTACCGGACCGACGAGCGTTTTCTTGCGCTGGGCGGCACGGAGCGGCGGCTGACAATCGGCGTGAGCGTGCGCGACGCCAATAACGGTTGAGACGGCCGGCTTCGAACGAAACGTTTGGGAGGTGACGATGGTAGGCATCGATTTCGGAAAACCGCTTTTTACGAGTGAAGAAATACAGAGAAAGATCCACGAACTGGGCTCCCGGATTTCCCAGGACTACGCGGAAAAGGACCTGCTCGTGGTCGGCGTCCTGAAAGGGGCTCTTTTTTTCATGTCCGATCTGCTGCGTTCACTTAAAATATCGGTGCGCATGGACTTCATTCATTGCACGAGTTCCAAGGGCACGCAGCCGGTCCGGATCATTGCCGATATGAGTGAAGACATCCGCGGCAAGGACGTTCTCCTCGTCGAGGACATCATGGATTCCGGCGTCACCATCGCCCATGTGAAGAAAATGCTGCTCGCACGCAACCCGGCGTCGCTCAAGGTCTGTGTGCTGCTCGACAAGGCTGAACGCAGAAAGGTTCAGATCGAGGCCGATTATGCGGGGTTCCGCATACCGACCAAATACGTCGTCGGCTATGGTCTCGACTACAAGGACCGTTACCGGAACCTCCCGTATATCGCCGTGCTTCCCATGGATGAAAAGATGAGGTGACTGCCTCTGAAACTGTTGTCAGCAGCAGATGAATATGTTAGTATAATAAGATAAACCGTCAGCGAGTGCCGGTAAACACGATGGGGTTGGCAGACGCAAAGGCAATTGCCGGGTCGTGCCCTCTGTCCTGTTGCTATCCGTTGTATCAAGTGGAGGATCAAATCCGTGAATGCCTTTTACAAGAATCTTGCGCTGATACTGCTGTTTATCGTCGTATCAGTGCTCATATTCAATCTTTTTAATCCCGTATCGCCGTCGCTTGTCCAGATCCCCTTCAGCGACATTATGGACAAGATCAACAACAACGAGGTGAATGACGTCACCATCAAGGGCACTGAGATGACCGGGAACCTGAAAACCGGAAAATCCTTCAAGACCAACCTCCCCGAATATCCCGACCTGGTGAAGGACCTCAGGGCCAAAGGCATCAAGATCAACGCCGAACCGGTGAAGGAATCGGCGTGGTACAATTTTCTGGTCGTCTGGGCGCCGCTCATCCTGATGGCGCTCTGGTTCCTGTTCATCATGAGGAACATGCAGATGGGGGGCAACAAGGCCCTTTCCTTCGGCAAGAGCAAGGCGAGGCTCCTGAACGAATCCTCGAAGAAAGTGACCTTCAGCGAGGTCGCGGGCATGGATGAAGCCAAGGTCGAGGTCCAGGAGATCATCGAAATCCTGAAGGACCCGCAGAAGTTCCAGAAGCTGGGCGGCAAGATCCCGAAGGGCGTACTGCTGGTCGGCCCTCCGGGAACGGGGAAAACGCTCCTCGCACGGGCGATCGCAGGAGAGGCAGGAGTCCCCTTTCTGTCCATCAGCGGCTCCGATTTTGTGGAGATGTTCGTGGGCGTGGGCGCATCGCGCGTCCGCGACCTGTTCGAACAGGGCAAAAAAAACGCACCCTGCATCATTTTCATCGATGAGATCGACGCTGTGGGACGCCATCGCGGAGCGGGGCTCGGCGGCGGGCACGATGAACGCGAGCAGACATTGAATCAGCTGCTCGTCGAGATGGACGGCTTTGAAAGCAATGAGGGCGTCATTCTTGTGGCGGCGACCAACCGGCCGGATGTGCTCGACCCGGCGCTCCTCCGGCCCGGCAGGTTCGACCGACAGGTCGTGATCCCGCGGCCGGACTTGAACGGCCGCATCGGCGTGCTGAAGGTGCATACGCAGAAAATCAAGCTGGCGCCGCAGGTTGATCTGGAAGCCATCGCGCGCGGCACCCCGGGTCTTTCCGGCGCCGAGCTCGCGAACCTCGTGAATGAGGCGGCGCTGCTTGCCGGACGAGCGGGCAAGACACAGGTGGAGAACGACGATTTCGACCGCGCCAAAGACAAGATCCTGATGGGCCTCGAGCGCAAAACCATGATCATCAGCGACGAGGAGAAGAAAAACACGGCGTACCACGAGGCCGGGCACACGATGGTCGCCAAGCTCATTCCCGGCACCGATCCCGTGCACAAGGTTTCGATCATCCCCCGCGGCATGGCTCTGGGCGTCACGCTCCAGCTCCCCACCGCGGACCGCTATTCCTACGACCGGGATCACCTGCTGAACAACATCGCAATCCTCCTGGGCGGCAGGGCTGCGGAGGAGATAGCTCTTCAGCATATGACCACGGGCGCGGGAAACGACATCGAGCGGGCCACCGCCCTAGCACGCAAGATGGTGACGGAATGGGGCATGAGCGACAAGCTGGGGCCGCTGGCATACGGCAAGAAGGAGGAGCAGATATTCCTCGGCCGGGAGATCGCTCAGCACCGCGATTACAGCGAGCATACGGCCATCGCCATCGACGAAGAGGTGAAGCGCATCGTATCGGATAACTATGAAAAAGCGAAAAAGCTGATCAGCGATCGGCGGGAAACGCTCGACCGGCTGACGAAGGCGCTCCTTGAAAAGGAAACCCTCGATGGCCCCGAAATCGACGCCATCGTCAATGGCCAGCCCGCCGCGGCCTAGGAGGCCGCCATGGCGACGGTCCTCCGGATCAGCGGCCGTGAAGCGCTCACGATCACGATCAGCAATATGACGCCAAGCGAGGTTGCGCGCCTGCGTGACCTCGTCTGTTCATCCTCCAGCGGGGCAGGTTACGAACCTGCCCTTTCCGTTTCATCCTCCCCTGCCGCAGCACAGCTCCTTCTCCACGGCACCGCCGCGCAATTGAAGCACATTGTTGCAGCGGCCTCGGAAGCAGGGGGTGGTCTTGCAGTTTTTCTCCAAAGGGTCGACTCTCTCCTTGACAACCATCTGCGCTCAGATTATAAGATTGACTGCAGGGGAAAAGTCCTCGACCTCGGCTCGCGCACACACGTCATGGGAATACTCAACGTCACGCCCGATTCCTTTTCAGACGGCGGACGATTTGCCTCCCCTGACCGGGCGTTGGCGCATGCCCGCGACATGGTGGCCGCCGGCGCTGACATCATCGACATCGGAGGGGAATCGACGCGGCCCGGCGCGGAACCAGTCAGCGAGGAGGAGGAACTTCGGCGGGTCATTCCCCTGATTGAACGTCTGGGTGCGGAACTTGCCGTGCCGGTGTCGGTGGATACCTACAAGGCATCTGTCGCGGAAAAGGCCCTTGCCGCCGGCGCGTCGATGGTGAACGACATAAGCGGGCTCCGCTTCTCACCGGACATGGCCCGGATCGTTGCAGCCTGCGATGCAGCGGTCGTCGTCATGCATATCCAGGGTACGCCGCGGAATATGCAGCAGAACCCCGTGTATGGCGATGTCGTCGCCGAAGTCAGGGACTCTCTCGGGGAAAGCATCGACATCGCGCTCCGGGCGGGTGTAAACCGGGAAAAGATCATCATCGACCCGGGCATCGGCTTCGGCAAAACGCTGGAGCACAACCTGACACTCATCGATCACCTCGACGCATTCCGCGTCCTCGGCAGGCCGGTCATGCTCGGGACGTCGCGAAAAAAATTCATCGGCACCATCCTCGGCATATCCGAACCGGAGCAGCGCGTTGACGGCTCCGCCGCAACGGTCGCGCTCGGCATCGAGCGCGGGGCCTCGATCGTCCGCGTCCATGACGTGGCGCGCATGGTTCAGGTCGCCAGGATGACGGATGCGGTTATAAAACAATCATGATCAATGGAACTGAAATACGCGAAGTGCTCGCGAACTATCGCTGGTTCTCGGACACGGTGGACATCGCGCTGGTCTATTATCTTCTGTACCGGCTGCTGCTGCTCATCAAAGGCACGCGGGCGTTCCAAATGCTTATCGGCATCGGACTGCTGATGCTGATTTTCAGCTTGTCGCAGTTCCTCGAACTCTATGCCCTCGACTGGATCATCCACAGCTTCTGGTCCCAGATTGTTCTTGCCGTGGTGATCCTGTTTCAGCCCGAGATCAGGCGAACGCTCGCCAGCGTCGGCCAGCGCCATCTCTTCCGTTCGCTTTCACCCGGCGAGGGATCGAAATCGATCGAGGAGATCGTGAAAGCCGCCGTGTCCATGGCCAACAAGCGCATCGGCGCGCTTATCGTGCTGGAGCGAAACAGCGATCTGTCAACAATCGTTGAAATGGGAACGGACCTCGACGCCAGGATCACCAAGGAAATCCTCGTCAGCATTTTTCTTCCCTACTCGCCGATCCATGACGGCGCGGCGATCATTCGCGGCGGAAGGATCATCGCGGCAGGCTGTTTTCTCCCGCTCACCTTGTCATCGAACCTCTCGAAGGCGCTCGGCACGCGCCACCGCGCCGCGGTGGGCCTGACCGAGGAGGCGGACGCGGTCGTGGTCGTCGTGTCCGAAGAAACGGGAGAAATTTCGGTCGTGATGAACGGCGCCATCGCACACAATGCCGATGCGCCGGCGCTCCGGAAAACGCTTTCCGACCTCTTTGTTCAGAAAAAAAGGCAGCCGCTGCGCACCGGGCGCTTCTGGGAGCGAAAACGGACCGGGGAGAACATGCAGGCGTATGGAACTGAAAAAAGCCGTACTTGACAATTGGGCCATCAAGATCCTGGCGCTGCTCTTTTCGCTCGCGCTCTGGTTCTATGTCACTTCCAAAGGCAAGACGGAAATGACGCTCACCGTCCCCATCGAATTGCGCAACATTCCCCAGAATATGGCGGTCGTGGGCGAGGTGACCAGTACGCTCGAAGTCCGCATCCAGGGCCAGGAGCGTGTCCTCCGGGACATCACGCTCTCGAAAAAGGTCGTGTGCCTTGCCGATCTGTCCCTGACCAAGAAGGGCGACAATATCGTCCATATTTCACCCGACGATATCAGGCGTCCACTGGGAACAACGATCACCTATCTTTCCCGGACAGAGCTTTTCATCAAACTCGAACCGCTGGCGCGGAAGACCTTCCGGCTGCGGCCCGTTCTTTCGGGGCTTCCGGCAGCCGGCTTTCGCGTAGCGCGGGTGACGGTGTCGCCGCCCCGGATCACCGTGGAAGGGCCCTCCGGCATGCTGCAGTCGATCGAACGCCTTTCGACCATGCCGATCGACATCCAGGGCGTCCACGAGAACACCTCCGTGGAACCCCGGATCGACTACCAGGGGAAACAGCTCAAAATACTCGAAAAAAATATAGCCGTTACTGTTGTATTGGAAAGGACTCTCAAATGAAAAAACTCTTCGGGACTGACGGGGTCCGCGGCGTCGCGAACAAGGACCCGATGACCACGGAAATGGCGATGCGCATCGGCCGGGCCGCAGCGCACATTTTCCGGGATTCGCAACGCCGGCACGCCATCGTCATCGGCAAGGACACCCGGCTCTCGGGGTATATGATCGAAAGCGCGCTGACGTCGGGCCTGTGCTCCATGGGCATGGATGTGCTGCTCGTGGGCCCTGTTCCCACGCCCGGCATCGCCTTCCTCACCCGGAGCCTCCGCGCGGACGCGGGAGTCGTCATTTCAGCCTCCCACAACCCCTTCGAGGACAACGGAATAAAATTCTTCGGCAGGGACGGGTTCAAGCTTCCTGACGAAGTGGAACAGAAGATGGAGGACCTCATCTTCTCGGGCGCCGTGGACAACATCCGCCCCACGGCGTCGGAAATCGGAAAGGCGTTCAGAATCGACGACGCCGCCGGACGTTACAACGAGTTCGTAAAATCCTCGATCCCGCGCGGTTTGGATCTCACCGGCCTGCGCATCGTCGTGGATTCGGCGAACGGCGCCGCCTACAAGATCGGCCCCCGCATCCTGCGGGAGCTGGGCGCCGATGTCATCTCCCTGTACGACGAGCCGAACGGACTGAACATCAACCAGGGGTGCGGCTCGCTCTACCCCGAGGTCATATCCCGAGCGGTGACGGCAAACGGAGCTGGCGTCGGCATCGCCTTTGACGGCGACGCCGACCGCGTGATCCTGTGCGACGAGCACGGCACCGTCATCGACGGCGACGCCGTCATGGCGATCTGCGCGCTTCAGATGATGCAGGAGGGCAGGCTCAAGCAGAACACGCTGGTCGCTACGGTCATGAGCAACCTCGGGCTGGAGCTTGCCGTGCAGAAGGCGGGCGGCCGGCTCGTCCGCACCGCCGTGGGCGACCGCTATGTAATGGAAAAAATGCTTGAGGGCGGGTACAACCTGGGAGGAGAGCAGTCGGGACATATCATCTTTCTGGACAACAACACGACGGGAGACGGGCTGGTTTCGGCGCTGCAGGTTCTCTCGATCATGAAACAGACCGGCAGGACGCTCTCCGCGCTCGCCTCCTGCATGAAGACCTATCCGCAGGTCCTCGTGAACGTGAAAGTCAAGGAGCGGCGCGATTTGTCGACGATTCCGGAGATTGCAACGCGCGCAGCCGAAATCGAGAAGCAGCTGGCCGGCGCGGGCCGGCTGGTGCTCCGGTATTCCGGCACAGAGCCGAAAGTACGCATCATGCTCGAAGGCGAAAACCAGAAGGACATCCAGTCCATAGCCGACAACCTTGCCGGGATCATCAGGGAAAAGCTCGGCTAGCGGGCTGTCCCGCTGCAAACGCCAGCTGTTCAGTCCGCTGCGGCGACGGGAACTGGAGAACGTCCCTGCCCTGTCGTTCTTTCCGGCCTGACCGCTGAACACGGCCGAAGCGTGATCAGCGGTACGAACGGCTGTGAAGCTGCCGGACCAATTGCTGCGGGGCCGCCCCGCAGTGCTCCCCAACATCCATGCGCACACCCCTTGTCCTGATGACGTTCGCGTACGCCGCCGGAATTCTGCTGGGGTGGGGCTTCCTCTATTTTCCCGGTTCGATCACCGCATTCGCCGCCGTTCTAGGGTTCATCCAGGCCGTCCTCCTCGGTCGCGGAACGTTGGGGAAGCGGACGTTCGCAGTCGTAACCGTTGCCGCTCTTGCCGGCGCAGGCGCATACCTGTCAGCTGCAGCCTGGTTTCCCGTCGATCACGTCTCGCGGCTGAGCTTCGATTCGCAGCAGCACGAAATCATCGGCCGCATCGCCTCCCCGCTGGACCGCGACCCCGACCGGACCGCAGCGGTCCTTGAATTGAACCAGCTCGACGGCACGCCTGTTACGGGAAAGGCCCGGTTCACGCTTCGCAGCAGCGAGCCGCCCTTCGGATACGGCGACACGGTCCGCGCCGATGCCCGCATCTTCACGCCGCGGGGCTATGCGAACCCGGGAGGGTTCGACTACCCCGCCTACCTCGCGCAGAACGGGATCTCTGCAACCGTTGCGGTCAAAGATGCCGGCAGCATAACCGTACTCAGCCGCGGCAGCGGCGTTTTCCGCTCCATTCAGGATCTGCGCGAACGCATGCGCCAGGCGCTGCTCGCGGCGCTCCACGGCCCCGGATCCGCCATTCTCCAGGCGATGGTGCTGGGCGAGGAAGGCGGGCTCGACGAGGACCTGCGCGACCGGTTCATGACCGCCGGCGTAACGCACATCATATCCATCTCCGGATCGCACCTGGGCATGGTCGCTCTGCTCTGTTTCGGGCTGCTGCGGGGCCTGATGTTCCTGCTTCCCGAGGCCTGGTACCACCGGCTCACGCTGTTTACGGATCCGCGCAAGATCGCCGCGTGGCTCACCCTGCCGCTTATCGCGTTCTACTGTCTCGCGGCGGGCGCCCAGACCGCGACCGTGCGGTCATGCATCATGCTTTCCGCCGGTCTCGCTGCGCTCCTCCTGGACCGCGATCACGCCCTTGCGCAGGCGCTCGCTTTTGCCGCACTCGTGAGCCTCATCGCTGATCCCCAGGCCCTGTTCGACATATCGTTTCAGCTGTCCTACCTGTCGGTGCTCGTCATCGCCGCGGTTGCGGGATTGTACGCTGATGTGCGCATCACGGCGGAAACGAGACTCCGCAAGATCGGCCAGCAAGCCGTGATGCTTGTCGTTTTGTCACTCGCTGTCAGTGCTGCAAGCGGACCCTTCACCGCGCTCTATTTCAACCAGCTCTCGCTTATGGGAATCGTCTCGAACCTCCTCGTCGTCCCCTTCGCGGGCTTGCTCGTCGTCCCCCTCGGCCTGTTCTCCGCCCTCGTATCGCTCTTCACCGGCACGCTGCCGTTTGCCGGCCTGAACCAGACCGTAGCGGACGCCTTCATTGGTCTCGTCGGTTTTTTTGCATCCATCCCCGGCGCCGAACTCCACGTCCGGGGGCCCGGCGCCGTCTGGACGGTGCTGTACCTCGCCATGATCGCAAGCGGCTTCCTCTGGTTCGGCACGGTGCTGCGTGCGCGCCTGCAGCCCCTGGAGCATTCGCGCCGGCCGCATGTTCATGTGAAGACGACCTTTGTCGTTTCCCTTTCCTGTCTGCTGATGCTGACGTTCACCCCGCTTATGCGGCACAAGGGTACCCGGATCCATTTCATCGACGTAGGTCAGGGAGACAGTGCGCTCGTGGAGCTGGCGTCCGGCGCGACCGTTCTGATCGACGGCGGAGGCACGCGCGACAACCGGTTCGATATCGGGAGGCGTGTGGTGGCTCCCTTTCTCTGGGAACGCGGAATCAGGAAGCTGGACCTGGTGGTCCTCTCCCATCCCCATCCGGACCACATGAACGGGCTCCTGTTCGTTCTGCACAAATTCAGCGTGGGCGAGCTCTGGACCCACGGCCTTGACACAGGGCTTCCCGGCTACGACGCTCTGCGGGAGATCATTGCACGGGAAAACATACCGCATCGCATGGTGGCCGCAGATGATCATTGCCCGGCCGTCCGCAACGGCGCTGTCCGCGTTCTCCACCCCGGCCGGACCTTTTCCGCCGAGGGGGGAAAGGCATACGCAGAAGAAAACGACCGCTCGCTCGTCGTTCGCCTTGCAGACGAGAACGGCGCGTACCTGTTTCCGGGGGATATCGGCTTATCCGCCGAGAGACATCTGCTCGATGAGGGATGCGATATAGCCTGTGACATTCTGAAGGTGCCCCACCATGGAAGCAAAAGTTCGAGCTCGGAGGCATTTCTTGCGGCAGTGCGGCCGGCAATCGCGGTTGTTTCCGCAGGCCAGGGAAATCTGTACGGCCACCCCGCACCGGAGGTGACCGGCCGGTATGCCCGCGCCGGGATCCGGCTCTACCGCACGGACAGGGACGGTGCGGTGGCAATCAGGGTACATTCGGGTAGAAGAGAAGTATTCTGCTGGAAGGAGCTCATGCTGCGGAGGATCGATCTGCGTGATCGCGGTGCCTGGCGGGAAAATGAACGTGCGAATTTGCGGCGCATCTGGATCAGGTCAAGGGGGATTTGATCGGATATACCTTGAGGAAATTCAGGAATTCCTTGGCTGTGTGGGTGCTGTAATTGCGTTTGGGGGAAATAATGCTGAAGTTCCGGTGGAACCTGACGTCCTTGAAGGTTGTGGCCTTCAGAATGCCGTATTTCAGCGATTGCCGCGCTGCCCAGGCGGAAACGATGGAGATGCCCATGCCCTCTTCCACTGCGCTTTTTATCGATTCATTGCTTCCGAGCACCAGCGCGATGCGGAGATCGTCCATCTTGATGCCGTGCTCCTCCAGGTGCTTCATAATAATCTGACGAGTGCCCGAACCTTCCTCGCGAAGGATAAGCGGCTCCTTGGTGATGTCCATGGCCGGGATGTTGCGGCGCTCCGCCCACGCATGGGCGGGAGACATGACGATGACCAGTTCGTCGGAGATCAGCGTTTCCACGCTGAACCGCTGTTTGCTCACATCGCCTTCGACCAGCGCGATATCGATCTCGCCGGCGTTCAACTGTTCCGTGATGCGTTTCGTATTGTTCACCACAAGCGATATGTTGACCTGGGGGAGCTTCTTTTTAAACGCGGAAATGATCTGGGGAAGCAGGTAGTTGCCGATGGTGGAGCTGGCGCCGATGGAAAGGGACCCCTTGATCGCCCCGGTGATTTCGCTGATGTTCTTCTGCGCTTCGGCATACAGCGCGAGAATTTCCTTCGCACGCTTGTACAGGATCTCGCCCGCCGGCGTCAGGTTGATCGAGTTGCCGGACCGGTCGAACAGCCTTGTCTCGTACAACTCCTCCATGGCCTGCACCTGGAGACTCACCGCCGGTTGCGTTAGGTGGATCAGCTCGGATGCCTTGGAAAAGCTCTTCGTTTCTGCAACGGCACAAAAAACCCTTAGTTTATGATCTTCCATAGGCGATAGAAGGTCCTCGTACTGCGGGGCTCGGAGATTGAAAAATTTCCAAATGCCGGTAAACTCATTTTATAATTCAAACATGCGTCTTGTCAAGTAGATATCCTTATAATGACACAGGAAAAAAGCTTTTTCCTGCGTCCTGCGCCATAGAATTTCCTTGACATTTTCCCGTGTACGGTTAAAATGCACAGGTTTTCGCATAATACCTCGGAGGTGAACCAGTCATGGCAGAAATGAGTAAAACAGCCAAGGCAGCATCGAAAAAGGCTGTTGTAAACATGAACATCCCGCAGTGCTGCGGCAAGCCGATGCAGGCCGCCAAAATGATGACCCCCACCGGCAAAGTCCGCGGCATGATGTGGCTGTGCGACAAATGCTGGAAAGAAAAAGCAATCTAAAACACCCATCTATCAAAGGCGGTGAATTTTTCACCGCCTTTTTTGTTCTGATTCCCGCATTTGCCGGGAACCGGTCAGTGCACAGTACTGGGGCTCGCGTTGATACAGTACCAGCACTCCGATCATTGAGATATCCACTAAATTCAATAAGTTTTCTCCGGAGCGGCGGGGTTCTGTTCCCTGTTGCAAATCAAAGCCGCTTGTGATAGGTTAAGGGCGCCCTGAACACCGGGTGATGCACTGGCTGAACGGAAAGCGCGCCGGAATGCCTTGCCGGTACAGACCCGGACCTTCGCTCCTACTTCCATCAGCACTTCGAGGTTACCAGTCATGTCTCTTTTCCCCAAGACAGCCGATTTTTTCGGCCAGTTCGACCTTGCTCTCGAGAACCTGTCACGGGCGACAAACGTGCTCGTGGACATGTTCAACAATTTCGATACCTTTGAAAAGAAAACCAAGGCGATCTATGAATTCGAGCAGGAAGGCGACATGCTCACGCATGACATCATGAAGGAGCTGAACAAGACCTTTCTGACGCCCATTGACCGCGAAGACATCTATGCACTGGCATCGCGCATCGACGACGTCCTTGACCTGATCTGGGCCGCCGTGGACAGAATGGCAGTGTATAAAATCGAAAAGCCCACGCCCGAGGTCATCTCCATCGCCGAGGACCTGCAGATGACGGCCGATGTCCTGAAAAAAGCCCTGCGGGAGCTTCGCACGAAACAGTACTCCCATGTCCAGGAGCACTGCATCGAGGTGAACCGGCTGGAGAACCGCATCGACCGCAAGTACCGGGACGCCCTGGGCAGGCTTCTGAACGGCGACCACGACCCCGTGCACATCATCAAATGGAAGGACATCTACCAGCTCTTCGAAGACGCATCGGACCGCGCCGAAGACGTCGCGAACATTCTCGAGAGCATCGTCCTGAAACATGCATGAAATCCTGATCCTCATCATCGTTCTCGCCGTTCTCTTTGACGTTGCGAACGGGTGGCACGACTGTGCCAATGCGATCGCCACGGTCGTATCGACGAAAGTGCTGTCTCCCATGATGGCGGTCGTCCTCGCCGCGTCAATGAATATTCTGGGGGCGTTTTTTTCAACTGCCGTGGCCAAGACCGTAGGCTCGGGCATCGTTGCACCCTCCGCCGTGACGGACACCGTCATCATTTCAGCGCTGCTGAGCGCAATTCTCTGGAACCTCATCACGATCATCATGGGGCTTCCGGTCAGTTCCTCGCACGCGCTTTTCGGCGGTGTTGCCGGAGCAGCCGTCGCGTACCGGGGCTTGAGCATCCTCAATGGCGGCGGCATCATAAAGATCCTCACCTCCCTCCTCATCTCTCCCCTCTTAGGATTCGTCATCGGCTATGTGTTCATGAAGCTGGTCCTCTCGCTGTTCGGTCATCTGTCTCCGAGCATCATCAGCAGGTATTTCGGCAGGCTGCAGATCCTTTCGTCGTCCCTGATGGCGTTCGGCCACGGATCGAACGATGCGCAGAAAGCAATGGGCATCATCACGATGGCGCTTGTTGCTTCGGGCAAACTTCCATCTCTCGAAGTTCCGAAGTGGGTCGTCGTGATCTGCGCACTTGCCATGGGATTCGGCACGGTTTTCGGCGGCTGGAAGATCATCAAGACCCTCGGCCACAAGATGCTCAAGCTCGAACCCATCCATGGCTTCGCGGCGGAGACGTCGTCCACGCTTATTATCGTGACCGCAAGCCACTGGGGCCTGCCGGTGAGCACGACGCATGTCGTTTCCACCGCCATCCTCGGCGTGGGCGCCACGAAGCGGCTCTCCGCGGTCCGCTGGGGCATCGCCGGCAAGATCGTCATGGCGTGGGTCCTCACCCTGCCCGCGTGCATTGCCATGGCATGGGGAATCCAGCATCTCCTTTCGCTCTACCACATCGGATAATCTCTGCTGTTCCAACCTGTCCCTTCCCGGCAAAAAGATTATAGTATTGACATGTATCGCATATTCATGTTTAATTATTTGTGAAAGGCGAAGTGGAGCCCCCTCCGGCAGGAGCCGGAGCTCCCTTTAATAACGCGACCTCCCGCGGCCTACGGCGCAATTCCCGGCAAGAGCCGGAGGATCGCAAGTCGCGGGATTATCGCTGGTTAGCATTGCTGCGTACTGCAAACAGAGGATCAAGGAGGACTCAAATGCCCATACTCTCTACAAGCGTATTCCGGGTACTCGGTATACCGTTCGCGTTTATCCTCGCAGTGGTGATGCTTGCCAGCTGCTCGGGCGGCGGCAGTACGACATCATCCGCGCCGCCCGCCGCACTGACATCCATTACCGTTACGCCTGCCAATACGAACATTGCCCAGGGAACTTCGGTCCAGATGGTGGCGACCGGGACCTACTCCAACAACTCCCATCGCGTCATTACTACGCTCGTTACCTGGAGTTCATCGAGCACTGCTGTTGCAACCATCAGCAATACCGCCGGTTCGCAGGGCCGCGCTGCGGCAACGATGGCCATCGGACCGACCACGATTACCGCAGCGTTGAACGGCATTTCCGGGGTCACTACCCTGGGCACGTCCACGGTCGCGTCCATTGATGTAACTCCAGACGGCGCGAGCATCGCGCCGGGGACGACCCAGCAGTTCACCGCAACGGCAACGCTCGCGAGCGCTGACCAGCAGGACCTGACATCGTATGCGACATGGAGCTCGCTGGATACAGGCATAGCGACCTTTAATACCATAACAGGCCTTGCTACTGCCATTAATACCTCCAACTCTGTCGATGTAACGGCGACCTATACCGGCGTGACGGGAACAGCGACGCTCATCGTTTCGCCCGTATCCACGATAACAGTCACTCCGGCAGCGGTAACTATCGCAAAAGGGACAACCCAGCAGTTTACAGCAACGGGGACGCTCGTAAACAATACCACGCAGACGCTCACTTCCTTGGCAACGTGGTCGTCGACAACAGCCTCCGTAGCAACAATAAGCAATGCCTCTGGTTCGAAAGGCCGGGCCACGGCGGTAAACGTGGGCATTACATCGATTACCGCAACATTTGATACTGTAACTTCAGCACCTGCATCCACGCTTACGGTGACCGCAGCTGCGATCAGTTCCATCACCGTAACACCGGCAAGCGCGAGCGTTGCACTGGGCCAAACGAAACAGTTTACTGCCAGGGCTACGCTAACCGACAACAGCACGCAGGATGTGACTTCCAGCGTGACGTGGCACTCTTCGAACACTGCAGTTGCGACCGTGAACAGCTCGGGGCTATCTCAATCAAACGATATAGGAACGACCTCGATAACAGCGAGTACCGGAGGAGTTACTTCGAATACAGCGGTGTTGACAGTAACGGCAGCTCAGTTGCAGTCGATCCTGGTGGCTCCTGTTGCCCCGACCTTATTTCAAAGCCTCAGTCAATTTACTCAACAGTTTATTGCAACGGGAATATACTCGGACGGCGGTTTTCAGGACCTTACAACAGTCGCCACCTGGTCCTCTTCGAATACGAACATTGCAACGATCAGCAACTCATCAGGATCCCACGGGCTGGCTACATTAACAGTCACGCCAGGATCAACAAATATCACAGCCACGTTTTCCGGCATCACATCTAATACAGCCGTACTAACCAGCGCGCTTTAATGGCTGCCGTAAAAGTCGCATCGCGCTTCAGAACATCGAGGTCAAGGGTAACTTTACATCGGTATGCTTCTATAAATAATAAATGTTCAGCAAGCCCGGGTTGATTCTCACGACCAGCATTAAAAAATTCCCATTGCCCGGGGAAAAAGAAGATGGTAAGCTTCCCGCAGAGCACAGGAGCTGATTCCCCACACAATTCAAGACCAATCGAGGAGGAACAACTATGCTAGGTTTTAGGAAACTGGTCGTCATGATTCTCTCGCTGGCCCTTGCCTTGCCTGCCCTTGCAGCAGCCGAGAGCACGCCGCTCAACCGCGATGAGGTAACGGTCATCAAACGAAAACTGATGGCAATCGCGGACGCGGTCGGACAGCCGGCCGGATACGCCAAAGAGGACGAGTCCTACAATCTCCCGACCGAGACATCCAAAATGCAGAATTCCGGCGCATTCCATGCCCTGTATGCCTCGGCCCGTTTCAAGTTCGGCGGCGGATCGGAGAAGAAGGCGAAGAAATCGCAGAAGGAGATGGAAGCGGAGTATAAGAAGAAAATGATGGAAGCCCAGGCAAAGGGCGACTATCAGGAAATGTCGAAAATAGCCCAGGAGATGCAGCAGAAGTCAGGCAAGGCGCAGCTCGAGGCGGAAAACGCAAAGAAAGAGCCGGTGGAGGCGAACATCCAGCTCAATGCGAATTCCGGCCAGGCCATCGATCCTGACGCGGTCGTGTTCGAAAAGCCGGGGGTGATCGCGCTCAAGTTCAAGACAGGCGACGAGGATAAAATCCGCATTGTCGTGTACTTCGATCCCGTGCACCTGAAGGACACGAAAACGCTCTCGCGCGTGGAAATGTACGACAAGCAGGACAAGGGTGTGACGAACAAGACCGCGGTGCGGAATGCAGCCATTGAAATGACGGGGCCGGCGGCGATAGTCGACGCATGGGCCAAGGCCATTGCCACCGGCAAGGTGCTGGCGCAGATTGACGCGAAGTAAGGAACGGGAACCTGCGCGGAATCTCCTCCCGGATTTTTCAAGGCTGCATGCTGCTTCCCGGACAGGGGAGAGAGGGCGGGATGCCTGCCGCTTTTCTGCGGCAAAGATGACCGAAGAAAGCAAAAAGCCGGTTCCGAGAGGAACCGGCTTTTTTTATGAAAACCAGCTCATCATTTTTGAAATCTTTCGCGTATCCACTCCCCGGTATCGTCCGGCCTTGAGCAGGTCTATAAAATTCTCGGGCGTCACCAGATCGACAAATTCCGTGTAGCACGAACCGACCTCCGACGAAGCATGGGCATCCGACCCCCCGGTAAAGGGGATGTTTAGATACTGTGCCGCGTCGATGGCTCTTTCATTGTACGTGTGCATATTGCAGCCGTTGTATCCTTCCAGTGCGTACAGGTCAAGTTCCCGGACCAGATTGCCGATGCTGTTGATGGAGCGGTAGGGATGGGACGGAATCGCCACACCGCCTGCTTCGCGGACTCGTGCGATTACTTCCCTGATGGGGGCGTACTTCATGGAGAGCTTGTCCGTGTTGACGCCGAATACCAGGCAGTGCCCTTCCTCTGCCGAGAACTCAACGCCGCGCATGACGAGTATGCGGCTGCCGTACTTTTCTTTCAGGAGTTCTACGGGCTCGGACGCTCCGAAGGAATAATGCTCCGTGAACACGATGCCGTGCAGGCCGCGTTCAATCGCCCGTACGATCGTTTCTTCGGGGTCTGCATCGTTGTCGCCGCTGTTCTCAGAATGCACATGAAGGTCGATTTTAAATTTCATCATAGTTAACTCTGCTCCGCTCCGCTGTCTGCAGTGCAGCGTCCCACGCAAGGGCAGGCGAACAATATTGCCGGTGATTTTTCGGCAAAATAAAGGCTGATTGTTAAGCGCGCAGGGAGTAATGCCCATGCAGGGATGTTTCGGTTGTTTGCAGCAGCTTCGCTGAAGAACACGTCAACATTACCTTTCAGACTGTCTATATACCACGCCAATCCTACTTAAGCAACATCAAAAAGCACTTCAGTTAAACAGCAGTAGAGCCCTCTCCGGCAGGAGCCGGGGATTGCAAGTCGCGGGATTCAACCGCTTATCCGGTTTCTACTAACGAATAGGAGAAAAGTACTCTTCCAAAGCAGCAACCGGCTGTCGAAGAACCACAAGCTCAGTATTTTTGCAGCACAAAAAATTTACCTGTAACGATTTATAGTTTTTTCTTGATTTTTTCTATTCGTTATGATACCTAAACTCTACGTAGTTCGCGGCATCTCTTCTTCCGTTCAAGGAAAAGCGACAAATACGAAGCGCCATTCCGGCGATTGTTTTTCGGAAGACGGGTTGTCTTCATGCTGGTGTAACATTTCTGCGGTACAGTCAGTCATGGGGGAAGTTGTCAACGTTGGAGGGGCAGACCATGCATGACGTCGGAAGCATTCTGCGGGAGGAAAGAAAAGCACGCGGGCTCGAAATCAGCGACATTGCAAAGAGAACCCATATCAATGCCTTCTATCTCAAAGCCATGGAAGAAGGCAAATACCATGTCATCCCGAGGGTTTTCGACAAGGGCTATCTCAGGATTTACGCCAAATTGCTCGGCCTCGATGCCCCGACGCTTATAGATCAATATGAGCTTGAACGGAAGGCCGTCCCGACGAATCCTTCCCTGTCGGTAGCACGCAGCGCATGACCGCTGTTTCCGGAAGCGGACGGATCACGACTGCGGTCCGCTCAAACCTCCTTTTCCCAGTTTCCGCTCGACTTCCCTGCTTCTCAGCACCGCCCGCTTGATCTTCCCGCTTACTGTTTTCGGCAGCTCCTGCATGAACTCGATCTCCCGCGGATATTTATACGGGGCTGTCTTTGCCTTAACGAACTCCTGGATCTCCTTCGCCAGCGCAGTCGAGGCAGTGAAGCCGGGAGCCAGAACGACCACGGCCTTGATGATCTCCCCGCGCACCGGGTCCGGACTTGCGATCACGGCGTTTTCCGCGACCGCGGGGTGCTCCTGGATCACACTCTCGACCTCGAAGGGCCCGATGCGGTAGCCGGACGCCTTGATGATATCGTCCCCCCTGCCCACGAACGTAAAATATCCGTCCCCGTCCTTGGTCGCCTTGTCCCCCGTGTTGTACCAGCCGTGCTGAAACACCTTGGCGTTCTCTGCGGGGTCCTCGAGATATCCTTCAAAGATGCCCACCGGCCGTGCTCCCTGCACATTGACGCAGATATAGCCGACCTCCCCCGGATGCACGGGCTTGAAATCCTCATCAAGAATGTCGATGGCAAGGTCCGGGACCGGCTTTCCCATGGATCCCGGTTTAACGAGCATGAAGGGGTAATTTGCAACAAGCACCGTGGATTCCGTCTGTCCGTACCCTTCGTGGATGGTTTTCCCCGTCGCGTCCCTCCAGACTTTGATCACTTCCGGATTGAGCGGCTCCCCCGCTGACGTGAAATGCTTCAGGCCCGTATAATTATATTTCGAAAGATCTTCGAGGATCAGCATGCGGAAAACGGTGGGCGGACCGCAGAACACCGTCACCCCCGAGCGGGTCATGAGATCAAGCGTCAGCTTGCCGTTGAAACGGCCTTCTGCATTGTGCACAAAGAGCGCCGCCCCGATGATCCACTGACCGTACAAGCCCCATGCCGACTTTGCCCAGCCCGTGTCGGATACGACCCAGATAAGGTCCCTGTCCGTCAGATTGTGCCAGAGGCCCGCGGTGCGCAGGTGCCCCAGGGGGTAGGAACAATGATGGTGCACCATCTTGGGATACTTTGTCGTACCCGACGTAAAATAGATGAGGAAGGAGTCGCCCGCCCTTGTTTCCTCCACGGCGCCGCGGTCGAGTGCATCCGACGCCCTGGCCGCAGCTGCGCTGAAATCATCCCATCCCGGCGCATTCCCGTCCACGAGCAGCCTGTGGCGCAGGAACGGGGCAGCTATCTTGTGCAGCGCTTCATCGACCTTGGCATGGTTGGACTTGTTCGTGATGATCGCGTTGGCCCGGCCTTTTATGAGGCGGAATTCGATGTCGGCAGGGGACAGGATCACCGGTGCGGGCATGACCACGGCGCCGATCTTGTGGCACGCGATAAGGATGAAGAACCATTCGGGGACGCGTCCGAGCATGATGAAAATGCGGTCGCCCTTTCTCACGCCCATGCCGAGCAGGGCGTTCGCGGCCTGGTTCGACAACCGCGACAGCTCCCGGAAGGTATACTCCCGCCGCTCCGTGCCAGCCGCATTCACCCACACGAGCGCGAGCTTTTTTTCATCCGCCGCGTGCCGGTCGATCACATCGAACCCGTAGTTGAACCGCTCCGGTACGTCGATTGAAAACGCCTTGTGCGCCTCTTCCGTACCAAACCCCTTGGAAAAATCCATCCCGTCCTCCTGATTGCCGACCGAGCGTGATTCCCACCCGGCCGGGCAGCACATATTCGGTTCGCATTCCGGAATCCCGTGCGCCCTGAACCTTTTTCCTAATCAAACCCCTTGTTCGCCTCGCGCAGGCGCCCTGCCATCTCGCGCAGCATTTCCACCACGAATTCCGGATACTCGTTCATGAGGTCATTGATATTGTCGTTGCTCAACGCCACGAGCTTCGTGTCCTCCAGGGCGGTTGCCGACGCCACGCGCGGCGTTGCCAGGAGAAAGGACATGCCTCCGAAGCACTTGCCCGAGGGGATTACCGCAATTTCCCGCCCGTCCTTCACAATGGACACCTTGCCCGACAGGACACAGAACATGCGGTCTCCCGGATCGCCCTCCCGGAACACGACACCCCCCTGCTCGTACGCGGTCACGTACTTTCCGACGACCTTGTCGGGGACATTCCGTCCCCCTTCCATGAGGTGTTTGATATATGCGGTCTCGCCCCGGCCCAGGCTCGCGGCGAGCTCGGCGCCCAGCAGGAAAACGACCAGGGAAAAATAGATCCAGATGATCACGACAAAGAGCGATTTGAACGACCCGAATGCGAACCCGTACCCGGGGTTGTACATGAGGAAAAGATGGAATGCGGGGCGTATCGCGAACCACAGCGCCGCCGCGGCGACGGCGCCGACAAGCAGATGTCTGAGCCTGGCCTTGCCGGAGAACAGAAAATACAGGATAAAGCCAACGGCCGTGACGAACGCGAACGGCGCTGCCCGCTCGAGCGGCCCGAACGTGAGCTGCACGGCGCTCGTATGCTCGGCCAGGCTAAAGAAGACGCCGGCGATGACGATCGCCGCAAGGCCGATGAGAAACACAATGCTGATCGCCAGGTCGATCAGCTTTTCGAGGAGGAACGGCCTGGACGGTTTCTTCCGGAAGATGGTCCCGAGCGCGATCCGCATGTCGGCGACGAGCGGTGTCGCGCTCCAGAGCAGGATGAGCGCGTTCAGCACGCCGATCGTGCCCAGGTGCGCCGAAATGAACCGCACTTCGCGCAGGATGTCCTGGCTGTACGCGGGAATAAGCTGCGTCAGCATCGCCTGGGTCCGCGCGAAGGCGCGGCCCGACGATCCGATGACCGCTCCCAGGATGAAGGTGAGCAGGAAGAGCGACGGAATGAGGGCCAGCGTTGCTGAAAAGGCGAGTGAGGACGCCGCAGACAGATCGTTGTTCTTCCCGAAGGAGGTCAGCGTTCCCACGACGACGATACGGACTTTCTTGATAAAATCTGCGGCGCGGTTCTCCATTATTGCGTCGGGATGTCCTTCATGATCTGCCCTTTGATGTAGTTCCTGATCAGTTCACGGTCCGTGGCGGAAATGTCGAAAAACTTCATCCCCATTCCGGGTTCACGGACCAGTCCCCGGCTCAGAAGGAAGGTCCTCATCACCACGGCCCGCAGCTTGACCGGGATCGAACGCAGGATGATCGTTACCGGGACGATGGAATTAACGGGGCGCGGCGACATGGTATGCACGAATACGCCGTTCTCCGAAAGCTCCGAAACATATTCCGTGCTCGAGTTGCCGGCCGTTGCGGGGCGGCCGGCCACCATCACCGGCAGCAGGGTGCGTATCCGGATGAACTGGCGCGGCGTTTTCTCAGTCACCTTCTGGATTGCGGCGAAGAGCGCGTCCGGTTCCACAGGCTTTCGCAGAAAGGCGGAGCAGCCCGCCGCCCTGCAGTGCGACTCCTGCCTGGGGTCCTCGCTCGCCGTGTGCACGATCGACGGCAGCCCCTTCAGCTTCTGATCCTGCTTGATGCGGACAAGGAGCTCCAGACCGCTCATGCGCGGAAGCGATACCTCGGTGATCACGAGCGACGGCGGTCCGGCCGTGATGATCTCAAGGGCGTCCTCGGCGCTGTTCACAATGTAAACGTCATAATCGAGCCGCTGGAGAATCATGCCTGTTGAGAACAGGTCCTTGATGTACCCGTCCACAAGAAGGGCGGTCGGATTTTTTCTGCCGGCCCCGTGTTTGGCCGCGCTGCCTGCATGCTCGCTCACGGAAAGCTCCTCGATGAATAATTGGAGTTCATCGAGTTCGCAAAGTTGAGAGAAAGGCCCCTCGTCAATGAACTCGATAAACCCCAAGCAGTCTACAAACTTTTCAAGTCTGCGGTCAATGCTTCCTTGATGAACGCCCTGAGGGTTCTCCGGTCTTCGTCGGATATCTCGATGAACTTCATGCCCGTTCCGGGCTCCTCGAAAGCGTCTTCACCGCTGAATGCGTATAGAGCACAACGGCCCGGGCCTTGATCGTACGGGCGACTGCGTTCTTCGAGGGGGCTCTTTCCTTGCCCCCCGGCGCTGAATCGACCGGCAACCGGCCTAGAATAGCATCTCCTGCACCTTTGTCAAGCAAAAGAAAAAAGAGGTCCTTTTGCATTCCTCTCCGCTTCACATCTGTTCTTTCCTCTTCAGCTCACTGAAAAAATCGAGCAGTCTCCTCCTCATTGCGGGATCTTCCTGCGCCAGAACGTGGCCGGGCAGGTCGAGAGTGTGCAGTTCCTTGGGCTCGCGCGCGGCGTCGTACAGGATGCGGCTGTGGTACCCGGGGACGATGGTGTCATGCATCCCGTGAACGAGCAGAAGCGGGATCGGAGACACCCGGCCGATGTATCTGACGGCGCTGTAGTCGTCGTTTACGAGATAGGACAGCGGATACTGGAACGGCCAGCCGATGATGGATGCGGCGATCTTGTCGCGCGCGATCTGGCGATAGCTCGAGAACGGGCTGTCGAGGACAAGGGCTTTGACGCGATCGCGGTGGGGAGAGTGCGTCACCAGATAAACGGCTACCGACGCGCCGAGACTCTTGCCGAAGACGATCACGCCGTCCTGTCCCGGGCGGGAGAGCCTGAACAGCAGCGTTTCCAGGGCCGACTCGGCATCGAGGTGGATGCCCCTCACCTCCGTTGTTCCTTCCGACGTGCCGTACCCGCGGTAATCAAAGATGAAGAGATTATATCCCGCATCGATGAGCCAGAGGTCGAGCTTCACATGCGTGCTCATGTTCTCCACATTTCCATGGCAGACCAGAATGGTGCCCTTGTCCTCCGCCGCCCGGAAATACCACCCATGAAGCGTAAGCCCGTCCGGGGACTTGAAGTACACATCCTCGGGATGCCGCTTGGCGACCTCGGGGTTTTCAACCATCACCCTGCCGGGTTTGAAGAAGAGGTAGGTGCATCCTGATACAGGAAGAAGAATCAGCAACAAGCAGATGATTCGTCTCCAGGAATATTTTTTTATGTAATCAGGAAACGTGTTCATAACGCGAATGAAGACTTGGTCATTCCCGAATGTTTTTATCGGGAATACGGTCTATCTTTTTTATCACATATCCCCGGCAAAGGGACTCGGGGATGTCCGTGTTTACTATGCGCGAGATAACGATCCATAACTGTCATCCGAGAATGAATCCATTCGGGGATGACGACAAGGATAGGGTAATTTCACTCCTTCGAATCGAGCCAGATGGTCACCGGTCCGTCGTTCACGAGTGAAACGTCCATCATTGCCGCGAAAACCCCGCTCTGCACGGGTATACCGGTACCTTTCAATCGTTCGATGAACATCTCGTACATTTCCTTTGCCTGTTCCGGGGCTTCTGCTTCATCGAACGAAGGCCGGTTCCCTTTGCGCGTTGCGGCGGCGAGCGTGAATTGCGATACAACGAGCGCCTCGCCCCGGCTGTCGAGCACGGACAGGTTCATCTTCCCCTGTTCATCTTCGAAAATCCGGAGCTGAGAAACCTTTTTGACAATATAGTCAAGGTCCTTGTCAGTATCGCCTTTGACCGCGCACAGAAATACGAGAAGGCCTTTGCCGATCTTCCCGACGAGGCTGCCGTCGACATCAACCTGTGCCGACGTTACCCGCTGAAGGAGCGCTTTCATGATGACTACATATCACGGCTGAGCCGTGAAAGTCAATGTCTTTCCCCATTATCTTGTTGCAATCCGGCAAGCCGCAGCTTACAATTTAAAAAAAGAATTCGATACGGATCAAACCGGATAAGATTCAAATACAGCCGGATTCCCGGCCCGGGTCTATCCGTTGTTACCATATATTCATCCGCGTCTTCCGCGTCAAACTGCTTTTGTCAGGCTGATGAATTCAATGACGAAACAAATGCTCATCGATATCAAATCCCTCACTCCGCGCTGGATCGACGAGTTCTGCACGACAGCTCTCGGCCAAAAGCCCGGCCAGGGCACGCGCGTGGCTGTTTTGCTGTACCGGAAGATGATCGAAGACTTCGACGCAATGGCGGACCTGAACCAGCCTTTCCGCGAGCAGTTGAAGCGCCACTGCACAATCTCCCGGCTCAGTGTGGAAAAGCGCACCGGTTCTGAAGACGGCACGGAGAAGCTGCTCTACCGGCTTGATGACGGGAATGCCGTTGAAGGAGTGCTGATTCCCGGCCCGGGAGGAAGACTCACCTTGTGTGTTTCATCGCAGGCGGGCTGCGCGTCAGGCTGCCGGTTCTGCCTCACCGGATCAGGCGGCCTCGTGAGAAATCTGACTACTGCGGAGATCGTGAACCAGGTCTTCGCCGCGCATGCCGGCGTAGGCGACACGGCCATTTCTAACATCGTGCTCATGGGTACGGGCGAACCGCTGGCAAACTACGATGCGGTAAAAACATTTGTCGAGATCGCCACGGACAGGAGCGGCATGGCATTCTCCCCGCGAAAGGTGACCATCTCAACGTGCGGTCTCGCGCCCTCGATTGAAAAGCTGGCAAACGACGGCGTGGACGCAAGCCTTGCCGTGTCCCTGAACGCCGCGACAGACGACGTGCGGGACCGGCTCATGCCGGTGAATAAAACATACCCGATCGCGCGGCTCATGGAAGCGGTGAGGTATTACTGCGAAAAAACAGGAAGGACAGTGACAATCGAGTATGTTCTTTTCAAAGGCGTCAACGACGCCCCCGACGATGCGAAGCGGCTCATGGAAGTGCTCGCAGACCTTCCCTGCATGATCAACCTGCTGCTCTTCAATCCCTTCCCCGGCTGTTCGTTCGAACGACCGGAGGATGAGCGCGCGCTCGTGATGCGCGACATGCTGGTGAGCAACGGCTTCGTCACGGTTGTCCGCAGCAGCCGCGGCCGCGACATTCATGCTGCCTGCGGCCAGCTGCGGGCTTCAGGAACAGACTGCAGCAGCTGACGGAGCGGAATGCCGAAGGCATTGCGTAAGTTGACTGTTATTATAGACGCAACTTGTGACCAAGACTAAACGCTGAAGTGCTCATTTCAGGTGCAAATACATCCTAAACTAGAATTACTGTCTTTGGTTCAACCGTAGACCGCGTGATGTACACCTCCTAGTCTGCAGAACCGCCGACGTGAATAGCCTATGAAATTCCGGTTTTAACATGCGGAACACGAAGATTACCCACGGGAGAAGCCCGTTGGAGTCGATCTTCTGGTTGGCTGTCATTCGCGACGCTAGGATATTAGGTGTGCTTTATCGAATTCTACCCCTGCGACGTAGTGACC
>DATHDE010000106.1:0-28707 GCA_035490495.1 Nitrospirota bacterium
CCGGGCCCCCCGTGCCGTGCGTCCGCTTGTCCGGATTCTTCGAATTGGGGTCCCCGCCCTGGATCATGAAACCCGGAATGACGCGATGAAAGGTCGTTCCGTCGTAAAAGCCCTTTTTGGCCAGGTCAATGAAGTTCTTCACATGGCCCGGTGCCACATCAGGGAAGAATTTCAGCGTGATGGAGCCGAACTTCGTTTCGAGGACTGCAGTTGTTTCAGACATTTTTTTTATCTCCTGAGGGGTGAATTTTTTTGTCGACTGTTGGGCAACAGACACGAGTGCCGTGCATGTCCCTATGAGCACAATGCAAAAGATAAGAAGTATTTTTTTCATGAATCTGCGACCTCCTGAGGTGAAAAAAGCCAGTGTACCTGTTTTTTGGGAATAAGATATGTAGTTTTACCAGAAACCCGATGATATGTCAAACAAAACCAGAGGCTTGCGGCCTCGTACCTGCTGCCGCCGGCCGAAACGGCGGCGTGCCGGGGAGGGCGAAATTGATTCTGCTATTGACCGGGAAGGAACCATGCTGATATACTTGCTGTAAGGCGTTTGTTCGGGGCGGTAACGTCATTGGAAAGGAGGCCGAGTATGTGCCCGCTTTCCCGGGAACAGCGGGAGTTTTCGAGGGTTCCCTTTGCAACGAACGTAGAGATCAGGGCAGGAGGCCGCGTCTACTCCTCCTCCCAGTCGATCAATATCAGCATGCGGGGCGTGTGCATCGCGGCCTCAGGCGATGTGCCGGAAGAGGGGAGCACCTGCTCGGTGACCATTCATCTGAATGCGGGCGAGGCGCAGGAGGTGATCGAAGTCCGCGCGTGGGTGGTGCGGTCCGAAGCGGGAAGCATTGCTGCCGAGTTCACGGAGATCGACCTCGAAAGCTATTATCGCCTGCAGCGGCTCATCGTGCAGAATGCCGATGACCCGGTGAAGGCGGAAAAGGAATTCTGCGCCCACTGGGGCATCCTGCGGCCGCGGAAGTAAGCTTCGCGGATGCCTCATTTCCCTGACGCCGGTCTTGTGATACGTTTCTCCCGGCTGATCCTGAAGTAATCAATTTAATACATATATTCTTCCATTCCGAAAAGGAGACAACCATGGTTCAGAAAGCGAGCAGCGCGTTGACGGATCTGTTGAATCAGGCTATTGCCCGGGAAATCCAGGTGAGCGTACAGTATATGTGGCAGCATGTAATGGCAAAAGGGCTTGAGTCGGCTGAAATCGCCGATGTATTCAAGGACGCCGCAGTTGAGGAAATGAAGCATGCGGAGAAGATCGCCGAGCGGTTGTTCTATTTCGACATTACGCCCACGACGAAGCCCACGCACATCGATGTCGGGGGCGATATGAAACACATGCTCGAAGCGGATGCGAAGGCTGAAGAAGAAGCAATCGACCTCTACAAGAAGATCATCAAACAGGCGGACACTGAAGGAGACAGCACAACAAGGCTGCTGTTTGAGGAGATCCTCTCCGACGAAGAAGAGCACCACGATACGTTCACGACCTTGCTCGGCAGATAATCGGTCCGAAAATTGAACCGGCAGGAGAGGCGCTGGATAGAAAGCACGGGACAGTCCGCGCGGCTTGATTCTCAAAGGCATTTTGACGCAGATATAATCCGATACAAGACGGATAAAGGCGGTTTTCGTATTGCATTTGACAGTCTGCTGTCAGAGCCTTGTCAGTCTTTTCAGTGTCAAAAACCTCTTTCTGTTTTGTCCCCGGTTTCGACCATGCAGATCATACGAACAGTTACAGAAATGCAGGCTCGTGCCCGGTCGCTCGTGCGCCGGGGGCGCAGCATAGGCCTTGTCCCCACCATGGGCTATCTCCACGAGGGCCATGTCTCGCTCATGCGGCGCGCGCGGCAGGAGTGCGATTCCGTTGTGGGGAGCATCTTCGTCAACCCCACCCAGTTCGGGCCGCATGAGGATTTTGCGCGCTATCCGCGGGACGAGGAGGGAGATGCGAAGAAGTGCGAATCCGCGAATGTCGACTTCCTGTTCATGCCTTCAGCCGGGGAGATGTACCCGGAAAAACCGGCAGTGTTCGTGGACGTCGAAGGCATCACAACCGTGCTGGAAGGCTCGATCAGACCGGGGCATTTCCGCGGTGTTGCAACGGTCGTCGCAAAGCTGTTCAACATTGTCAGGCCGACGAAGGCGTTTTTCGGGCAGAAGGATTTTCAGCAGTGCGCGGTGATCAAGCGGATGGCTGCGGGACTGAACATGGATGTGGAGATCGTGGTCCTGCCCACCGTGCGGGAGCAGGACGGCCTTGCCATGAGCTCACGCAACAGCTACCTGAACCCGGACGAGCGCCGCGCCGCGGCGGTCATATTCCGTGCGCTTACTGCAGCCGAGCAGCTTGCCCGGGCGGGCGTGCGCGAGCCGGAAAAAGTGAAGAACAAGACGCTGGCGGTGCTGAAAGAGGTGGCGGGGTTGACGGTCGATTACGTGGAGGTTGCAGATCCTCAGACGCTTGCGCCGCTCGCCGAAATGAAAGGGGATGCCGTGATCCTGGTTGCGGTCCGTCTCGGACGGACGAGGCTGATCGACAACCTGCTGATCACCAGCGATCCCTCCCGATGAGTACAGTCGAACACGATCACCCGCCTGTCGTCACGACGCCCTGCTGCTATACCATCACGACCTCATACTGCTCCTGATGCAGGTTCGGATCGGCTTTGATCACGATTTTTTTCAAAAACTCCCGCTCCAGTTCCTCGACCCCCTGCCGCTCCTCATCGTACAGCATGTCCGCGACCATCGAGTTCACCGTGACGAGCGCCTTCTTTTCCTCCGCGCGCGTGAAGGCGCGGCGGAGTTCGCGCAGGACTTCATAGCAGACCGTGCGGCTTGACTTGATGTAGCCGCGGCCGTCGCAGTAGGGGCAGGGCTCGCACAGGGCGCGGCCAAGGCTTTCCCTCACCCGCTTGCGCGTCATTTCGATGAGGCCGATGGGCGAGATGTGCGAGATCGTTGTCTTGGCCTTGTCGTTCGCGAGCGCGTCCTGGAGCGCCGAGTATACCTTGCGCCGGTTGTCCTCGCGCTCCATGTCGATGAAGTCCAGGATGATGATTCCCCCGATGTTCCGGAGCCGGAGCTGGTAGGCGATTTCGCGCACGGCCTCGAGATTTGTTTTGAGAATCGTGTCCTCGAGCGTCCGCTTGCCCACATAACGCCCGGTGTTTACGTCGATCGCCGTGAGCGCCTCGGTCTGGTCCACGATGATGTACCCACCGGACTTGAGCCAGACCTTCCTGCCGAGTGCGCGCGAAATTTCTATCTCCACGCCATAGTGGTCGAAGATGGGATCATCGCCTTCAAAGGGTTTGACCCGGCGGTTGAGCTGGGGAATGTAGGAATCGATGAATTCCTTGACACGCTGGTACTCGTCCGCGGAATCGATGACCATGCGGTCCACGTCCCGGGTGAACACATCGCGGATGACGCGGAACACGAGGTCGAGTTCGTTGTGCATGAGCGCGGGCGCCGACGTGCGCTCCTTCTTCTTCTGGATATTGTCCCAGAGCCTGCCGAGAAATTCGATGTCTGCGGTGAAATCCTCTTCACTCCGCCCCTCGCTTGCGGTCCTGATGATGTAGCCGGTGTTCGGTCTGCGCAGCCTGCTGACGATCTCGCGGAGGCGTTTGCGTTCCTCCCCGTTCTCGATGCGTCGCGACACGCCGATGTGGTTCACCCCGGGCATCATGACGAGGTAGCGGCCGGGGATGCTGATATAGGTCGTGACCCGCGCGCCCTTCGTGCTGATAGGTTCCTTCGAGATCTGCACCAGGATTTCCTGCCCTTCCTGGAGCAGGTCCTCGATCTGGGTGGCATGGGAGCGTTTTCTCTTCGGCTCAATCTCGAGTTCCAGGCCCTCGTCGTCCATCATGGGGGTATATTCCGACGCGCTGTCGAACACGTCGCCCACATACAGAAACGCGGATTTATCGAGGCCAATGTCCACGAACGCGGCCTGCATGCCGGGAAGCACTTTCATGACCCGGCCCTTGTAGACGTTGCCTGCCACACCGCGGTCTTTTTTCCGGTCGATATATATCTCGGTGACGAGTCCGTTCTCGAGCAGCGCGACTCGGGTTTCCTCGCGGCCGGCATTGACGATGATTTCAGATGGCATGCGGTCTCCTCGAAACAGGGTGTTTCAGTGCGGTCTTTATTGTATCTGAAGTCGCATAAGTTCACAAGGGCAAAAGAAAAAAATCATTTGGCGTAGCGGTGGGGCCTCTGTTCGTTTGCGACGGGGATCATACAACGTTGGTTTTGGCATTAATATTGCTTATTAAAGTACCAGAAAGGATGGGGACAATGGGAAAATCGATAAAGCAGATGCTCACGAACGCAATATCCTCAGTTGAGATCGGTTATCGTGTCATGCGAGGCTTGGATTATCAGACCCTGAGCCAGTATATTCTTCGGATTAACACGCACAAAGACATTGATGCGATTCTTGCTGAAGTTTCGCGGTGTTTGCACGAAATTCTTGGGTACAAACTTTTTGGTTTCGGTTTAAAAACACCGGACTCATTGGATATTTGGGTCGACCCCAGCCTCTACGGAGAAGAGTTTTCCGACTACGTAAAGCAGGACTTTTTATGTCAAAATATTGACCATAAAATGCATTTTTTTACATCTAAAATCGAATACATTCGTCATAAATTCGACAGACCAGAAATACTAGGTTCGGAAATCTTTTCCTATAAAGTAATGGAAGGTACAGTAACTGCGAGGATGTATATTCAGCCGGAACGCACAATGCTGAATCACCATAACTCGATCATCAGCACGATCGTCCGCTCCTTGAGTATTGCGCTTGAAAAAAGCCTGAGCATAAGAACGCTTGAAAATGCCGTTGCCGTGGACCCCCTCACGAATTGTTACAACCGCAGGGCGCTGGACAACTTCATCGAGAACGACATCGCATATGCGCGCCGGCATAAAACGAATCTGGCCGTCATCCTGTTCGACCTCGATAATTTCAAGGATATCAATGATCGCTACGGTCACCACACCGGCGACCGCGTGCTCAAGGAAATCGCGGGGCTTATCACATCGCAGGTGCGTAAATCGGATTATTTGGTGCGGTACGGGGGTGAGGAGTTCGTTCTGGTGCTGCCGGACAGCACGCTGTATGATGCGGTGATTCTTGCGTACAAGCTCCGCAAAACAGTTGCAGGGCACCTGTTGGATCTGCCTGAAGGCCGGCTGCGCGTCACGGCAAGCTTCGGCGTGGCAAGCCTTGAAGACGCGCAGGACAGCGCAAGTCTGCTGCGCGAAGCCGACGAGCGCATGTACAAAGCGAAAACGAACGGAAAAAATACGGTCGTCCCGAGCCTGCTTCCCTGCTTTGCCGACAGCCGCTTCCACCCGTCGGAACAGACACAAAAATACTCCACCGCCAACTCGATCTGACGGGAAAAATGTTCCCCGAAGGCACAAATTTTCCGGCATCCACCGCCGCTACAGGTGCATCGGACTCTTCCATGCCCTGCCGTCCCAATATAACATCTCCCTGCGAACAATGCCGAATGCATGAAGCTCCTCGGGAGCAGCTGAAAACAGCCGAACCAGGATGTCCTGTATCCGCGGCTTCACCCCGTCCCGGTCCTTGAGTGTCAGCGTGATCGCTCGTCCAGGGCCTTCCGCATCAACGGTAGCCGATTCGATGCATGGCCGGAGGTCCTTCTGCTTCCCCTCCTTTTCAATCAATACGGCATCCTGCGAAAGGAACCGGCGGATCCGGTCAGGCAGTTCTGCAGCAAGGGCTTCGGGCACGGTGATCTCATAAACATACCTCGTGATGCTCCCTGAAAGCGACGGTGCATTCCCCGGAACGATGCGGGATGCAGATATGATGATACCGTCGGGCAGCGACGCATTCAGCGCCTGCTGTGCCTCCCCGGGGTCTACATATCGCGTCGTTTCCATGTCCAGGAATTCCGACGTGCTTTCCATGCCCACGGGCAGCGCGGGACCAAAGGAGATGCGCGGATGCGGGTTGAATCCCTGGGAGAAGGCGACGGGAAGGCCCGCACGAAATGCGGACCGCTGGATGATGGTCATTAGATCGAGGTGGGCGAGAAACCGCATGCGGCCACTTTTTTCGAACTGCATCCTGATGCGCGCCCCCGGCGATCGCTCCCGTCCGGTGGAGATCGTCCGTTTTCCCTGTGCGCGTGCGGACTTCGCAGCTGCGGTTTTTCCCAAGTTCGTCGAGCCGCCGTCAGGACAGCCGAGACCGCATGCTGCGCAGTGCTCACGGCAGTTGGGCGTGGCCTCCGCGGCAGATGCTCGCTCGAATTCGGCGCGGAGGAATTGCTTCGTGATGCCTGTGCGGATAAAGTCCCAGGGCAGCGGATCGTCGGGGCCGAAGCTTCTGCAGGCGTATGCAGCAAGGTCGATTCCGCAGGTACGGAACGCCTCCTCCCACTTCGCGTAGTCGAACTCTTCCGACCAGCCGTCAAAGCGGCATCCGAGCCGCAGTGCCGCTTCCAGCACTTGTCCCAGGGACGCGTCGCCGCGGGCGAACGCGCCTTCCAGCTGGCTTGTTTGCGGGTCGTGCGGCTTGACCGCAATGCCTTTTTTGTTCAACCGTGCGGCAAGGTAAGCCTGCTTCCTTTTTATTTCTTCCTGTGGTGCCTGCCCGAACCACTGAAAAGGCGTGTGCGGCTTCGGGACGAAGGTGGACACGGTGATATTGATCTGCACGTGCCGCTTTGCAACGCGTCTGCCGGCGGAAAAAAGCTCCTGCGCCAGCCTGATAATCCCTTCGAGATCCTCGTCCGTCTCCGTAGGAAGTCCGATCATGAAATAGAGCTTCAGCACGGACCATCCGCTTGCAAAGATCGTGCGGGCCGCCTCCATCAGATCTGCATCAGACACGGGCTTGTTGATCACGCGCCGGAGCCGCTCCGTGCCCGCTTCCGGTGCAAGCGTGAAACCCGTTTTGCGCACGCCTGCAACGGCGCGGATCATGTCCGGCGTCAGTGTGCCGATGCGCAGCGACGGCAGGGAGAGAGAGATGCGGGAGTCCCGGTACTGATCCGCGAGTTCCTGCATGAGTGGTTGAATCTCGGAATGGTCGCCGGAGCTCAGAGATGCAAGTGAGAGTTCATCATAGCCCGTGCAGCGGAGCGATTCCTCCAGGATATCCTTGATGCACGCCGCGCTCCGTTCGCGGTAGGGGCGATAAATAATCCCGGCTTGGCAGAACCGGCACCCGCGAATGCATCCCCGCGCAATTTCGACGGTCACACGGTCATGCACGGGCCTGAGGAGCGGGACGAGGGGTCTGTCGGGAAATGCAGCGTTTTCGATATCCGCGACAATGCGTCTGCGCACCGGGGTGTTTCCGAAAGCGGGGACGTACCATCCCGGAGAGCGGGAGAGCGCTTCGAGGAAGGCGCGCCGTTCCGCGTACTGCTGGTGCAGCACCGGAAGTTCATTGACCGCCTCTTCGGCTTCACCGATGAAAAAGGCGTCGATGAACGATGCAAGCGGGGCGGGGTTCGCTGCACAGGGTCCGCCGGCGATCACCACGGGGTCGTGCGCTTCCCGTTCGCGCGCGCGCAGCGGAATTCCCGCGAGTTCGATGCCGGACAGGACATTGGAATACGAGAGTTCGTACTGGAGCGTAATCCCGATGATATCGAACTCGCGCAGGGGGGTGTTTGTTTCGAGGCTCGTGAGCGGCCTGTTCGCGGCGCGCAGCCGCGCTTCGTAATCGGGCCAGGGGGAGAATACCCGCTCGCACACCGTATCGTTTCTCGCATTCAGGATATGGTAGAGGATGCGCAGACCCAGATGGGACATGCCGACTTCATAGGCGTCGGGAAAGAAAAGGCAAATGCGGGTCTTCACCTGTCCATGGTCCTTGTGCACAGCGTTGACTTCGTTATCGATGTATCTCGCTGGTTTGGTCACAAACGGCAAGAAGTCTTCGTACATGGAACTCCTTATATCGTAGCCAGGGGCCTGTAGCCGGGGTCCGGGTAAAGGCAGCTGCTTGAGACGGAGGCTTGCAGCCGAGTATCAGGAGGCAAGAAGATTATAAAACTTTCCTGGCTGCTGGCTACCGGACCCTGGCCCCTGTCTTTTCAGTAGAACAACATAAATCTGCGGGCCTGGATATTCAAGAGCAAACCGAGGGCAAGAAACGTGGTAATGGTGGATGTGCCGCCATAGCTGACGAGCGGGAGGGGAACGCCCACGACCGGTACGATGCCGAGCGCCATACCGATATTGATGAACACATAGAGAGAAATCATGGACACGATGCCGCCGGCCATGAGCGCACCCAGACGGTCCTTCGCATTTTTTGCCGTGTCGACGCCCATGAGCAGAAACAGAAGGTACAAGAAGATCAGAATGGTGGCGCCGACCAGTCCCGTCTCTTCGGCGATCACGGCGAAGATGAAGTCCGTGTGGCGTTCCGGAAGGAAGGCCATCTGGCTCTGCGTGCCCTTGCGGAATCCCTTGCCCGTGATCTGCCCGGACCCCACGGCAATTTTCGATTGATTCGCATGGTAGCCGCTGCCGAGGGGGTCAGAGCTCGGATCGATAAAGGACCTGATCCTGTTCTGCTGGTACGGCTTGAGCGATTTCCATATCTTATGCCGCACCGGTGACACAAGCAGGATGACGGATGCGACGAAGGCAATGGACAGCAGAACGGCCAGCACTGACTTCAACCGGATGCCTGCCAGGATCACGATAAGCGACGACGTCAGCACGAGCATGAGCGCCGTGCCGAGGTCGGGCTGCTTGAGGACCAGGACGGTCGGAACGATCACCATCAGGCCCGGGATTGCCAGGTCTTTCATTTCATAGTTCCCGCGCTTCGGGTCCTCGGCAAAATAACGCGCCAAGGCCAGCGTGAGCGACAGCTTGGCGAGCTCCGACGGCTGGAACGCCACGGGACCGATTGCCAGCCAGCGCTGGGCGCCCATGCCGGTCCTGCCCATAATCATGACCAGCACGAGCAGAATGAACGACAGAACGCCGAACACATAGGCATAGCGGCTGACGGAGTGGTAATCGGGGATGATCAGGAAAAACATGATGAGAAAACCGACGCAGGTCATCACGAGCTGCTTGTAAAAGAGAAACGACGGTCCGCGCGACGTATAGGTCGCGCTGTATACGGAGGCAAGACCGATGCATGCGATCGCGAAGATAAGGCCGATCATGCCCCAGGGCAGATTAGTGAACCGTTTGGAGTCCAGCATTCTTTAAGTACTCCTCGATGACCTTGCGGGCAATCGGCGCAGCCGCGGATCCCCCGTGTCCGCCGTGTTCCACAAGCACAGCGACGGCGAGCTTCGGATTTTCCACAGGCGCGTATGCGATGAACCATGCATGGTCCTGCGTATCCTCCGACAGCTTGCGGCCGGGATTCTTCTGCGCGATGACCTGGGCAGTCCCTGTTTTGCCGGCAACAGTCGTGAGCGGCGTCGCAGCGGCATGCCCCGTGCCCCCTGGTTCCGCCACAACGCCGGCAAGCGCCTGCTGAACCTCGGCGAGTGCCTTGGAATCCATTGCTACCTTCTGGGCATGATCATCGGAATAGGTTTTGATCTCGCCGGTTTCCCGGTTATACGTCTGCCTGAGCAGTGACGGCGGATACAAAAGGCCGCCCGTGGCGACGGCACTGATCATGCGCGCGGCCTGGAGGGGGCTCACGAGCACAAATCCCTGGCCGATGGAATTAATGTAGGTATCCCCGGCGTACCACGCTTCGCCAGTGCGCCTCTTTTTCCACTCCGTCGTCGGGATGTTCCCCGGTTTTTCGTCAGGAAGGGGGATGCCCGTAAGGCCGCCGTAGCCGAGTCTTCTGGCATACCGGGCGATGTTGTCCCAGCCGATCCGTTCCCCCATGGTGTAGAAATATACGTCGCATGATTCCACGAGGGCCTGGTGAAAGGAGATGGGGCCGTGGCCGTTGTGCTTCCAGCATCGAAAGGTTTGCCGGCCGCTTTTCAGAAAGCCATGGCAGTTGATTTTTTCGTCCGGATTGATCACGCCTGATTCGAGTCCTGCCAGTGCGACGATGATCTTGAACGTCGACCCGGGGGGGTAGACGCTCTGGATCGCACGGTTGTACAGGGGGTGCGTCGAATCGTTCGTGAGACGGACCCAATCCTTCGGAGATATCCCCCGCGGGAAAAGGTTCGGGTCATAGTTCGGATGACTGGCAAGGGCGATGATCTCACCCGTATTCGTCTCAATGGCAGCGACCGCACCTGCGCGTTCTCCCAGCCCCTCTTCTGCGGCTTTCTGCGCATCGAGATCGATGGTCAGGTAGAGGTCCGTGCCCGGCCGCGGCTCTTCAATGCCGAGGTCCTTGACTTTGCGGCCGGCGGCATTCACCTGGATCATGCGCCTGCCCGGCCTGCCGCGCAGGAGTTTGTCATAGATTTTTTCAAGCCCTCCCTGGCCGACGAGCACACCGATGTCCGCCTGTTCCTTTTTCCGCTGTGTCTGGGACACCTTGCCGATGTAGCCGAGTTGATGGGAGGCAAGGCCTCCGTAGGGGTAGTTCCTGCGGTGCTCCGGCTCGATAATGGTTCCCGGCAGGTCCTCCTGGTGCGCTTCCACCAGCGCCACCTCGTCCCACGGCGCTTCTTCACGGATCTTGACCGGTTCGTATTTGTTGCGCACCGGCTCCGCCTCTTCAAGCGCCGCACGAACAGCGGCCGGATCGAGCTTTGCGAGGGCGGATATTTTCGTTATGGCAGCCTCGACGTCGACAGCGTCCTCGGGCACGAGCGAAATATCGAAGGACAGCACATTTTCCACCAGGGGGCGGCCGTAGCGGTCATAAATAATACCGCGCGGCGGTCTGAGCTTGACCGGCCGGATCCTGTTGCTCTCCGCCTGTTCGTAGTAAAAGGAACCCTTGACCGCCTGCAGATACCAGAGGCGGACGAAGAGCGCCAGAGCGAAAACTGCGATGAATACGACAAGAAGGGGAAGCCTTTTTTGGATGTCCGTCGGCCCTTCCTGATACACTTAGAGCTCCTTCCCGATGACCGGCCGCTTGATCAGCCGCAGGAAATCGCTCCGGTCCGTAAACCGGAGAAGAACCAGACACAGCGCACAAGTGTAGAGAGTCCGAGGCAGGTATCGAGTGAACAGCAGCGTAAAGAAGGGGACGTCGCCGTAGGTTATCTGGAAAAAGAGGCTGATACATGCCCCTTCGATAATGCTGAACAGGGCGAGAAAAAGGATAATAAACGGGCTCGACCGGTCGAGCACATGTCTTCCGATGAGTCCTACGCCCAGGCCGACCACGCCCCGCGTCAGTCCGGTGAAGCCCAGAAAGCTTGCCGATCCGATGTCCTGGAGCAGGCCGATGCCGATGCCCGCCATGGTCGCTTCAGCCGGGCCGGTCAGCAGGCCGATGATAAAAAGCAGTGCCAGCCCGAGATCCGGCACGATGCCGCCGATGGACAAGAGTGCGAGCAACCCTGCCTGGAGAGGAAGAAGGAATACGAACATGGCGATATACACGAGGGGCTTCATTTCCTGAGCACCAGCGCCTCTTCAAGGCGCGAGAAACCGACCGCCGGCTCTGCGGTGATGGACTGAAAAGCGACGGCTTCTCGCTTCGAGACCGTCACCACGGTTCCGACTGCAAGACCGGACGGGTAGATGCCGTCGAGGCCGGACGTAACCAGCAGATCGCCCTTCTGGATGTCAGCATAGTAGGATACATATTTGAGCGCGCAATTCACGAGCTTGCCTTCGAGCAGCCCCTCCTCGCGATTGCGCTGGACCCGCACGGCGAGCGTATTGCCGGGATCGGTGAGGAGGATGACCTTGGCAGTTCCCCCGGTGACCGATTGCACTTTTCCGACAACGCCGGCAGCGGTAATCACCGCCATATCCTTCTGGATGCCCTGGTCTGATCCCTTGTTGATCGTGACCGTGCTCGATGCAGGCGACAGTTCCTTTCCGATGACCTTGACGGCGATTGCCTCGGGATAGCGGAGCGCCTTGAATTCCAGCATCTGGCGCAGCCGGTTGTTTTCCAGGAGAAGCTCGTTGGTTACGGCGTTGTCCATTTTCAGGCGGTCAATTTCCCCGTGCAGCCTTCGGTTCTCGCTTTCCGTGTAAACAAGAACTACGTAGCCGCGCAGCACCGCCGCAGTTGTGGAAAAGGGCCACATAACGATTCGTTCCACGAAGCCGGAAACGGCAAGCACGGGCTTTTCCAGGAAGGAGAAACGACCGTTTTTCACCTGTACAGTAAGGAGCCAGAACAGAACCGCAAAGAGGATGAGAATGGCGATAGCTTTTTTGTGTTTTATGATAAACCGGTTCATCCCGAGGCAATTCCCTCGATATGCCGTTCCCGGTTGCCCGGAGTGATGCGGCAGTGTTGTACGTCGGGGCGCTGATATGCGCGGTCCCGGCCCAGGACTACATGATGACCTTTTTCAGGATGGCCTCGTCGTCCAGAACCTTGCCGGCGCCGAGCGCGACGCAGGTGAGCGGGTCCTCGGCGATGATGATGGGCAGCGATGTCTCCTCGCGCAGGAAGATATCCATGCCCTTGAGCAGCGCACCGCCGCCGGCAAGCACGATCCCCTTGTCCACGATGTCCGCGGAAAGCTCCGGCGGCGTGTTCTCCAAAGCCAGCTTGATGCCGTTCAGGATCTGGCTCACCGGTTCGGACAGTGCTTCACGCACTTCGTCGTCATCCAGGATGAGCGTTTTGGGAATGCCCGACACCAGGTCGCGGCCCTTGATTTCCATGGTATGGCGGTCGCTGTCCGTTTTATAGGCGGACCCCAGCTCCATTTTGATCTGCTCGGCCATCATTTCGCCGATGAGGAGGTTATACTTGCGTTTGATGTAGTTGATAATCGCTTCATCCATCTTGTCCCCGCCCACGCGGATGGCCTTGCTGTACACGACTCCGTCCATGGAGATGACGGCGATGTCGGTCGTGCCGCCGCCGATGTCCACGATCATATTGCCGGAAGGCTCGGAAATGGGCAAGCCGGTGCCGATGGCAGCAGCAACGGGCTCCTCGATCAGGTAGACATCGCGGCCGCCCGAGGAAATCGCCGCATCCTTGACCGCACGCTGCTCCACCTGGGTGATGCCCGAGGGGACGCCGATGACGATGCGCGGCCTCATGAAGGACTTGCGGTTGTGAACGCGCTGAATGAAATATTTCAGCATCTCTCCGGTGTAATCGAAGTCGGAAATCACGCCGTCCTTGATCGGCCGGATCGTCTTGATGTCGCCGGGGGTCCGGCCGAGCATGCGCTTGGCTTCGGACCCGACGGCAAGGACCTTGCCCGTTTTGGACGATATAGCGACAACCGAAGGCTCGTTGCACACGATGCCCTTGCCCTTCACATAGACGAGCGTGTTCGCCGTGCCGAGGTCGATGGCCATGTCGTTCGAAAACCAGCCCATAACGGAATTGATCAGCATTGTCTGCAGGAGCTCCTTTCAAAAACTAAAGTATGTTCTCTTTGCCGCTGGTCAGGGAAGCCGCATATCCTGCTCTGCACCGGCGGCTTCCTTGTCCATGCTGCGCCCAACAGCCTCGTCCGGCAGGCTCTGGACGATCCGGGTCCGCGCCAGGAGATCGCCCACGCGCATGCCCTGCTCGTCACCGATCGCCGCAAGCCACTCGATCACGACAACGAGAGGACAAAGCACCCATCCGGCATAAGGAATCAGGAACAGGAGATAGGCAGCGGCAAGAGGTGCGTTTCTGATGATTGATTCTCGGTAGGTTGCAGGGAGCGCTGCGTCTTCAGCGACGGTCATGCGAAGATTTGTTAATTTTTTTCCTATGCTGCTGCGGTCGAACAATCCGTCGCGGAGGAGAATGTATCCCGCAGCGGCCAGCACTCCTATCACATCGGGCAGCCTGGCAAGGCCGAGAACCACCAAAAAATCCACAAAAGCCGCAACTGTCCTGGTTGTCAGGTCGGCACGTTGCACCGCAGCTCCTCCTCACTTCGCCTACAACCTTTTTATAGTAACAGAATAATACTGCGAATTCAAGCGCAAAAGGTCCTCCACGCCTCAGCCGGGGCATACAGGAGCAATCACTCCGACGTGTTGAAACACTACTGGACGAAGCGTCGGGGAGCGGGTATACTGGGTACGACGGTATTATAATCGATGACGAGAGAACTGCTATGAACTACGATGCTACATCCGACAACCCCACGCAGGTGCGGGATCGCCTGCTGAAAATATTTCCATTTCTCGGCTGGCACAATCTCCTGACGAAAAGGAATCTGCGGGCCGATTTTATCGCAGGTCTCACCGGCGCGGTCATTGTACTGCCCCAGGGCGTCGCCTTCGCGATCATCGCAGGCCTTCCGCCGGAATACGGCCTGTATGCCGCAATCGTTCCGACAATCATCGCCGCACTGTTTGGATCGTCGATGCACCTTATCTCGGGTCCCACGACCGCAATCTCCATCGTCGTTTTCACAACCGTCAGCCCCCTGGCCGAACCCGCAAGCGCTCAGTACATCGAGATGGTGCTGGCCATAACGTTCCTCGCCGGCCTGTTCCAGTTTGCGCTGGGGCTGGCCCGCATGGGCGCCCTCGTGAACTTCGTTTCGCATTCCGTCGTCATCGGGTTCACCGCGGGCGCCGCCGTCCTGATCGCGACGAGCCAGATCGCCAACCTGTTCGGCCTGCCAGGCTCGAAACGCCATGCATTCATCCACATCTGGATCGACTTCTTCCGCTCGCTTCCGGAGATGAATGTGTACGCGCTCATCATCGGCATATGCTCCCTTGCGGCGGCCGTACTGTTCAAAATCTATGCGCCGCGCAAGCCCGGCATGCTCTTCGCCATGATCGCGGCAAGCCTTCTGGCGTTGGCGCTGCACGGCAAGGAGCACGGCGTGCGGCTCATCGGCTCGCTGCCGTCGCGGCTGCCGCCCTTCTCCCTGCCTGATGTGAGCACGGCGTCGGTGCGCAGACTCGCCCCGGCTGCCCTGGCGATCTCCATGCTTGGACTTGCCGAGGCCGTTTCCATCGCGCGCTCCGTGGCGACCCGGTCCCATCAGCGCATTGACAGCAACCAGGAGTTTATCGGGCAGGGGCTGTCGAACCTGATCGGCAGTTTCTTCTCAAGCTATGCCGCGTCGGGCTCCTTCACCCGGAGCGGCGTCAACTATGAAGCCGGCGCGCAAACGCCGATGGCGGCTGTGTTCGCAGCACTGTTGCTGACGGCCATTCTGCTGCTCATCGCCCCGCTCACCGCCTACCTCCCCATTCCGGCGATGGCCGCGGTTCTGCTCGTTGTAGCATATGGCCTCGTGGACATGCGGAACATAACAACGATTGCAAAAACGAGCAAGCAGGAAGCGGTTGTCCTCCTCATCACGTTTCTGGCGACGCTTCTCGTGGAACTTGAGTTCGCGATCTATATCGGCGTCATGCTCTCGCTGCTTCTGTATCTCAACCGGACGTCGCATCCCAACTTCGTCACCCTGGTGCCCGACCCCGCGAGCGACCGCAGGAGTTTTGTTAATATCGAGAAGTTACCGTCCCCGGAATGTCCTCAAATGAAGATGGTACGCATCGACGGGTCACTTTTTTTCGGTGCGGTGGACCACTTTGCAGAATCGCTCCATGATATAACGAAGACGAACCCGGAGCAGGCCCACATCCTCGTAGTGGGCGGGGGCATCAACTTCATCGATGTGGCGGGGTGCGAAATGCTGGCTGATGAAGCGCGCAACCTCCACCTGTCGGGAAGGAAGCTGTATTTGTGCTCAATGAAGAGCGATGTCCTGGACATGCTCGGCAGAGGGGGTTATCTTGACCGCCTTGGCGAGGAAAACGTCTTCCTGTCGAAGCGCGATGCAGTAAAGAAAATGGTGCTCACCCGGCTCGATCCGGAACGGTGCAGGCCGTGCATGGCGCGGATTTTCAACGAGTGCAGGCTTATGCCGGCTGCGGAACCCAAACCCTCGATTTTTTTTCAAAATCCGCCTCTTCCCACCCTGCTGAAATGAGTAAGAGCTTTTCCCTTGAAAAAGGTGTATACTATCCGGTACTGTGCGATGGACCTGAGGGGGCATCGCGGATGGCAGGGAAAAAGGAGAAAGCGTATGATACAGAATTCAGAAGGCGCCGCTGTTACATCCTATTGCACCAAGTGCAAGGTCGGCAGCACTCATATTATCGTGGCAATGGACGGGGAATCAATTGCCAAAGTCAAATGCACGACCTGCGGCAGCGCCCATAAGTTCAGGGATCCCGATGCTCCGAAGAAGAGCAGGGTTGTCAAGAAGCAGGAGGACGCGCTCAAGGCGGCTGAGCAGCTCTGGGAGAGCAGCATCGCAGCGGCCAAAGGGAAGGAGCGCACGTACGACATGGGCAGCAAGTATCGCGTCGGCGAAGTGGTGCTGCACGATATATTCGGCAAAGGCATCGTGCGGAAGCTTTACTCGAACAAATGCGGAGTGTTGTTCAAGGATAAAGAACGCCTTATGGCGTCCGGCAACTGATCTTTCCATTGCGGCCGGCACGACAGCCGGCCGCGCAAGTGCTCCCCCTCACACGAAGTTTTCATGCACACATCCTCCATACTCATTACCTGCGCTAAAGGCATATCTCCCTTTCTGAAAAATGAACTCGTCGGCCGGGGATTCCCTATCCGTTCGGAAAAGACGGCGGGAGTGGAAACCTATGGGACCCTGGCGGACTGCATGCGTCTGAACCTGGCGCTTCGTACAGCCCATCGTGTATTGTTTCAACTGGATGCGTCTTTCGCGAAACAAGCGGAAGACTTGTACGAGCGGGTGGCTGCTGTAGCTTGGGAGGACTTTGTGCCCGAGGACGGCTATCTCTGCGTCACCGCCAGCGTCGAGCAGGAAGGGATTCGCGACGTGCGGTATGCAGCGCTCAAATGCAAGGACGCCATTGTAGACCGGTTGAGACAAAAGACCGGCCGCCGGCCGGATTCAGGGCCCGAACGGCGCGGGACGGTGGTGCACCTGTACTGGAAAGACGACCGCTGTGTTCTGTACCTTGACACCTCGGGAGAACCTCTTTCACGGCGCGGATATCGCAAGATCCCGCTTGAAGCGCCCATGCAGGAGACCCTCGCTGCGGCCGTCGTGTTCGCGACGTCATGGGACGGCAGCAGCGCGTTTATCAACCCCATGTGCGGCAGCGGCACGCTTGCAATCGAAGCCGCGCTCATGGGTCTGGGCAGGGAGCCCGGACTGCTCAGAAGCAACTTCGGTTTCATGCACCTCAAAGGCTTCGATGAAAAGGCGTGGAAGGATATGCGGGATCGGGCGCGAACGGAATCGAGAAAATCTTTATCAGGGAAGATCATCGCGACGGACATCAACCCCATTGCAGTCGATGCTGCGCGGAAAAACGCCGCTACTGCCGGTGTCGAACATGTGATTGAGTTCAGCGCCTGTTCCTTTGAAGATACGGCCGTGCCGGAAGGGGCCGGGGTCATTGTTCTGAACCCGGAATACGGAGAGCGCATGGGCGATCGGAGCGAGCTCGAAGGCGTTTATAAGAGGATCGGCGACTATTTCAAGAAAAAATGCACGGGATACACCGGATATGTCTTCACGGGAAGCCCGAAGCTGGCCAAGCGGGTGGGCCTCAAGCCGAAACAGCGCTGGGAGTTTTTTAACAGCAATATCCAGTGCAGACTGCTTGAGTATGATCTCTACTAAAAAAGCTGAACGAAAATCCTCCCGGTATTTATTCCCCTGGTTTATGTTTATCCACTACCTGCTCAATGCGGCGGTCCGGGATCAGCCAGATGGCAGCGACCAGGACGAAGAGCGCTTGCGATATCCACGAAGAGATGCATGCAGTTCCGATCGCGATTGCATAGATGACGGGCGAGATCTTGCCCTTGAAATCCCGCCCCACAGCAACGGCTAAAAGGGAATCTCGTCCATGCCTTGCGATGATGGTCCGCTGAAGGATGAAATACGCGATCGCCGCCATGAACAGCACGATGCCGTAAAGCATCGTTGGTTCCGGAGCAAAGCGGTTCTCTCCCATCCATCCGGTGACAAACGGAAAGAGCGACAGCCAGAAGAGCAGGTGCAGATTGGCCCACAGGATCGGGCCGCTGACGTGCTGCGTGACATGCAGCATATGGTGGTGATTGTTCCAGTAGATGCCGATATAGACAAAGCTCAGGACATAGCTGAAAAAAACGGGGAGCACGGGCTTGAGCGCGGAAAAGCCGGTGCCCTGGGGCACCTTCATTTCCAGGACCATGATCGTGATGATGATGGCCAGGACCCCATCGCTGAATGCTTCCATTCGGTTTTTTCCCATGTGAATTTCTTCCTGATACAAGACTAGCAAATCTACCAGGTATACACAAGAGATGGAATGACTACGGTTGCAGGTTACAACGAACGCAGAATCCCCAGGTGGAATTTGCACGGGAACGCCGTGGTGAGACCCGAGCAGCAGAGTGCGAGACTCGACTGACGGATTAGAGAAAATCGTTCATGTGATTGTAAGATACCCCGTTGCTTGCAACAGGAATACCGAATACCCCTCTCCCCCTTGAGTATCCGATGTTCTTACATCGTATCAGCCCTTTCGTCATGCTCTTTGACAGATATTATGGGCTTTGCTGATGCCAATGGCGGCTGGAAAAGATGCCCCGTTATCATCCCCCTGGTAGTTCCGAAGGCGGCTACCACCCATGCAGCGAGCAGTCCCGTATAATAAAGGATGCTGGCCCATTCGAACAGAGGAAGACCGGTATGACGCGCCAATTGAGCTGTACCAGTGACGCACGTACCAACGGGGAAAGTGAATGCCCAATAGGTCAGGGCAAATCTCATATGTCTTTGGCGGGCCCTGAGCGTTAAAAGAACTGCGAAACAGGTCCAGAGGATCACAAACCCGAAGATCGGAACGCCGTAGAGCACAGCGAACAATTCAAAGGCATGGGCAATTTCAGCCGGAACCGCGCCCTTTGCGACATTGCCGAGTAAACCGGCGGCGGTCATTGATTGTCCCAGGGGGCCCAGAACGATCCACAGGGTGGGAACGCGGGAGGTGCCGGAGGTTCCGTGATGCGCCAGACGGCTCCAGATCATTGAAATGATGATCAGCGCAGCCAGAAGACTCAGGCCGAACATGGAAAAACAGACGTAAAACATAGTCTGTCTCAGTACTCCCTCGGGGGTATAGGGAACTAGCATCGCGCCGATTGCTGCGGAGACCATAGGGGGGACAACCGGCATGAGCCACCCCCCGAAGGCGGAGTCAGGCCGTACGTTGAATATGGTAAACAGGCGGTAAGGAATGACGACCGCAGCACTAAGACCTGCAATCGTGCCCAGGAACCAGAGGGACCACGCAATTTCCATCGCAAGTTCACGGCCGATAAGAGTGTGGCCCAGCAGGAGGGTCCCCCCTGCAACGGTAAGCGCGGCCATGGGAGGCGCCCCATAGAATTGTGCCATCATGGGGTCCCGGAAATGTCTCTTCCATGCATTATGTCGCCGGAACAGAAAGGTGCTCGTAGCAAGAACAAGCCCGATCAGCATCAAGGAAGCAAGGCACCAGATAACGACTGCAAAACTGTGGAGTTTGCCGGAGAATCGGGGCAGCGAGGCGGCAGCGTTGGCGATAATTCCCGTGCCCATTACCGAGGCAAACCAGTTCGGGCCTAATTCATAATCATGGTCTGCTCCGGTAACGGTGTAAAAGAACCGTTTCCACCAAAAGCCTTCGGTGCTTATATTCTTGAGTTCGTCGTTCATAGCAGACCAGCCCTCCGTTCGTTCAACCTTCTCCACGAAATCGTCTCCAGGAAGGTTTCTACATTTCGGCTCGGATCAAGTTAAAACTGAGTTGCAAGATGGTATTTTCAGGGCATAGAAAAAAGCGATATTACTATTTTTCAGCATCAAAATCCAAGCTGTTTCTGGTGTTGGTGGTTTTCAAACGGAGTCGTACCGTCAATTTATGGACGGTCTCCGATAGTGCTTTTACTTTTAACATAAATAGGAAAGCAAGTCAAAATTGCGGTTCATGCGTTGCGGGCACTTATTTCACGGCAATCTCCGCCACGATGACGAAAATCACCAGGTCTGCAAACATATGCGCGATCCACGGCGCGAGCAGGCCCTGCGCACGGCGGCGGAGCCAGCCCAGCATGACGCCGTAGATGAAGGTCATGGCAACACCCCACCAGCCGTTCGGAAAGCCCTGGAAATAATGCATTGCGCCGAAGAGCCATGCTTGGACGAGGAGCGACAGAACACCGGCTCCGGCGGCGCTGTCGAGCGCATGCATGATCATGCCGCGATAGATGAACTCCTCCGTGGCGGCATTGGCCGAGGCAAATGCGAGGCCTGCAAGCGGCAAAAGCCAGAGGGGCATGTACGGCAGGTTGTTCAGGTGTACAGTAAGATCGGGTTTGAGCACGACAACCCAGAGGGCGAGCGCAGCTCCGGATATGACCGCAATGACGAATATACTGATGAGCATATCCCTGTCCAGCGTGCCGCGCCGCATCCATTGATACGACCTGCGCATGCGCGGCACGATTGTGCCGATGCCGGAGGAAGCGAGCAGCGGGATCAACAGCGTATACGGCCAGGGAGGAAGGGAGGGGAGCAGAGAACGAACGGCAGTGAGAGCTGCAGTGAACACGGCCAGATGCAGTGCGTGCTGATCCCGCGAGAACCATGAGCACAGGACCAGGATGATAGCTGCAGTGAAAACGGCAATGGGGATGGCTCTCAGGAATGATACGAACGAGAGCAAAAGAACAGAGAGCGAGATGATTGCGATGCCGGCGCTGCCGGCGCGCAGAGGGACGGGGATGAGCCGGGATGAGTGTTCCATTGCCTCAGGCTGGCATCACGAAGACGAGCGTTTTTGATCCTTCTCCTTGTACAGCTTGCGGAGCTCTTTTTTCATGATCTTGCCGGTGGCGGTCCGGGGCAGTTCTTCGTTGAAGATGAAACGGCGCGGGATTTTGTAATGCGCAATATGTTTGGTCAGAAACTCACGGAGTTCCTTTGCCGTCGCTTGTTTGCCCTCTTTCAGCACAACGTACATGATGGCCAGTTCCTTGCCCTCTTCCAGCTCGTGGGCCACGCCGATCATGGAGCAGTCCTTGACCGCTTCGTGGCGGTAGAGGACTTCCTCGACTTCGTAGGGATAGACGTTCAAACCGTCCACGATGATCATGTCCTTCTTGCGATCGATAATTCGTATGTGGCCCGACTCGTCAAGGCTTGCCACATCCCCGGTATAGAGCCAGCCGTCCCGCAGCGTTTTTGCGTTGTCCTCGGGCTTGTTCAGGTACCCTTTCATCACATTCGGCCCCCGCACCAGGAGTTCACCCGCAATGCCCGGGGGACACTGTTCTCCGCTGTCGTCCACGATCTTGACATCCACACCGGGAAGCGGAAGCCCGACGGTCCCCGGTTTCCTTTTGTCCATCTCGAGCGGATTGATCGAGACAACGGGCGAAGCTTCCGTGAGGCCGTAGCCTTCCAAAAGAGGAACCTTGAAGGCTTTTTCGAATTCATGGATAACCTTGACAGGCAGCGGAGCGGCCCCGGAGATGCACAACCGCAGGTTCAGGAGCAATTTCACGAGGAAGGGCATATTCTTTTCCGCGAGGATCTTGTACACTGTCGGGATGGCTATGAATAGAGTTATCCGGTCGGTAATCAGACTCTTGACAACGCGGGAAAACGGACGAACCGACGCCAGCAGCGATATCATGGATCCGGTGACCATCGGCAGGATGACGCAGACCGTGTAGGTGAAAGAATGGAACAGCGGCAGAAACACGATAAACCGGTCCTTGTGCGTTACATGGATGACCTGCGTCGCGGAAATCGCATTCGAAAGAATGTTCCGGTGTGTCAGAAGCGCGCCTTTGGGACGGCCTGTCGTCCCGGAAGTGTAGAGAATGGTGGATATATCCTCGACCGAGTGCGGCGGGGACACGAATCCGTCGGTCTGCACGTCGCTATGGGCAAGTTCTGTCAGCATCAGGTACTTGCGCGCTTCCGTTTGCACGAGTTTTTTCGCCGTTCCGGCGCAATCCGCGTCATAGAGGCAGATCATGACGCCTGCGTCGTTCAGGATAAAGTCGATTTCCCCGGAGGTGAGCAGGTTGTTGAGCGGCAGTACAATGCCGCCCCCGCGGATAATGCCGAAATATGCGGCAATATAGTAGGGACAGTTCTGGCACAGTATGGCGACCCGGTCGCCCGGCTTCATGCCGCGCCGGATGAGTTCCGCAGCAAACACCGTGGCCAGCCGGTCCATTTCCCGGTAGGAGAATTTTTTCCCGTCGAATTTAACGAACGTTGCGCGGGGAGAGAGTGCAGCTCGTTTTGAAAGGACCTGATCGAGAGGAATGAATTCTTTTATCATGCCCCGCAGTATACCATAGACGCTGGTGCGGAAAAAGAAAAAAAACGGGGGAAAAACGGGGGAAAAACAGGGGAAAAAGAAAGGCGGGCCGTCCCGTCAGGGAGGCCCGCCTTCTTCAAGTTAGTGCGCTTAGAGTTTTACAACGTTCGCAGCTTTGGGGCCCTTGGGGCTGTCAACAACGTCGAACGTCACATTCTGACCTTCGGCCAGGGTCTTGAAACCGCTGTCCTGAATGTCGGAAAAGTGGACAAAAACATCTCCGCCGTCTTCCTTGGTTATGAATCCAAATCCTTTGGAATCATTGAACCACTTAACGGTGCCTTTTGCCATTACGGGTTGAACCTCCTTCTGTGGATGTCGAAGCTAGCGGAAATGTCAAAAAAAAAGCCGCAAAGTCGAATCTTTGCGACCTCTTCCCAACAAAGACTTCCGAACTTCGGTGCCAATAATCCCATACCACGCTGTAAATGTCAAGTGTTATTTCGGCAGCAGGTTTTCGAGTCGCGAAAGGAGGGCCAGGGACGCCTTTTTTTGATTCTCCCTCGCTTTTTGAGTATACTTGGCAGAAGGGATGATTATCACCGGTCAGGGAAGGAGAAGGCATGAAGACACGTCGCGCCGTCCCGGCGATCAGGAGCAACAGAAAACTCGCGATCAAGCAGACCACGTGGAATCTCAAGCCGCTGTTCCGGGGCGACAGCGATCCGCGGATGGCCGCCCTGCGAAAGGGGATCGAGCGCACGAGCTACGCCTTCATCAACCGGTGGAAGGACCGGAGCGACTATCTCGAGGAACCCGCCGTGCTCCGCAGGGCGCTCAATGAGTATGAGTCGTGGAAGCGCACTACGGGCTCGGACGGCGCGGAGGGCTACTACTTCTGGCTCCGGACGCAGCAGGACCAGAACGACTCGAAACTCAAAGCGCGTTTCAACAAGATCGAAGACCTGAGCAAGAAGATCGAAAACGACATCCGCTTTTTCGAGCTTCGCATCGCCCGGATCAAGCCGGACGCACAGCAGCGGTTTCTCGACTTCGGCGGCCTGGCAACGTACCGGCACTTTCTCGAACGGATCTTTGCGGAATCCCGCTACCATTTGAGCGAGGCCGAAGAAAAGATCCTGAACCTCAAGAGCGCGACCTCGTACGCGAACTGGACCAAGATGACATCGGGCTTCCTGTCGCGCGAAGAGCGGTCCGTGATCACAGATACCGGCGCACGGAAAGTGAAGCCGTTCGCAGAACTCGTCGGCCTCATGAACAGCAAGGGCAAGCGGGTCCGCGATTCGGCTGCGCGGGCGTTCAACGATGTGCTCGAAAAAAACGCGGATGTTGCGGAAGCGGAACTCAACTCCGTGCTCGCGAACAAGAAGGTCGACGACGAACTGCGCGGAGCGCCGCGGCCGGACACGCTGCGGCACCTGGCCGATGATATCGACACGGGCGTTGTTGACACGCTCGTTGCCGCGGTGGCCGACCGCTTTGACATTTCCGCGCGCTTCTATACGCTCAAGGCGAAACTGCTCGGCGTGAAACGGCTCGCCTACCACGAGCGGAATGTGGAGTACGGCACCGTATCCCGGCGCTATTCCTATCCTGCGGCGCTCAAGCTGGTGCACCGGGTGATGAACGGCCTCGACGCGCAATTCGGCGACATCCTCGCGGGGTTCGCCGCGAACGGCCAGATCGACGCCTACCCGCGCAAGGGCAAGGATAGCGGAGCGTTCTGCATGCACCATCTCATAACGCAGCCGACCTATATCCTGCTGAACCACGGCGGCACGCTGCACGACGTTCTCACGATCGCCCATGAACTCGGCCACGGCATCAACAACGAGCTCATCCGCGCGAAGCAGCACGCCCTGGATTTCGGCACACCCACCTCCACGGCCGAAGTCGCCAGCACGTTCATGGAGGATTTCGTGCTCGAGGAAATTCTCCGCTCGGCTGACGATGAAATGCGGCTTGCGATCATGATGCAGAAGCTGAATGATGACATTTCCTCCATTTTCCGCCAGATCGCCTGCTACCGCTTCGAACAGGAGCTGCACGCCGCCTACCGCGCATCGGGATATCTATCGAGGGGGGACATCGGCGGGCTGTTCCGCACGCACATGGTTTCGTACATGGGGCCCGCTGTCGAGCAATCGGCCGGTTCGGAGAACTGGTGGGTATACTGGAATCATATCCGCTATTTTTTCTATGTCTATTCCTATGCCAGCGGCCTGCTCATCTCCAAGTCGCTCCAGAACTCAGTCAAGCGGGATCCCCGGTTCATCACGAACGTGAAGGAGTTTCTGTCCGCGGGTCTGTCCGATTCGCCGAAGAATATTTTCATGAATCTCGGCATCGACATTTCAGACAAAGGGTTCTGGAACAAGGGGGTCCTCGAGGTCGAGAATCTGCTGTCCAAGACCGAAGAGCTGGCCAGAAAACTGAAGAAGATAAAATAGCGGGCTGTATGAAGCCGCGCTAGAACTGGATGACAGTGAGCAAATTGTCGACAAGGGTAGAGAGGTGAGGGTGATGATTTAGAGAAGAATTCACGGACGAATTCTAGATGATGCATTGAATCTAAAGAGGGCTGGGAATAACGAGAATAGGAAAGTGAAGGTTATCGCCATATTAATTTCTACATTTTTGCAGTCTCCATGCTGAATACTGAGATTCCTCCAGCCTTAATCATATGGTCATTTTAATCTTTCCAATTCTGTTCTCGCAACTGCATATTCAAGATAGTTCTTCGGGCAGTTACTTACCACCTTAGAAAATAAGGGAAGCCCACGTTCTTTTTCGCCTTTGATAAGATGCCATTCAGCAATATAGAAGTTGGCTTCGCACATTTGTTTATTTTGTGCTTTCGAATCACTATTTGAGATGGCGGTCATGGCGGCATCTAAACTATCTTTATCCAGATAAAGCAATACAACAGGGGTAGGCCACTCGGCCTTCATATTTTTTATATTGGCTGCTAATTCTGATCTAGCATCTCTGGCGCCACCGTTGGCTTGGGCAAGATAAAGCCAGATGGCAGTGTAGGCATCTGAATTGAGTTGCAGAGCCTTCTTAAGATCAGAAGCGGCGAGTGAGAATTTTCTCATTTGAAAATACGCTATCCCACGGTTGAAAAAGGCCATCGAAAACAGTGGATTCAATTTGATTGCCTGATCAAAATCGGCTATGGCATTTACATGTCCCTGTTCACTCATCCATAATATACCTCTCGTGTTATACGCCACCGCTTCCTTTTCAGGAGTGAGCGAGCCAGAGGCGATTGTCTCTGAAATGAGTGGAATCGCTTTGTTATTATCGCGTCGGATTGCTTCTTCAAAACTCGCTTTTATATTGGTTATATCAGCGTTCGAAACAGCCGAAACCGACTCCTCACGAGCGCGTCTTACTCGCTCCTCAGTAAGCGGATGTGTTGAAATGTAGGCATACGCATGTTCGTCACCCTTATACTTTTCTGCCAATCTTTCCATCAAGGATGCAAAAGCAGCTGGAGAGTAATTTTTCTGCTTCAGAAGCTTAAATGCAAACTCGTCAGCAGAAGCCTCAAACTGACGGGAATATTTTGTCTGCGCTACCATGACAGGCAAACCCGCAACCGCGGTACTCAACGATGCAGCGTCGGAAGTGACCGTGGCTGCGGCAACGGCGACTACGGAGTTTTGTAGGATGCTTCTCACAGTGTGACGAAGTTCTACATGCCCGATTTCGTGGGCTAATACAGCGAGCACTTCTTCTTGTGAATTTGCAAATTCGACCAAATCGTCTGTAATAACAATCACACCACCAGGGAAAGCAAATGCATTCGCACCAAAGCTTTTAGAGGCGCGAAATTCCAGTTTGTAGTAATCATGAAAAGGAAGGTTGCTCCGAAGCATATCAAAACCCGCCCTGATACTGCTCTGCCGTTCGGTGGAAAGATTCGTGGGTTTGAGCCACTTGTATTCATCCAGCACCGTAAGAACTTGTTGGCCCAGCGCTTGCTCTGTCGTGATTGGAATTCGGATTGCAATACGCTCTGCTGCAGCGGGCAGCCCGAAAAAGTAGCCCACACATAAAAGGCATGCGATAATTAAGATTCCGAGCAGTGCAATCGCCCATCTGTCCTCTAGCCAAGCAACTGGTCCCTCTGAAGGACTTATCTGGGGTAGCGAATCCAGTAGTTCATGATCAGAGCATTGAAATTGACCTCCTGCTGGAAGTGCAATAAACCGGTCAGATTTGCCGATGCGTGGAGATACCTGCAGAGACATGACTGGACAACGGAAAGAAGCATCGGAAGTTGTAAATGCCGCTTCATATCCCGCAACTTCCATTGTCGCAGGTACTGCTATCGGCACGCGGCCGTCATAGTATGTGCCTGCTATTATCATAATGACAAGTCCATATCGAAAAAGTCCACAGTTTCCGCACCAGTTGCTTCTACTGCGGCCATATCGCTTCCCTGAAATTCAATAAGTTTTCCTTCCTGTAGGATCTTCATGTGATCTGCACGGTATTTGAGAGTCCGCATGACCGCCCATGGAGTTAAAAGCCCGAGCGTAGCAATGATGGCGAGAGCATTGGTTAGGTAAAGTTTTGTCATTCCCCAGCCAGACAGCGTAGATTCAAAGCTGAGAGGTCCAAGCCTAGTATGGTTCCAGACGAGGTTGCTGCTATGCGCTTGAACGTAGGCGTACCCAATTACGTATCCCGTATATAGTGGAAGCATCAAGAGCCAAGTGAATAATAATGACTTTTTCTCAAACAGGACGGTTGCGAAAGGAACCGCGATAAAACCGATGACGATTCCTATGCCCGCCATGATGAGGCTTGACTTAAAATAGATGGCGAAGAACTGTCCGCCCGTAGCGGCAAAAAAGCCTTTTTTATTGCCAAAGGAATTGTGGGTAATAAGAAAATTTCTGACCTGTCTTATCCACCAGGGAAATGAGATGCCGAAAATAAAAATAATAACGCCGGCAATGACAGCCTTACCCCACCAATGAAACATCATCCCGAGAACAAAAGCGGGAATAACACCCCATGCGTACAACGTTTTCAAAGCGTCTAAATAAGTCCCATTAAAATGAAATGTCATGTTGCGGAATGCCGAGTATCGTGCATTAAAAGAGGCAGAACGAATGAGAACCCAAGGGGCTGCTACTGCTCCTATTACAAAGATGTAAGGCAACAGAAAGGTAAAAAAATGAGTCGAAATATAATAGATGACGAAGGCTGAAGCCGCGATTACACGGCCTTTAAGGATTGGAATAGGCTGACCGAGATACTGGAACGGGGTCCCATCTACAGTAGTGTGTGAGTAGAAATAGCGCTTTTTGCGAACCTTTGCCCAGGCTGAATAAATCCCGAAAGTAAAGAGTGTGAGGCATAAGTTTACGATCCAGATGCGAAAATACTCATGTGATGAGCCGCTGAATTGAACTGTAAACACTCGCTTGTTTTTCTGTGCGTTGACATGATCATAACCGCATGAACAGCGCGTCAAGTCTTCATACTGGATTTGATTGCACTGTGGGCAGGTCCATGAAATAGCCTTCATGGCTTTCGGCATTTCAGAATTCACAGAACGATTAAAATCGTAGCCGCATGAGCAAAGCGATAAATCATTCCTGTTGACGTGACCGCATTGTGGACAGGTCCACCCTTCATCCTTCTCCAGCTCTTTACTTGTTTCAAATTGAGGTGCATGTTCAGTTAATAGCGTACCGCAGTCTGAACAGGTTGATACTCCCTTTGAAAATTCAGCTGGCTCTCCTAAGCGACGTTTATGATCACACTCTGGATTTGGACAGAAGGGCATATATGATTAATATATAGATACTGGCGATATTTAGAACAAATACCGATATTGATGAAAACCGGAAACCAGTCGTTAACACTAGAAGTAGTATAATGGAATTTAATTTGAAGGGAAAGATGAAAAGAGAGACTTTTTAGATGTGCAATGACAATGCGAAATGAAACTTTTTGTACGTCCTGAAATAGATTTACACGCAACTAGGTTATGAGCATATGCACCCCACCGGGTAAGAGTGCAGAAAACAGGTAGAAACTTCTGGTAATTGTGTTGTGAATATATCAATTGATATCGAAGAATAATCACTCAATTAAGAAGCATGCACTTCTTTGGTCAATTTTTTTATTCCTGCAAGACCCCTAGGCAGCCGAACCTTTTACCCTGCAGGCAATCTTGTCATTCTGCTTGTTGTTCTGCATTACGTACTTCGTGCCCCACTTGTGCATGGCATCCAGGATAGGCTTGAG
>DATHDE010000107.1:0-22793 GCA_035490495.1 Nitrospirota bacterium
GTTGCCCTCGTGAAGGAGATAGAAGGAGACCTACGGCATCTGATGTACTTTATGGTTGACATCCATAAATTTGTGGCAAAAAGTGTTCTTTATTTGCATAACAAGAAGGGCTGCCAGCAGCATTAGCATTAGTTAAAGAAGCCCTCAGACAGGATTACAGCGCTTCACAACGAAGCCCGTGAAAATATCAGGTGTGCGTACGTTGCGGGCATAAATTCGGGTATAAGGGCTGAATTGAAGCAGACGGATCGCGGTGAGAAGACATCACAAGTATTTGATTCTGTGGTGCCGCTGACCGGGATCGAACCGGTACGGGAGTCGCCCCCCGAGGGATTTTAAGTCCCTTGCGTCTGCCAGTTCCGCCACAGCGGCATTCGTGAGGATCGATGTCAATATGCGGGAACAGGGTTGAATTGTCAAGATAAAATATCAGAACAAGCACTGAAGAGCGGCGAAGGGGAAAAAAGGGGCACGCTCGTGCCCCTTTGCATAAGAGAATACCGGGTCATTCCAGAGAGATTGCAGTAACCGGACAACTGTCGACTGCCTGCTGACAATCGCAGGTATCGCAGCCGTTCGGGTTAGTGATCCACGCCTTCTCATCCCTCAGTTCAAAAACCTTGGGGCAAAGTTCGGAGCAAAGACCGCATCCGATGCACAAATCCAGATCAACTTTCGGTGTTGCCATGCCAGGTACCATCCTTTCTTGAGATTCAGTAAAATATACATCCTTATGTGCTGAGACGTGTCGGGTTGCACATACCCTTCATAATACCCTTCTTTTTCGGCTGTTTCAAGGCCGATTCCTCTATTGCCTATTGACGGAACATTTCAGTGCGCCTTGTTCCAAGTTCTTCGAGCCGACACAATCAGTTTTTCTGTAACCAACCGCAGGCGTCCGGAGCAAAAATATCTTTACAATTTCAGCACCTTGGAATATAATGTCGATCACATGAACATCGATAAAGCGCTTTTTTTCAAGCCGGGAGCCATCGGAGATCTGCTGCATACGCTCCCCGCAGTGAATGCTTTTAAAAGGACTTTTCCTTCTGCTCAAATAACGATAGTTGTCTCGCCCGGAATGAAGCCGGTCATGGAAGGATCGGCAGTCGCGGATCGTGTCCTGATTTTCGATAAAACGCAATTCAAGAAAAATTACCGTGATTTTTTTCGGTTTGCCTTCATGCTGCGCAGGGAACGATTTGATCTGTTTGTGGATCTCCAGCCCTCACTGCGTTCCGGTGTGCTCAGGCGGATCGCCGGGGCGGGAAGGACGCTTGTTTATCGAAAGAAACGGCTGTCGTCCTCGGGCGACCGGCGCATGCACGCAGCGGAAAATTTTCTCGAGACGCTTCGTCCGCTCGGGATAGCCGGCGATGTGACTGAGATTGAACTGCGGGTATCCCGCGAGGCTGTCCAGGCAGCAGACGCTTTTCTGGCACGCCATGGCTTCGATGGATCAAAAAAACTGATCGCCCTGAATTGCAGCGTGGGTGCTGCCAGACCCGCACGAAACTGGTTCCCGGAACGCTTTTCTCTGCTGGCGGACCGTCTTGTCAGGGAGGCCGGCGCAATGGTCGTTTTCATCGGCGGGCCGGAGGATGTCGAACTGGTCCGCAGCGTCATGGCCTCGATGCAGGAAAAGGCGATCCCGGCTGCCGGAAACCTGTCGATCGCGGAATCCGCGGCCCTGCTGATGCGATGCGCCTGCCTCGTAAGCTCCGATACCGGGCCGCTGCATCTTGCCACCGCGGTGCATACCCCGGTGATCGGACTGTTCGGATCAACCGACCCGCGGCGCACGGGTCCGCTCGGCAGGGGGCATCAGGTCATACGGAAGGATATGCACTGCGTGCCCTGCGAAGAAAAAGAATGCCCGGAAGGCAGCAGGGCGTGTATGGAAGCGATCACGGTCGCAGAAATATTCGATGCCGTGAAAAGGGCGATTCCATGAGACGGTTGACCGGCATCGCCCTGCTTTTGCTCGGGGCAACTATGCTGCCGGGCGGGTCGGCCCGGGCCGAGCAGCCGCTGAAGCAGAATAATTATCAAACGGTCAACAACGCGTTTCGACCGGGTGAACGCCTGACGTACAACATCAGCTGGTCCAGGATCGTGGATGCGGGCATTGCCGTCATGGAAGTGAAAAACGGAGACCTGGTGGACGATCATACCCCGACCTACCGGCTCACCTCCACGACGCATTCCGTCGGCCTGGTTGAAGCGGTATACCCCGTCCGGGACACGGTGGAAAGCATCGTGGATGCGGAAACGCTTGCGAGCCTCGCGTTCGATCTGCAGGAACTGCACGGCAAGCACAAACGGCGCCGCAGCATGATCTTCGACGTCAAGCAGGGGACCGTCGTCTCGCGGCTGAACAATGATCCGCCCGAGACGACCAGAATACCTCCGCATGTTGAAGACGCCCTGGCGGCGCTCTACTACATGCGGACACGCGACGATTACGTGCCGGGAAAGCAGATGATCGTCGACGTGAACGACAGCGGGAAAAACTGGGCAGTGGAAATTCATGTCATGGGCAGGGAGAAGATCACGACGCCTGCGGGAACGTTCAGCACGATCAAGGTCAGGACGTTTCCCAAATACGAGGGCGTGTTCATGCACACGGGAGAAATCTACATCTGGGTCACCGACGACAGGAGAAAAATCCCCGTCACGATGAAGAGCACCATCTCCATCGGCTCCATTGTCGCCACCCTGACGAAAATGGAAGGAGTGTCGAGCGTTCAATGACATCCGTCGCGGAACGTAAACGTCTGGCAAAGCTGATCGACCGGTTTCCCAAAACGCACGTCCTCGTGGTCGGAGACATCGTGCTGGATCATTACGTATGGGGCAAGGTAACGCGCATATCCCCGGAGGCGCCCGTGCCGGTCGTCAACGTAACGCGGGAAAACCACCTGCTGGGAGGGGCTGCCAATGTTGTGCAGAACATCCACGCCCTCGGCGGCAAAGTGCGCCTCTGCGGCGTGATCGGCCGGGATGAGGCGGGCTCGCAGGTGCTCGATCTCCTCAAAGCGCAGAATATCCCCGCAGATGGCCTGATCATCGAGCAGGCACGGCCGACAACCGTCAAGACGCGCGTCATAGCGCATAATCAGCAGGTCGTTCGTTTCGACCGGGAAACCAAGGACCGCATCCATAAAGAATCGCATGAGCGCATCTACAAACAGGTGCGGCACTGCATTCTCGACGGGCTCGACGGAATCGTGATTTCGGATTATTGCAAAGGCGTGGTGACGGCTGAGCTCGTGCGTGATATCGTGCGTATCGCACGAAAGCACCGGGTGCCCGTGTCCGTTGATCCCAAAGTCAGCCACTTCGGCATGTACCGCGGGGTAACGATCCTGACCCCGAACATTCTGGAAGCCTCCCAGGGTTCGAAAGTCGAAATCGAAGATGAACCGTCGCTCCTCAGGGCCGGTGCGCTGCTGCTGAGGAAACTCCGCTGCGCCGCGGTCCTGATTACCCGGGGAGAGCAGGGAATGAGCCTCTTCGAGCGCTCGGGGAGCGTGATCAACATCCCCACGATGGCGCGGGAGGTATTCGACGTCACGGGAGCCGGCGATACGGTCATTGCAACGCTCACACTCGCAATGGCCTCCGGCGCGAAGACCGTTGACGCCGCCCGCATCGCCAATTATGCAGCAGGCATCGTCGTTGCCGTTGTCGGGACCGCGTCGGTCACGGCCACGGCTCTTAAAAAACGCATTGCGCAGGGATAGGAGCGGTCTATGAAAGGCATTATACTCGCCGGAGGCAGCGGCACAAGGTTGTATCCCATCACCCGTGGTGTATGCAAGCAATTGCTCCCCATCTACGACAAGCCTATGATTTACTATCCGCTGTCGGTCCTGATGCTCTCCGGCATCAGGGACATTCTCATCATTTCAACGCCGCAGGATCTGCCGAGGTTCAAGGACATATTCGGGAGCGGTGAGGATCTCGGGCTGCGCTTTTTCTATAAAGAACAGGAGCAGCCGCGGGGGCTGGCGGAAGCATTCATCATCGGCGACGAATTCATCGGTACGGATTCAGTCTGCCTGGTGCTGGGAGACAATATTTTCTTCGGCCACGGTCTGACGAATCTTTTGCTGAAAGCCATCAACGATGTGGCTGCGTCTGGCGGTGCGACGGTTTTCGGCTATTACGTCAACGACCCGGAACGCTACGGCATTGTAGAGTTCGACCGTAACGGCACCGTGCTGTCCGTGGAGGAAAAGCCGAAGCAACCGAAGTCGAAGTATGCCATCACGGGTCTGTACTTCTATGATAATTCCGTTGTTGAAATCGCAAAGCACATCAAGCCATCCGACCGCGGAGAGCTGGAAATCACGGACGTGAACAGGGAGTATCTGCGTCGCAGGAAGCTGCGCGTCGAGCTGATGGGAAGGGGATATGCGTGGCTCGACACGGGAACGCATGAGAGCCTGCTCGAGGCAGGGGAATTCATTGCAACGATCGAGCGCCGGCAGGGGTTGAAGCTCGCCTGCATAGAAGAAATAGCCTTCAAATTGGGATACATCACCAGGGAACAGCTGCTGAAGGCGTCCGATAACCACAGCAAGAACGCGTACGGAGCCTATCTGCGCATGGTCGCCGAGCAAGAGGTTCCCCATGCCCTTTGAATTCAGGAACATGGCCATTCCCGGGCCCGTGCTTGTCCAGCCCCAGGTCTTCGGCGACAGCCGCGGTTTTTTTCTCGAGCTGTACAAGCATGACGACTACGCGAAGGCCGGCATCGGCGATCACCTGGTGCAGGACAACTATTCACGGTCGGGACGCGGCGTGCTGCGCGGTCTTCATTATCAGAAACCGCCTTTTGCCCAGGGAAAGCTGGTGACGTGCCTGCGCGGCGCGATTTATGATGTCGCGGTCGACGTCAGGCACGGCTCCCCGCATTTCGGGAAATGGGTCGGCGTCGAGCTCAGTGAGGAAAACAAGCAGCTCTTGTACGTTCCCGTGGGGTTTGCCCATGGGTTCCAGGTCGTGAGCGAGGTCGCGGAAGTGATGTACAAATGCACATCCGCGTATTCCCCGCAGAATGAAGGCGGAATCATCTGGAATGACCCGGATGTGGCGGTGCAATGGCCGCTCAAGGACCCCCTCCTGTCGGCCAAAGACCGCATTTTGCCGTCCTTGCGCGACGGGGAGGTCGTTTTTCAATACGAGGGTGAAAAGTGAAATACCTCATCACCGGCAAAAACGGCCAGCTGGCGAAAGAATTCATACGACGCCTGCAACAGGATTCCCAGGAGGTCGCTGCGCCTGAAGAACGGGATCTCGACATCACGAACAGCAGAATAGTCGCGGATACCGTCAGGTCATTCCGGCCCGACGTCATCCTCAACTGCGCAGCCTACAACGCCGTGGACAAGGCGGAGCAGGATCCTGCGGCCGCGTTCCGCGTGAATGCGGATGGTCCGCGCAATCTGGCGCGCGCAGCTTCCGGCGTGCAGGCACGGTTCGTTCACTTCAGTTCCGACTACGTGTTCGACGGGCTGAAAGAAAACGGACTCTACACGGAACAGGATGCCGTGCACCCGCTGAATGAGTATGGAAAAAGCAAGCTGGCCGGTGAACGGGCGGCAGTGGAGGAATGCGGCAGGGCGACGGTGTTCCGTTTGAGCTGGGTCTTCGGACCCGGGAAACAGAACTTCATCTACAAACTCGGCGAATGGGCCAAAACGAACGACTACCTGAAGGTATCGTGCGACGAGTTCTCGGTCCCCACGTCGACCAGGGACGTGGTCGCCGTGACGATGCGGGCGCTCAGCCAGGGCATGACCGGCTGTTTTCATCTGACGAACAGCGGCTATTGCTCGCGCTATGAATGGGCCAAACTGGTGCTCGCCGGACTTGCTATCAATAAATTCATACGGCCCATGCCCATGGATTCGTTCAATCTTCCGGCACCACGGCCGAAATTTTCGGCAATGAGCAACCGGACCATCAGCACCGCCCTCGGCATGACCATTCCCTCATGGGAAGAGGCGGTTGCAACCTATCTGCGGGAAGGCGGACTGACCAGTGAATAGAGAAAGCCAGGGGCTCGGCACCACGGTGGATTTGGCGAAGGCGCGCATCCTCGTCACGGGCGGCGCAGGCTTTATCGGCTCCAATTTCATCCGGTACGTTTTTGAAAAAACGGCGTTCGGCGGCACCCTGGTCAACCTGGATGCCCTGACGTACGCGGGCAATCCCATGAACCTGGCGGACATCGGGCAGAGGTTCGGATCGCAGCGGTATTTTTTCGAACATCTCGATATCCGGCGGTTCGACGCGCTCGAGGCGGTGTTCAGGAAATACGACATATCCGTGGTCGTCCATTTTGCCGCGGAAAGCCATGTTGACCGCAGCATCTTCGGACCCAAGGACTTCGTGGAAACCAATATCAACGGAACGTTCAACCTTCTCGAAACCGCGCGCAAGTACTGGTCCGGGGCATCCGGCGTGCGCTTTCATCATATCAGCACCGACGAAGTCTTCGGTTCCCTGGGGGAGACGGGGTATTTCTTCGAAACGACGCCCTATGACCCCCGCAGCCCCTATTCCGCCTCGAAGGCGGCATCGGACCACCTCGTCCGCGCGTATATGCATACCTACGGCCTGCCGGCGACGATATCGAACTGCTCGAACAACTACGGCCCCTATCATTTTCCGGAAAAACTTATACCGCTTATCATCCTCAATGCGCTGGAGGGAAAGCCGCTTCCTGTGTACGGGGACGGACAGAACGTGCGCGACTGGCTTTACGTGGAGGATCACTGCGAGGCGATATGGTCCATTTTGCAGAAGGGGAAGGCGGGCGAAACATACAACATCGGCGGCGAGTGCGAAAAAAAGAACATCGACGTCGTCGAGTCGGTTTGCGACATACTCCAGCAGCTGCGTCCACGGACGGGGGGTGGCGCGTACCGCGACCTCATCACGTACGTGACGGACCGCCCGGGACATGACCGGCGGTATGCAATCAACTGCGACAAGATCAAGCGCGAGCTGGGATGGAAGCAGCGGTCCACGTTCGATGACGGCCTGCGGCGGACGATACAGTGGTATATCGACAATGCGGCCTGGGTAAACTCCGTGCGAAGCGGGGATTACACGAAGTGGATTGATAAAAATTACAGAAACAGATCATAGACGATTGAGCAGGGAGGACTATGAAGATATCGGTAATCGGAACAGGATATGTCGGACTCGTGACCGGCACGTGTCTGGCGGAGACCGGCAACAATGTCATCTGCATGGACATCGATGCAAAAAAAATCGAAGCGCTGAACAGCGGAACCGTTCCCATTTATGAACCAGGGCTGGAGGAACTCATCAGCCGCAACGTAAGCCACGGCCGGCTCACTTTTACAACGGACATGGTCGAAGCCGTGGAGAAATCGGAATTGATCTTCATCGCCGTCGGCACGCCGCCGGGAGAAGACGGATCAGCCGACCTGAAATATGTGCTTGGCGCCGCAGCTGAGATCGGCACGCATATGAACGGGTATAAGATCATCATTAATAAAAGCACGGTTCCTGTTGGCACTGCGGACAAGGTAAGAAACGCCGTTTCTCGCAAAACGAAGTACAAATTTGATGTGGTCTCGAATCCCGAGTTTCTCAAAGAAGGCGCCGCGATAGAGGACTTTATGAAACCGGACCGCGTCGTCATCGGCGCAGACAACAGTCAGGCGGCGAATCGGATGCGGGCATTATACGCAACGTTCGTGCGCAAAACGGACAATCTTCTTATCATGGACATCAGAAGCGCTGAAATGACGAAGTATGCGTCAAATGCAATGCTTGCAACGAAGATATCGTTTATCAATGAAATGGCGATGATTTGTGCTGGGCTGGGGGCGGATATCGACAGCGTCAGGAGAGGCATGGGGTACGACCGCCGGATCGGATTCGAGTTTCTCTATCCCGGCGTAGGGTACGGCGGTTCCTGTTTTCCGAAGGACGTAAAAGCGCTGGCCAGAACGGCGAAAGAGCACGGCGTTGATGCGAAAGTGCTCACTGCGGTCGAGCAGGTGAACGAGCGTCAGAAAACCATACTCGCATCCATGATCATAAAACATTTCAAAGAACAGCGCCGCACAACAAGTGCAAAACCGCTCGCAGGGAAAACCATTGCAGTCTGGGGGCTTGCATTCAAACCGCGCACCGATGATATGCGGGAAGCACCCTCCATTGTGATCATAAATTCCCTGCTCCGCGCAGGCGCTCGGATAAAAGCGCATGATCCCATTGCTCTGCACGAAGCGCATAAAATCTTCAAGAACAAAGTCGAACTTTCGGCCGACAGCTATGATGTACTGAAACATGCCGATGCGCTGGCGATCGTCACCGAATGGGGTGAATTCAGGATGCCCGATTTCCAGAAAGTGAAACGGCTGCTGAAGAAACCCGTAATTTTCGACGGGAGAAACATCTACGACCGGGAGGAGCTGAGGAAAAAAGGCTTCATCTATTACGGAATCGGAAGAGTCTAGTGAGGAGCAATCTGTATCGTAGGTACCCTTGCCCGCAGTGCAGCACGTAACGGCCGGCGGATACGCATACAATATGAGGGAGGAAGAATGAGGATTCTGGTGACGGGCGGCGCAGGCTTTCTCGGATCTCACCTGTGCGAGCGGCTGCTGCGTGAGAATCATGAAGTCATATGTCTGGATAATTTTTTTACGAGTTCGAGGAAAAACATCCTCCACCTCGTGCAGGACCGCAATTTTGAACTGATCCGGCACGATGTTACCCTGCCGATTCTGCTGGAGGTGGACAGGATTTACCACCTGGCGTGCCCGGCCTCGCCGGTTCATTACCAGTACAACGCGATCAAAACGATCAAGGCGAATGTCCTCGGCACGATCAATATGCTCGGCATTGCCAAGCGTGTGAAGGCCAGGATCCTGTTTTCCTCGACCTCGGAGGTGTACGGAGATCCGGCCGTCCATCCGCAGAAGGAAACGTACTGGGGCAATGTGAATCCCATCGGTGTCCGGAGCTGCTATGACGAGGGCAAGCGCGTTGCGGAGACGCTCATGATGGACTACCACCGGCAGAACAGGGTGGACATCCGCATCGTGCGCATTTTCAACACCTACGGCCCCCGCATGCTGCCGAATGACGGCCGTGTCGTGAGCAATTTCATCATCCAGGCCCTTCAGGGCAAAGACATCACCGTCTACGGCCAGGGGAAGCAGACCAGGTCCTTCTGCTACGTCGACGATCTTATCGAGGGCATGGTGCGGATGATGAACAACGACGACTTCATCGGCCCGGTGAATATCGGCAATCCGGAGGAGTATACGATTCTCGAGCTGGCGCAAAAAATCATTGCCATGACCGGTTCGAAATCAAAAATCGTCTATAAACCGCTGCCATCCGACGATCCAACGCAGCGGCAGCCCGATATTACTCTTGCAGCACAGAAGCTCGGCTGGAAACCCACGGTAACAGTCGACGAAGGATTGACGAAAACCATCGCATACTTCACAAAAGAGATCGCTTCGCACCACGCGTAACCTCGTCATGACTACACGGAACGACATCGTCATCGCCGTTATCCCGGCACGGTACAGCTCGACGAGATTCCCGGGGAAATCGCTTGTCCCGATTCGGAACAAACCCATGATCCAGTGGGTATACGAGCGCACGAGGCAGTCGAGCCTTATTCAGCGTGTCGTCGTTGCCACCGACGACGAGCGCATTGCGGGCGCCGTAGCCGCTTTCGGCGGCGAGGCGGTGATGACGTCATCCGCCCACGAAACGGGGACCGACCGCATCGCCGAGGTCGCCCGGTCCCTGAACTGCGATCTCATCGTGAATGTGCAGGGAGATGAACCGCTCATCCGCGCGGAGATGATCGACGAAGCGGTCCGGCCGCTCACCGCGGACCGCAGCATTCCCATGGGCACCCTGTGCCGCAGGATCGAGTCGTCACAGGAGGCATTCGACCCGAATGTGGTCAAGGTCGTCTTTGATAGAAACGGTTTTGCGCTGTACTTTTCCCGCGCCCCGGTCCCGTGGAACCGCGACCGCTGGGCGGGCAAAGCGTCGTTCGCCGAGCTCACCCTGGATGGACCGCTGTACAAGCACATAGGATTGTACGTATACCGTCGCGAGTTTCTCCTCAACTACGCAGCACTGCCGCAGACGCGCCTGGAGCAGACGGAAAAGCTCGAACAGCTGCGTGCGCTCGAATACGGACACCGCATCATGGTTTCCGTGACCGAGCACGAATCCTTTGGGGTTGACATCCCCGATGATTTGAGTAAAATACTTCGTCAGCTGGAACAGCGCCAGGAATGGAAGGGATTATGAAGAAGAAAGAGACGAAATATATTTTTGTCACCGGCGGCGTCGTGTCTTCCCTGGGGAAGGGGCTTGCAGCGGCGTCAATAGGCGCACTTCTCGAGAGCAGGGGATTGAAGGTGACCTTTCTCAAGCTGGATCCCTATATCAACGTCGATCCCGGCACCATGAGCCCGTTCCAGCACGGGGAAGTCTACGTGACCGATGACGGCGCCGAAACGGACCTCGACCTCGGCCATTACGAGCGGTACACCAACGTCGTGACGGGCCAGAAGAACAATTTCACCTCCGGCCGCATCTATTTCAACGTGATCACCAAGGAGCGGCGCGGAGACTATCTGGGCGGCACCGTGCAGGTGGTGCCCCATGTCACGGACGAGATCAAGCGCGCCATCACGGATCTTGCAGAAGATGAAGACGTGGTCATCGTGGAGATCGGCGGCACGATCGGTGACATCGAGAGCCTGCCGTTTCTGGAAGCAATCAGGCAGCTCCGGTACAGCCTGGGCAGGCAGAACATACTCTATGTCCACCTGACCCTCGTGCCGTTCATTAAAGCGGCGGACGAACTGAAAACCAAACCGACCCAGCACAGCGTGAAGGAATTGTTATCGATCGGTATCCAACCGAACCTTCTCGTCTGCAGGAGCGACCGGCCGCTTCCGAAGGACATGAAGCGCAAGATCGCGCTGTTCTGCAACGTCGAGGAAAATTGCGTCATTACGGCCCAGGACGTCGACACCATCTACGAGGTTCCGCTGCATCTCCATGCTGAAGGCATCGACGACCGCATCGTCGATATGCTGCAGCTCAAGGCCGGAGCGAACGACCTGAAAATATGGAACGATATCATATCGCGCATCAAGTATCCGTCGAAGAACGTGACCATTGCGCTCGTGGGCAAGTATATCGACCTGAAGGAAGCGTACAAGAGCCTCTGTGAAGCGCTGACCCACGGCGGCATCGCCAATAACGCACGGGTGAACATCTGCTGGGTGGATTCGGAGGATATCGAGGCAAAAGGCGCAGCAGAGATGCTGAACGGCATGGACGGGATCCTCGTACCCGGCGGATTCGGCATACGCGGGGTCGAAGGGAAAATCGCGGCGGTCAAATATGCCCGCGAGGGCAACATCCCGTACTTCGGCATCTGCCTCGGCATGCAGTGCGCCGTGATCGAAGCGGCGCGAAATCTCGCACACCTCGACCAGGCCAACAGCTCGGAATTCAACATGAAGACGCCGCATCCCGTCATCTATCTGATCGAACAGTGGTACGACTACCGCAGCAAGACCGTCCAAAAGCGGGATGTGTCAAGCGACAAGGGCGGCAGCATGCGGCTCGGCGCCTATCCCTGCAGGATCGCGACCGGCACGCTGGCCCGCGAGGCCTACGGCAGGGATGAAATCTCCGAACGTCACCGTCACCGCTATGAATTCAACAACAACTACCTCGAGCCCCTGACCAAGGCGGGCCTCGTCATCAGCGGCTCGTCGCCGGACGGGGAACTCGTGGAAATCGTGGAATTGAAAGGCCACCCGTGGTTCCTCGGCTGCCAGTTCCATCCCGAGTTCAAATCCAACCCGCGCAGTCCTCACCCGCTGTTTGCGTCCTTTATTCACGCGGCGCTGTCGCACCAGGAGCAGAAAGGAGCACAGTGACCAGGGAGATCGTCGTCGGCAAAGTGAAGATCGGCGGCGGCAACCCGCTTGTTCTGATCGCGGGACCGTGCGTCATTGAATCGGAAACCGGGACCCTGGATGCCGCCACCCGGCTGAAGGACATCTGTGGACGCCTCGGCCTCCCGTTCATTTTCAAGTCGTCCTATGACAAGGCAAACCGGAGCTCGATCCGTTCGTATCGCGGCCCCGGCCTGCAGGAGGGGCTCGCCGTGCTTCGCCGCGTGTCGCGGGAGCTGGGCGTACCCGTTCTGTCCGACGTCCATCGCTTCGAAGAGATCGGCCCCGCCGCCGACGTGCTCGACGTGATCCAGATCCCCGCATTTCTCTCCCGCCAGACCGACTTCATTATGGAAGTGGCAAAAACGGGGAGAGTGGTGAACATCAAAAAGGGCCAGTTCCTCGCTCCCTGGGACATGAAAAACGTCCTGGAAAAGGCCTCCTCCACGGGCAACGACCGGATCATCATCACGGAGCGGGGCGTCTCCTTCGGCTACAACAACCTCGTTGCGGATATGCGTGCGCTCCCGATCATCAGGAACCTGGGCTATCCGCTGGTGTTCGATGCCACCCATGCAGTCCAGCTGCCGGGCGCCGGAGGCTCCGCATCGTCGGGAGACCGGCAATTCGTACCGCACCTGAGCCGCGCTGCCGCGGCCGTGGGCATCGACGCTTTGTTCATGGAAGTGCATGCCTGCCCCGACAAGGCGCTGTGCGACGGGCCCAACATGATGAGCCTCGACGACCTCCCCTCACTGCTCAAACAGGTTCAGGAAATCGACAGGATCATACGGACATGATAAACCAGGCGAAACGGGTTCTCAGAATCGAAGCAGATGCCGTTGCAGCGCTGATCGACCGCATCGATGAGAGCTTCGAGCGGGCGGTCGACATCATCCTTCACTGCAAGGGGCGCGTGGTCGTCACGGGCATGGGGAAATCCGGGCTGATCGGCAAAAAAATCGCCGCAACCCTCGCGTCGACCGGAACGCCGGCGCTGTTTCTCCATCCGGCGGAAGGAATCCACGGCGATCTCGGCATGGTGACGCGCGGCGATGCGGTCATCGCGCTTTCCAACAGCGGGGAGACGGAGGAGCTGTCGCGCATGCTGCCCTCGCTCAAGCGGCTCGGCATCAAGGTGATCGCGCTGACGGGAAACAACGAGTCGACCCTCGCGAAGAACAGCGATGTCGTGATCAATGTGGGGGTCAAGGAAGAGGCCTGTCCGCTCGGCCTGGCGCCCACGGCAAGCACGACGGCGGCGCTCGCCATGGGAGACGCCCTTGCCGTCGCGCTGCTGGACTACCGGGGTTTCCGGGAGGAGGACTTCGCCTGTTTTCATCCAGGCGGAGCACTCGGCAAAAGGCTCCTGCTGCGGGTGCGGGATCTGATGCACACGGGAGATGCCGTCCCTATCGTCAGATCTTCCACCTTGATCAAGGATGCGATCTACGAGATCTCGTCCAAGAAGATGGGAATTACCGCGGTCGTCAGCGATGAGGGAAAGCTGATCGGCGTCATTTCGGACGGCGACCTCAGGCGCTGGATGGAAAAAACGGAGAAGGCCGGAGAGAACCTGCTCGCCAAAAAGGCGGAGGACATCATGACCCGCAAGCCGAAAATCGCAAACAAGGATTCCCTCGCTGCCGAAGCCGTCGCGATCATGGAAAAAAATTCCATTACATGCCTGATCGTATCCGACGCATCGGCAATCCCCGAGGGGGTCATCCATCTGCACGATTTGCTGAAGGCAGGAGTGGTGTAACTGCAGACCTTCGTCCGGAGTTTGGAGTGAACGTATTCCAGTCATGACAGCAGCGAAAAAAATCACGAAATCGAAACTGCGGAACATCAAGCTCCTGTTGCTCGATGTTGACGGGGTGATGACGGACGGGCGCATATTCCTGGACAACCAAGGGAACGAGCTGAAGACCTTTCATGTCCGCGACGGTCACGGCATCAAACTGGTGCAACGTGCAGGGATCACCGTCGGTATCATCACCGGCAGAAAGTCCGAAGTCGTCAATATCAGGGCTCGAGAATTGGGCATTACGGAAGTCCACCAGGGGACCCAGAAGAAGATCGATGTCTACCGCGCGCTCCTTGCCAAATATCGGCTGACCGATGATGAAGTCGCCTTCATCGGCGACGACAGCGTCGACCTGGACATCCTTCAACGTGCCGGCGTAGCGGTTACCGTTGCCGATGCCGATCCGTCGGTCAGGCCCCACGTCGCCTACATCACGAAAGCAGAAGGGGGCAGGGGAGCGGTGCGGGAATTCATCAATCTTATCCTGAAAAGCAGGAATGAGCCGCTTTCATGAACAGCCGACTTCTGCGGCTCAGAAAAGGCCTGACCCGCTTTTTGCTCGTCTGGTTGATACGCCTCCTGCAGCTGACCGCGCACATCGTACCCTATCGTCTCGGCGTGTGGGCGGGGGGGATGCTGGGCAGCATTGCCTATCATGCGCTCCCCCGGGAGCGGTCCCGCGCCGTTGCGCACCTGGCGAAAGCATATGCTGATAAGGACCGGTCCTGGATCATTGGAACGGCGAAACGGTGTTTCATCCATCTCGGGAAGTCGCTGTTTGAAGTGTTGATGATGACCCCGGAACGGGCCCGCAGGGTCACCGTGTTCTCCGGCGAGGAAGAAATACAAAAAGCACTGGACGAAGGCAGGGGGGTCGTTGTCGTCACCGGGCATATCGGCAACTGGGAGCTCATGGGGCAGGCGGCGACAGCGAAGAATTATCCCATGAGCGTGATCGCCGCCCCGCTCGAGCCGCAGCAGGTCAGCGATTTCATCGTCTCGGTGCGCGCGCGGTCGGGCGTCAGGACCATTCTCCGGGGCAGGCCCGGTGCGGCAAAAGAGATCATCAGGGTATTCAAGGAAAACCGCATTCTCGGCATCCTGATCGATCAGGACACCGACGTCGAAGGTGCGTTTGTGGATTTCATGGGCTCCCCCGCGTGGACGCCGACGGCAGCCGCATCGATGGCGCTCAAATTCGGAGCACCGGTGCTGTTCGCATTCACGAGGCGCGAGGGGACCTGTCGGCACCGGGTGACCGTGGAACGCCTCTCACTGATCACGACCGGCAATGTGGATCAGGATATCGTGATGAATACCGCCGCGTTCACAAAAAAAATCGAACAAAGCATTCGTGCATGCCCCGAGCAATGGGTATGGATGCATCGCAGATGGAGGCGGCAACACCAGTGAAGATACTGAATATACCGAATATTCTTTCGCTCAGCCGCATTCTCGCGGTGCCCGTCTTTGTCGTCCTCATGCTGGAACCGAGCCCCTTGCGCGCCCTTGCAGCCGGAATCGTCTTTGCACTCGCCTCGGCAACGGACTGGCTTGACGGGTATCTGGCGAGAAAATGGGGCCAGGTGACGAAGGCCGGGAAGCTGCTCGATCCGATCGCCGACAAAATACTGATCATGGCGGCGCTTGTCATCCTTGTCGAGCTGCGATCCGACGTCGTCCAGTCGTGGATTGCAATTGTGATCATCGGCAGAGAATTCGCGGTCACGGGGCTGCGTGCAATTGCGTCATCCGACGGGATCATCATCCCTGCCGAAACGACAGGGAAATATAAGGTAGGCGCGCAGATAACGGCGGTCGTCAGCCTGCTGCTCGATTACTATCTCGCCAATGAATGGCTGCGTGCTGTCGGCGCTGTGGCGCTCTGGATCGCTATGACACTTTCTGTCTATTCTGCGTTCCTCTATTTTAAAAAATACTGGAAGCAGCTCAATTAAAAATCAATGCATGACAGCATCGTCCTGAACATGGTGTTCGTTGTGTCATCGTATCTGATCGGTGCGGTTCCCTTCGGGCTGCTGATCACCAGGCTTTTTGCCGGAACCGATGTGAGAAGCGTCGGGAGCGGCAACATCGGCGCAACGAACGTCCTGCGCGCCGCGGGAAAAGGCGCGGCAATTGTCACCTTGCTTGCAGATGCGTTCAAGGGCTTTATACCGGCCTTTCTCGCTCTTGGGGTGACGAACAGCAGCGCCCTCGCATCCCTGTGCGGAGCCGCGGCGGTGATCGGCCACAACTTCCCCGTGTACTTGAAATTCAAGGGGGGCAAGGGGATTGCAACAGGTTTTGGCGTCATGCTTGCCCTGTCGCCGGTCATCGGACTCATCTGTCTTTGTGTCTGGCTCGCCAGCGCCTTTCTCTGGAAGTATTCCTCGCTGGCCGGACTGCTCGCGTTCGCTGCGTTTCCGCTCCTGATCTTCATGACCGGGAACCGCGAAACGGCCTATTCTGCCTTGTCTGTCTTTCTTTTCGCCCTTATTTATGTCCGGCATCGGGAAAACATCAAGCGGCTGATACAAGGCACGGAACCGAAAATTGGAAAAAAAAACAAGCAGTGACGCATATTTCCGGTTTATTTGCATCGCGGTTCTCATTTTTCTTGCAGGGGGCCTCTGTGCAGGGTTGTCTTTTGCAGAGGATATCGACATAGTGAACCGCCCGGTAAACTCCTCCGGCCTTACCGGTATCCTTGCCACCACATCGCCGTATACGCTCCCCAAAGGAATGTTCGAAGTTGCTGCTTCCGTTGCCTCGGAAAGCAGCGTCACGCCGGATTACACAATCCTCCAGTATCCACTCTCAGTCACGATGGGCGTATCTGAGCACAGCGAGGCGGCGCTGCGCGGAACGTATTACAATATCAAAGAAGGTCCGACCATAACTGCTCCCGTCGCGCGAAAAGCCGGAACCATTGAGCTCTCCTATAAGTGGAATTTTTTGCCTGCAAAGGAGGATTCCAGTCAGCCGTCCGTCGCGCTGTTCATGTCAGGAGTTATTCCACAGGAAAGCAACAACAACGAACGGGTCAATGAGGTTTCGCACTGGGGCATGCGCATCGGTATTGCAGCGGGAACGGAACTGACCTGGCGGGATCATCTGCTCGCTTTATATGTGGACGGACAGATAGTCGGCAATGATCTCACGCAAAAGCGGCTGCGTGACACCTACGGGATGGTAAACGGCGGTTTATTGTTTCCCATAAGCAGATACCGAAATCTTCAGCTGCTGTTTGAATATACTTTAGTAAATGGAAAAGACAGAATAACGATTGACGGCGGCGACTACTCGGCTATGACATACGGTTTGCGGATGGTCAGCGAGCGGTTCAACTTGACGATGGGGACGCAGTTCCTGAGAAAACGCGCACCTGGATTTGAGGACTCAAATAAAGTAATAGGCCTGCTGAGCGTTAAATTTTGAGTTATTGCAGTGCATTAACGGCAATATTTCATGTACTAGCTTAAATTATTAATTGTCTGATAATGTATATTATGTCAAATCATAAACTATCCGGCTCGTTGCTGGATGTAATTGGAACCATTACTTACTTTGCCGCTGCGGCAAGCTTGAGCATCCATTTCGGCGCAGCAAACTCATACTTCCCCATTGCTGTTCCCCCCTTGATACCTTGCATATAATTTCAGGCAATGAAACAGCAGGCATTGTGTCAAACAGCTTGAAAATATCAATATACGTTCACGTACGTTCAATTGCGCTCCTGAGCTTGGACCGGACCTGGCCCGCGATCTCGGCCAGCTTTTGATTGTCAATCGCCTTCATCGAAGCAACCGGGTCGACTGCGGCTACCTCCACGCCCACGCCGGGAATCTCCTGCACGATTACATTGCACGGAAGCATGGTCCCGATTTTATCCTCGACCTGGAGAGCTTGATAGGCGAAAGACGGATTACATGCACCCAGAATGCGGTACCTGTGAAAGTCCGCGTTCAGCTTCTTTTTAACGGTTTCCTTCACGTCAATATCCGTCAGGATGCCGAAACCTTCCTTTTTAAGCTCTTCAGTCACCCTCGCTATGGCGTCATCAAAAGTCGTCTGGAGTATTTTGCTGAAATAGTACGACATAGTACCTGAGTTCCCTTCTTCGTTGCAAACTACTTTCAATTCACATTTTTTTACGTCTGTACTCGTTTCAGATGATTGATTTGCTGCTTTGTTGATCTCAGCACCTAAGCAGAATGTCCATTCATCATTTTCCGGTCCCGTACTGTGTGCTTAAATAATCAATAATGATTCTGGCATCTTCATCGCTAATCGGCGCACCCATGACCTTGATCATTTTATTCACTTCAGCCGACCATGTTGAACGGGGGAATGCGGGCTGCATGGTTATGTAGTCCGTGCTATGGCATATCCCGCACAGAGTAGATACTTTGTCCAATCCGCCTCCCGGCTTTAAATGAACAGAGAACGCAGGAAGCTTGATCGAGTGGACTTTGTCGTCCGATGCGCTTGGTGTCTGCTCACCGGCAGCATATGATGCACCACATACTATGAATAGAACCGAGCATACGATCATTGTTTTCTTCATATTGGGCTCCTATCGGACGAGGACTTCCCTTCTCTCTATGACATTGCGCATAAATCCCGCCGGATTCCATGAAGGCTCAAAGGGCTGCGATTCTCCGATAGTATCCGTCGCCCTCGCCATGAGAGTGTACTTCCCCGGTTTTCTGGGCACCCACGGATAGGTCCACTGTCTCCAGGCATAAGGTCCGAGGTCTTTCCCCAGTTTTGTCTCATTCCAGGTTCTGCCATTGTCAACGGAAACGATCACATCTCTGATACCATATCCACCTGAGAAAGCTATGCCCATGATCTCGCAGGGTTTATTCATTCTGAGAATTGATGAATCTGACGGTTCAACAATGAACGAACGTGTGTCCAGGCGATTGATCGGAATGGTCTTCTTCGGGGTTGCTGCTGGAGGTACACACGCACATGGATCATCAGGTATGCGGTAAGCACTTTTCATCCAGAACCCTTCAAAAGGCTTGTCGAGCACCTTTATCGAGGTCAACGACTTGACCCAGTAGGTTGCGAACCATCCCGGTACGATAAGGCGCGCCGGAAACCCGTTCAGCATCGGCAGCGGCCTACCGTTCATCTCATAGGCGATGATGATATCGTCTTCATCTGCCAGAGCGATGGGTAAGGCCTTCACGAAGTCAGGGACGGTCGGCAAAGGCGGCGAATCAAGACCGTCAAAAACCATTTCCACGGAACCGGCCTTGATGCCTGCTTTGCCGAGAATATCCTTAAGACGGACTCCGGACCAGGTCACGTTGGCCATGGCACCGTTTTTCCACTGCCCTCCCGGAACCCGCGGCTCGAACAAACTCCTGCTGTTTCCTGAACATTGAATGACCGCGGTATGAGTAACTTTATCGAATTTACTCCGCAGGTCCTCCATGGAAAATTCGATTTCTCTTTCTGTATTGCCACTGACTGAGAGTCGCCAATCATTCAGATCGACCCGGGTGGGGATTTGTGATATATGCCACCGGACAAAAACCGCCTCATTCGGCGTAATAAGTTCTTTGAAATAATGAAATGGCGTCTCAAGCTGAGGCGGACGCTGGGTCAGCAGGATCATGTCTGTTTTTTCCGGAAAGCGTACGAGATTACTTTCGTCGACAGCAGCAAACAACCCTGTCGGCGTTTCACCCAGCGCCGACATCGCAGTTATCACACCTGCGGTCTTTAAAAAATCTCTTCTGGTAAATATTTTCTTATTCGCCTGCATAGCGCCTCCTTCCCAAGGACCACAATCCATCAGAACCGTAACAGCAAATGTAATCGCTCTGGCAATATGGGTATTTAATACTTTCGAAGTGGGGCAATTTGTTAAGGAAGAAATGTCTAAACGTTTTTAATATATTTATAGTATAACCGAGAAATATATTATTTCAAGGCTGACTGATGTACTGCCAGTGAAGTTACTGCGAACAGATTCATACAGCGTCGCTGCTGCAGGGCATGTCACGGCTATGTCAGTCTCGCAATCAAGAGTTTTTCTGCAGCTGGTTCTGCACCCTCCAGAGCAATAGTTGCGCAACAATGAATTTATCATAATAATAAAAAAGCCTCTCGCAACGCGCTGCTGTTACCTATAGTGATTGATCAAAATAATCTTATTACGAGGGATGGCGGCTTATGTCTCCGGGGGGGTAGCTGTTTCTTCGGTTCCCTTCTCTGCGGTTTTCAGATTCCGAATCCCTGACTTGCAAAACGGTTCTTTCAAACCGATTCTTCTCCTGATGATGGCCATATTGTGCTGATATTTATCGTTTTCAAAGCTCCATGTCGATTTGTGCCAGAGATGAAATACGATTGCCAGGCCCCTGAGCGATTTTATCTGTTTTCCCTGATTCAGCACGCGAATTCCCAGGTCATTATCCTCCACAGAGCCGTCCAGAAACTCCTCGTCGCAGCCGTTGATATCGCAGAAAAGGTTCTTGTACAGGCTGAAATTGCATCCCCAGACGCCGTCGTCGGTTATACGGTCCCGATGCATGATGCGCCTGAGAAATTTGTTCGCTATCCTGATTGATTCTTCGACCTTTCTTGACTTGTTCGCGCCGCCTGCTGCAGCGTCCCATACGAGCGACAGGCTGAATCTATTGATGATTTTTTGGCGTGCCAGAAGCCGCCCGCTCAGTTGTTGTCCCATGTCGACACGCCGTCCGCTCAAAATAGCGTCTGGACTGCTTTCGCCGACATGGGAGCGAATGAAATGACGGTGCGCCATGCAGTCGCCGTCTATGAATATAAGATAGTCGCCCGTCGACTGGCGCACTGTTTCATTGATGATCTTCGGTTTCCGGAAGCCCACGTCTTCCTGCCACACATGCCGTATGATGAAGAAACGCTCCAGCTCACGCTGCATGAGTCCGACGAGGTCACGGGTCTCTTTTCCGCTCCCGTCGTCCGCAATCAGCACTTCGTCCGGAAGCAGACTCTGCCGCGACAGGCTTATGAGGCATAGCCGCAGGGCCTGAGGACGGTTGTAGGTCGGCACGATAACAGATATTTTCATGGATTCCATCAGAATCTTCTGTACCCGTCGTAACAGGTGGTTGAAAAATAGCCTGTTTTATATTTTGCCTTGAGATACACCAGGTCGCTCTCAAAGCGGGTATCGGTCGTTCCGGCGCTCAGGTGGACACAATCCAGCTGCAGCGCTTTGGTCAGTACACCGTGTCGCTCCCTGGCGTTCAGGCAGAAATCCTCGACATACAGGTGCCAGTCGAGTTTTTCGTCGAATCGCAGGCCGTATTTCCTGATCACTGAGGAATGTGCAATCAGACAGCAGCAGTCCACAGTGTCGACAACAACCGGTTTGCGGATGTATCTTCCCATGCGCTGCTCTTTCAAGGGCGTTTTCTGCGTGATGCGGCCGAATTTCTTGGTGCGGTCGTAAATCCCCAGCCTGCAGCGTTCAATGCCGTATCTGCTGATTGATGCGATGAACAGGAGTTGTTTCACCGGGCCCGTTCCGGTCGGACCGTAGAGGCAGGCGGGATCCACTCTTGCGAGTTTCGGCGCTAGGTCCTCCTGCAAGGAGAAGTCCTGGTGGCAGAAAACAACCCAGCCGTCGTCCGGCAGGGCCTGCTCAAGGAATTCGTTATACCGCTTGGACAGCCCGATGTTTTCACGCGTATTGTCATACACATGAATGGGAAACGCGTTCATGAATGCATTCTGTTTGATCGTGCTTTCAAAAAGGCCGTAATTATTGACGACCGTTACGATGTGGATCATCGGCCGCGCTTCCCTGTACAATCTGTACACCTCGCTTTGAGATTGAAAAACAGGCGATGAGCCCGCTTGTGCGGCATGCTGCGCTTACCGTGCTGCTGCAGCGCAGTCCCCTGCCCGGTAGGAACTTCGTATCAGCGGACCTGCAAAAACCGCGCGGAAACCCATGCAAAGGGCTTCCTGTTTCATTTCTTCGAATTCGTCCGGATGATAGTATTTTTGCACCTGAAGATGCTGCGTTCCGGGCCTCAGATACTGTCCGATGGTCAGCAGGTCGCATCCCGCGGCGCGCAGATCATGCAGCACCGCGATCAGTTCATCTTTCTCTTCGCCCAGGCCTACCATGAGCCCCGATTTAGTCGTCATGCCGCACTCATGCGCGTGCGCAATGAGATGAATCGACCGGAAATAGTCTGCCTGCGGCCTGACCCGTGCGTACAATGAGGGCACGGTTTCAATATTATGATTCAGCACATCGGGCCGTTCGTTGATCACGGCCTGCAGCGCGTCACGGGAGCCGAGGAAATCAGGGATCAGCACTTCTACGAGGCAGCGGGGCATGGAAGCCCTGATGGAGCGGATGGTTTCAGCAAAAAGAAACGCGCCGCCGTCTTCAAGGTCGTCCCGCGTCACGGAGGTAATGACGGCGTAGTCAAGCTGCAGCGCCTTCACCGCCCGCGCAACGCGCTCCGGCTCGCCGCGGTCAGTGTCCTGCGGCCGTCCTTTCGGCACATTGCAGAACCCGCAGTTGCGCGTGCAGGCGTTGCCGAGGATCAGAAACGTGGCCGTGCCCCTGCTCCAGCACTCTGTCCTGTTCGGACACGCGGCGCTGTCGCAGACGGTATGCAGGCCGAGTGTCCTGACAAGCCGCCGCACCTCAGCCAGCTTGACGGACCCTGACAACCGGATCTTGAACCAGGGCGGCAGTCTCCGTCCTTCCTGACGCGGATGGGATATTGACGGTCGAAGCGGGCCGGAGTCGATCATGATTTGCGTTCGCCCGGCAGCAATGCCGCTTTGATGACCTGATCTATCTGCTCGACAAAGATAAAGTTCATTTCCTTGCGCAGATCTTCAGGCACGTCTTCGAGGTCGTTCTTGTTCTTTTCCGGCAGGATGACGGTGGTGATGCCGGCTCGCTTGGCAGCAAGCACTTTTTCCTTTACCCCGCCGAT
>DATHDE010000108.1:0-4385 GCA_035490495.1 Nitrospirota bacterium
CGTGTTGTTCGGATGCACGTGGCCGTTCGCGACCGTGCTGGTGGTATCCAGCATGGCCTGATGGCAGTTTGCGCACCACTCAGACGTGCCGCGGCCGTATGCAACCTTCGTGTCAGACGCAGCTTCCGAGCGGTTGTAGGTGCCGGGCGCGGCAGCGTTCATGGGATCAGCAACGAATGCAAGGGACGGGTTCGTGATGAATGACGGCTGCCAGCCGATGCCGGCAAGGAGACGGTAGGCGCCGACTGCGGTGTTCGCGCCAGCCGAAGGATCCGCGCCATAGGAGCCGGAAGTCGCGATCGGGGCACCAGTGCGGGCAAATACGCCGGTGAAGCCGGGCAGTTTTCTGTACGTGCCATGGGGATCATGGCAGCTTACGCAGAAGAGCTGGTTCGTCGGATAGTTGCCGCCGGGAGAAGTGCCGAGGGTCTTGGTGGGATCCGCTGCAGTAAAGCCGAAGTCAGCAGCGATGATGCTGTGGCCTTTGCGCGGGCCCTGAGTGCCGCCCTGAGCAAGCCATGAAAAGTCTCCGCCCGGGGTTCTTTCGGTCGGGATCGCCTGGCCGAGCGACATGATATGATAGCTGGCGCCGGTTGTATCGGGTTTCGCATGGCAGTTCAAGCAGACCGAGCTGCGGTCGCTGGCCTGAACGAGCGAGGGACCGGCCAAACCGATCTGCAGTCCGCCTGCGTTCGTGTTCCAGGTATTGGTGCTCTGGGTTCTTACGCCGTTAACCGAGTTGTGCATCGTATGGCAGCTTTCGCACGAGGCAACGCCGCCGGAATGGAAGGCAAATGCAGCCCCGCTCAATGCAAAGGTCAGGAGCGCGGCAGCAATAAATACAAAGCTCACTTTAGCTAACTTCATGAAATTCATCCTCCTTGGATTTCTCTGCTCCGGCAACCTGGCTGTCCCTGAGGGACCCTTGGCTTTGCGTCCCCGCCTTGCGACGGGTTTGCCTTTTTTCGGAGGATTGGTTAGTAGATCGTATGCAATACTGTAAAACACTCCTTTGTATCTACTGCCTGATAACTTTTCTGTTCGTGTGTACACCTCCTTTCAGTCATTCCAGAATGTCCCCAAATTCCCCCAAAAGTTGTTAGTTATAAGACAACTGGAACACGCTTACACCAAAGATACTTGACTGCGATATATAGAGCCTGTCTGCGCTGTCGATGGCCATGCCGCGGGGAGCAATGAGACCGGGGCCGCCGTACCCGCGATTTCCGAACTCACTGATGAACTTCCCCTTCTTGTCGAACACGAGCACAACGCAGCGAAGAGTGTCGGTAACGAGGTAGTTCCCGTGGGTATCTTCCATGATCGATCCCGGTATGCTGAATTTCCCCGCTCCGCCGCCGCGCACGCCGATACGGATGAGATGCTGATCCGGCGTCAGTTTGAACGCGCTGCCGTAAATCGGAAGCGTGAACAGAATGCTGCCCCCGCTGTCCACGGAAAAATCGCCGATGAACATATCGTCGACATCCATGGTGCTGTAGTCGTTTTCATCGTCGGAAGCGCGTTTAATCATCTTTGCGATGTCATAGTGATTTTTGTACACGCCCTGCTCATCAACCACGAGCACCTGCATGCCGACAAGGTTCGCGAAATAGAGCAGACCATTATGGCTGCGCATGCTGTTCGGTACGAACCGGGAAAGGTCGGGTGGCAGATTTTTGAGCGTTATGCGCGAGATCGGCTCCCCCCGGTAATTGGCCAGGACCAGGGAGTACAGGGTCTGCCCGTCCCTGTAGGAATTCGTAAGAAAAATCATGTCGCCGTTCTTCTTCACGAAAACATCGGCTATTGTTTCGTTATTGAGCTCTTCATCGAGGGAGCTGCTGAATTCGAATGTTTCCATGCCCGTTGTATTGAAGATTCTGACATCGTCCTGCGAAACAACGTAGACCTCATTCGTTTCGCTGTCGATGCGCACCTTCGACCACGTACCAACGGATACGGGACCTTCGAATGTGGATAGTCTGTAGAGATAAACAACATCCGGTTCTATTGCAGCAAGGGAGGGCGCAGCGTTCAGGGCGATCAGAATGATCTGAGTCAGGAGAAGAACCAGAGTATATATTTTTGTGGACTTTTTCATGGATTCTGCTCTATCTTCAATTTCTGTTGTTTTCTAATGATACGCTTGCAACGGGAATGCCAGGATTGAAATTTGTTTTAATTCAATATATTATAGGAAAAAAAGCGCTTATTTCCCGCTTCTACTTGGCGAAATGGTTATATCACCTGGTGTTTTCACCTTATGCGAACAATAGCAACTTTATTATTAGCAATTACAGGGAATACACAGGTGCTTGATGGACAGCATGGACAGCGTGGTCGACATTAATAATTAGGAATTGAAAAGACTGTTGGCTTGGTCAACGTTTGACAAGAAGGTGATAAATGGCACCGAGTGCGGTCGGTTTGAGATGGATTCAGAAAATCTAGGCGTTTGACATGCGAAGAATAACAGAGCTCGCGTTTTTCTTCATTTCCTGCTGCTCCTGCTCTGCGACTGACCGAGAAAGTACTGCGCTTTTTCCAGGTTCCTTCTGTACCGTGCGTTCTCGGGGTCAAGTGTCACGGCTGTTGAGAAAGCATCGGCAGCTTCCCTCAGCCTCCCCTCTAGTGCGTAGCTCAACCCCAAATTATTCAGAGCATCTGCATAATTGGGTTGCAAGCGCACAGCGGTCTGATATTCAGAGATGGCCTCATCGAGCTGGCCGGTTTCTCTCAAAGCATCTGCCAGATTGTAGTGAAAACCTGCGATATAGGGCCGCAATTGTATTGCTTTCCGGTAATAGGCAAGTGCGCCGTCCATTCTTCCCTGTTTCCTGTACGCACTCCCCAAATTGTTGAGGGCCTCGACGTAAAACTTATCCACGTAGCCTGATGACAGAGGATTGTCGGGGTTGTTTTGGTAGAGAGCTACCGCTGCTTCCAGCTCAGGAATGGCTGCATCAACTTCTCCCCGCATCAGGAGTTCATACCCGAGGACAGCTCGCGGCCGGGGCTTGCTCTTTGATTTTAAAGCCGTGTCAGCCCACAGCGAGAGATCGTCCTTATAAACAGAATTTCTCATCAACGTCCCCGCGCTGCTGAACAAAATAAGCAGGAGTATCACGGTTGTGCGCACGAGCAGGCTCGTCGTTTCGAGTTGTTTTGTCATAGTACAGCGAACATCATACATATTTCGTCATCGCCAGCGGATGACGAGCCCCGCTGGGCAGCTTGCGGTTGATTATCACGAACCGAGAAGGCTCGTTGAGAGAGTTGACCGGGATGACCACAAAAAAAATTACGATCACTTGCACATGCAGGCATGTTTCACAGCAGCGGTAAAGTCATTAAACGGAGCCCTATCAAGTTTCATCTGGTTAAACGATGAGTATTTTTTCTGACCCGTAATCACGTCCGACGATTTCATCGTCTTGATATCCGGGTTCTTGGACACAACGTGTATTTCTACAACTCCTGTCGGACGGTCATCCGCCTGACACTGATACACCGCCGTAACCCGTACACTGGACATGCCGAAAACCTTAACTGCATAGGGTGACGTATCTGCCTCGGTAAGAACTTCAACCTTCTGCGGCCGAATACTTGAGCCGGTGCAACCTTTAAGGTGGAAGTTGGCCAGACCATTTTCAACATCTCTGATTGTTTCAGCAGAGGCAACCCCATGCGCAAGAATACCTGCGCAGAAGGCAAGTGCGAATACCGTGATTTTCATCTCAATGCTCCTTCCCAATGAAATGCAGGGTGATGATGAGCCCCCTCGAGCCTGCCGGCCCTGGTGCTCCCGGCACCCACCCTGGTACGGAGTCGGGGGATTTGCCCTCCCGCTGACGCCGGAACAAGTAAAATCATACCCTGATGATTTACGAAAATGCAAGGCATTTTTCCCCGTCCTTGCGCCGCAGCGCTTCGGGCCGGCCGGATGATTGCCCTGCTCGCGAAGCCGCTTATCCTAATCTGTTCCGCTCCCCCGCTGCGATGAAACCAGCGATGCAGAGGGCTCTCCTTCCTTGACGGCCTTGCCGTTTTTCCCTTCCTCGTCCCGGCTGTACCGCCCGCTCATGAGATTGAATTTTATATAGAGCAGCTCAAAAAATGTTCTTAATGCATCCTTGACCGGCCTCACCCTGCTCAAGGGAGAATTATACCAGCTTACAGGGACTTCATGCACGGAATATTTCAGCAAAGAAGCGATGGCCAGCAGCTCGATATCGAACCCGAACCGGTTGACCTTCATGCGGCTGAAAATCTCCCGCGCGGCCCTGTGCTGGAAGGCCTTGAACCCGCATTGGGTGTCCTTGACATTGTCAAAGAGCAGCACCTGGATGAGGCCGTTGCCCAGCCGCCCGATCAGAACACGC
>DATHDE010000109.1:0-13765 GCA_035490495.1 Nitrospirota bacterium
GGGTGAGGACTATGAAACGATTGCTTGCACTGTTCACGGCAGCGGCTTTTGTACTGACACTGGGCGTTGCATTTGCCCAGGATAAGACCGGAGCGACTGCAGCGCCCGAGAAGAAGGAAGAAAAAGCTCCCGTGAAAAAGAAAACGGGTAAGAAGCACGGGAAAAAAGCTGCAAAGAAAGAAGCTGCAAAGAAAGAAGCTTCAGCACCGGCCCAGGCAGTTCCGGCGAAGTAGTATCAACTGCAGCATCATTACCATACCGCCACTTCATAATACCCGGCGGAGCAGGGCATTCCTAAAAGCAGGCGGATTATTCCGCCTGCTTTTTCACGTCGACCGATTCTTTTTGATGGCGCTCTCAGGTCTTGTTTATCGATATTCATTCCCGCGTTGACCGCTCTTTTCGAAGATAAATCTTTTTTGTTCAGCCTTCATAGTATATTCTTCTCTGTGCGTTCCGATTCCGGGCGTTGAACTGCCGACCCCAACACGCTGGACATTTCCTGTTGTTTATAGTACCGTAAATCAAGGGACTCAGCCCGGTGAGATGACAGTGCCGGAAACTGCCGCTCAAGGGGATACCGAGAACGTGTGCGCAGGGGCTGCAGGCTTCCCCGAGCCGGCATAATTACGGGATTCAATGCGATTAAAAAGTGGGAAAAAAAGACCTATGAACAAGATTGCGGTCATTGACATTGACAACACGCTGTGGCAGTTTTGCGATGCATTTTACCGAGAGTTGAAAAGCATCAACCCTATTTTCCCTCCTGTGGCGAAATGGACCACGTGGGATTTCTTTCTCCCCTACTGTACGGAAGAGCAGTTCATGGCCGCCGTGGATACGATCCATTTTTTGCAGGACAGCGACGAAAACCAGCCCTATCCTGAATCTAAAAACTTTCTCGACACGCTCCGGCAAGATGGATACCGCATTGTGATCGCCAGCCACCGCAGGGAGGAGACGCGCAAGCCCACGGAAAGGTGGCTCAAGAAACATCATCTGGCATATGACGAGCTACACCTGTCGTTTGACAAGACGGTCCTTTTTGAAAGCGCAGCAGTTGTTGTCGACGATGCGCCCCACACCCTGGAAAAAGCTGTAGCGGGAAACGCAGTCGGTGCGGGCCTCCTGTTCCCGTGGAACAGGTCGTATGCAGCGGGCAACGGGTACGGATTGTTCAAGGATTTGAACGAGGTGATGGCTTACATCAAAGGGAAAAGGTAAATTGCAAGATGCGATCACCGGCTTTTCCCGGAGAACATGCATGCGTCTTTGGTCGATACATCCCAGATATCTCGACCGGATGGGCCTTGTAGCTTTATGGCGCGAAGGACTTCTGGCACAGAAGGTGCTGCAAGACCGTACGAGGGGTTATAAAAACCACCCCCAGCTCGAACGGTTTCGCACGCAGCCGGATCCCCTCCTGGCGATCGGATGCTATCTTCGAGAGGTGAGGAAAGAGGCAGAGAAGCGCGGGTATCGGTTTGCAGGCGGGAAGGTCGTGCGATCCGGGCGATGCAGGAAAATAAACATACGCATAGGCCAGAAAGCATTTGAATGGTCGCATCTACTCGGTAAGTTGAAAAGACGAGATCTCGCCGCGTTTCAAAAAAACAGCAAGCTGGTCAAGCCGCGGATGCATCCGCTCTTCAACGTCATTTCCGGCGGGATCGAAAAATGGGAGCGGGGTACATCCCGGAAAAGCTGATATATTAATTCCTATCACTGGGGAACAAGCGCCGGAGTGTCATCCAGTCAGCACGCTCCTTTTTGCTCGTGAGCCTGTTCCGGAGATTAATACATCTCCGCGTATTTCTTGCCCCGGGGCAATCTCGCAGATGCACAGTCGTTCCTGGGGGGGCGTGGTACATCCCTCGGACTGCTGATAGGATGGAGTGCTGGAAGTTTTTGGGTCAATTTATGTATGTACTCTTTTTTGTTTTTATCGTACTGCTTTTCATTGTGGGCCTGAGCGTCCGTTCAAGTGATCGGTATCTCAAAACCGATCATGCAAATTTTGCAGAGGTGCGTGGTACGTTTGTACTCCTTCTGTGCGGCCCGCGCGCCTCAGGTGAGCTGGTCAGTGTGGCGATTCTCGACAGGGAGGGAGACGCTTATACTTTTAAAATTGCTGCTCCTGAATTTTCGTACGGGGTCCAGCCGGGTCTGACCGCCGCCGATGCCCTGCAGAAAGCAGAGAAGTTTGTCAAACGCCATATTCAGTCCGAAGGCGTTCAGCTGCGCAAAGTCCTGGGCCCCGGCGGTGGGGAAATAGGTTTTGAGCTGAAGCCGCTGTATCCTGTCACGGCATTCGGAAGGGATGATATCATTGATGTCCGGTATGAGATCAAGGAAAGAAATGTTACCGTTCACATTGCTCTCGACTCCGCAGTTGAAAAACAAGCTGCGGGGTAGCCGATTTTCGGGGATCAGCGTCCAAATGCAGCCTGTGCTCGAGCTGAAATCAGAGTTGCGTTGTGCGCAGGATTGGAACAGGATGGCATGATAGATCGTTTTTATTAAGTTTCTGGAGGCTTGATGCGATTCCCTAGGCTGCATGGCAACATCAAGATCACCGATGAGGCTTGCAAGATCGTAATTGCTGGAGATCCCGAAGGGCTGCGGTCACTCGGCGAGCTTTTTTCATGGCTCGCTGACCAGGACCTTGAAACCTGGCCGTACTTGCAAAAAGGACAGTCCGCGCATCTCCACGTGTATCCCCGCATCGACATAAGCGAAGATTCTCGAGAAATTGAACTGGTAAGGATCGATACAAAGACCTGATTTTCCCCCGCATGGCACAGGCAAACGAGGGAGGGGACAGAATGGATCCCTATGATTTGAAACGCTTCATCACTGCGCAAGAGGGCGTCTATGACCGCGTTCTCGAGGAGCTGCATGGAGGACTGAAGCGTTCGCATTGGATGTGGTACATATTCCCCCAGATAGATGGATTGGGCTTCAGCCCGACGTCCAGATATTATTCCATCAAGAGTCTCGATGAGGCCCGGCAATATCTGGCCCACCCCGTGCTCGGTGCGCGGCTTAAGGAATGCGCGGACGCAGTCCTTTCCGTCCGGGGGGCATCGGCTTCGGACATCTTCGGATACCCTGACGACATGAAGCTCAAGTCGTCCATGACGCTCTTCGCGATGGCTGCAGAACCACATTCTGTGTTTGAGCAGATTCTTGACAAATATTACCAGGGGAAGCGGGATGTCATGACGATTCAAATTGTGGACAGCCAGGAGTGAAAGGCGGCAGCGTCGCGAGAGGTGGGTATGCACTACCTTGTTAAAAGTTTTTTCGTCTGGATTCTCTTTATTCCTCTTGCAACTGCGAATGCTGCCTTCCGCGATCTCGTGCTGATTCCGCTCCTTGGCGATGCATCCGGAAGCAACGTCAGCTCCCTCATCCTGGCGCTTCTTATTCTGGGTGTTACGTTTCTTTTGCTCAGCCGGCTTGGATTAAGAACGCGAGCCGAATGCATGGCAACCGGCGCACTTTGGTTCTCACTGACGCTCATTTTTGAAATGTCCTTCTTTATCTTTGCAAGGATCCATCCGCTGGACAAACTGCTTCAGGACTATGACCTCTTCCGCGGCAGATTGTGGCTTCTCGACCTAGTGGTTCTGCTGCTTGCACCGCTCATCGCTGCACACCTGCGGAGGCGCATTCAACCGGGGAATGAGGCATGAAAGAGAGGAAAACCATTATGGATGGAGTGGAGAATTTGTCTCAAGAGACGCTTTTCGATTGCATCGTCATCGGTGCCGGGCCGGGAGGGCTCCAGGCCTGCATCCATCTGGGGCGCTACAATTTCCGCGTTCTCCTGTTCCATGTTCCGGGAGGACGAACGAGCTATGCAAAGCATCTCGAGAATTATCTTGGGATTCGCGTGACATCAGGCCCGGCGCTCATCGAAACCGGGCTCGCCCAGGCAGCAAGCTTCGGCATCGCCATCGAACACGCAAAGGTCGATCAGGTGATGCCGGGCGAAGGCCGTTTTACGGTCCTCGCCGGGGGCAAGACCTACTATGCCCGGTTCGTCATCGCCGCATCAGGGGCCAGGGAAACCATCGCCCCGTTTAAAAATATTCACCGTTTTTTCGGTACATCTTACTTTACCTGTATGATCTGCGACGGCTATCATACGACGGGCAGGAAACTGCTTGTCATCGACCGCACGGTAAACGGCGTCCGCCTGAGCATCGGCATGAAGCAGATGTACACGGACGATGTGACGTTTCTGGCGCACGGGTTTTCCCCGGCCCCGGCATACCAGGCGATTCTCAAGGAGGAGGGGATCAGCCTGGTCGAAGGCCGGCCCGAGGAGCTTCTCGGCGATCGGAATCTGGAAGGGGTGCGCTTGAGTGATGGCCGTGTCGTCCCGTGCGACGTAATCCTTGGGTGGGGCGGAATCACGCTGAATGACGAGTATCTCGAGAGATTGCCGCTGGAGCGCGATGCGGACGGATTTAAGATTGTGACCCGGGGTTCGGGCGAATCAAGCATCCCCGGACTTTTTGTCCTCGGTGCGCTCCGGTCAGGGCACTCCCAGGCTATCATTTCCGCGGGACAGGGTGCCGAGGCAGCCATTGAGATTAGCACAAGGATTGTTGAACTATAATATTGTAAATGCCGCGGTGTTGAGATATTTTTTCGGGTTTTGTTATTAGCTTGTTTAAGCATACAGAGCGCGTGAAGGATTGCCTTGCTGCGACGTTGTAGGGAAGGCAAGCGCGCGGGGGGAAATATTTATTATGATGGCGCCGCCTGGTGCGGCGCCATCATAATATCAAACATTACCGGTGTGGCCAAAGGTCTTCAGCAACCTGCAAGCGGATGATCTGCTGAGGCTGGATTCACAAGGAAGCTTAGCTGAAGATCGTTATGCCATTAGCAAGCCACTTTTTGGAGCTCTTGCCGCTGTTGTCGCTGGCACAGGCTGCATTGGCACCGGATCCCGGCATGCCAAGATTGAAGTAGGTGATGCCGTTGCCCTGGGGCACGGTCACGACAGCCGGGGCGCTGTCGCACCGTGCATTCTGGCCCATTTCAAAATAGGTAATGCCGTTCGAAAAGCCTCCCGCCATTCTGGTTGCTGCCGAGGTTTCCGCAAAAGCTGAGGTTCCTGTCAAAAGCAGAAGTACAATCGCTGAGAGTGTCATCATCTTTTTCATGGTAGATCTCCTTTTTGATTCAATTTAGTGTTTGTTAACAACTTGTGCTTGCAGACTGCTGATTGAGAAACGTTCAAGTGTTCATGATATTGATTGTGATGATCTTCAGTTATCCCTCCTTTCTATTTGGAAATCGACGCTTACTCAGCTATATTATTAGTTAGCGTTTACTAACAATATAGCTTAAAAAAATTCCTTGTTTTTTATATATATGTAAATGCGTTAATTATAAGTTAGCACACACTTACTTATTTGTCAAGAAAAATCTTTCTCCCCTCGAATTTTTCATAACCTATTGTTTTGTTAATTTTAAATACCATTTTGATAAAGAATCATGCAATGAACCTATCTATCTATGACGTTCGTCTTGCACAGAACAATCCGCGTTCATGGACATTTAACCTACTCATATATGAAAATAATAATCGTAGGATGTTAGTGGCACGTAAAACAGGATGGAATAAATAAAGGGACGAAGTTGAGAACACCGTTTACATGAAGAGACGTATTGGTAATAGAGGTGCCGATACCACCGGTGCCGTATGCGTCAGGATGGCACAGCTGGCAATCATTGCCGCCATAGTGATAACCGCTGTGCCAAGTATATTTCAATTGAGAATTAGGAATTGTGGGCGGATTGCCATGGCATCCGCTGCATCCCAGGCTGCCAGACGATGCGTACCATGACGGTGCTCCCCCGGAACCGCCATAGGGAACGGTTTTATCAACCGGTGTAAATCCATCATCAGGAAATGAATACGAAAAAGTACCTGCGTATGCACCGTGGCAATAGAGCTGTAAGCAGCTGCCGCTTCCCCTGCCAGAGTTGTTTATCCACTGTCCTGACGGATTTTGTGCATCGAAGTAAATCACAGGAGTGGAAATATCACCCGTATTTAAGCTTCCGTTCGCATGTGTAGTCCGTGCCGGATAATGGTGTGGCATGCCGTACAGCTGTACTTCATGTCGGAAACATGCCGCACGTGTTTCCCCGAGGATCCGGACGCGTTCGTAACAAGAGGGTCCAGGGCAGACGAAAACGATGATGAATGACATACAGTGCAATCAGCCGGCGTGGTCCAGCTTGTTACACCATGCCAATCCATGGTCCCCGGCCCATGGCAGGCGACATTCGTACATTGTCCCGAGGAGGGCGACCATGTGCCGACAGGGCCAACGATGTTCAGGGAAACGACGTTCAGGCTCGTCGTTCTTCCGCCGTCGAGCGTTCCGTTCATATGATGTGTTGAGGAGTAATAATTGAAATGGCGCGTCTCGCACAGAATGCCATGCTCCAGGACGTGCTTTACGTGTTTGCCATACGTTCCAGTTCCATTCGTTGAAAGAGGATCCATCTCTAAGGAACTCGTAGAGGCGTGGCATTTGTCAGTGCAATTTCCGACCGATGACTGCGTCGTCGGTATCGCAGGGCTGCTTTTGCGTGGTCCTGTACCGCTGACGCAGCTGACTGCTTGGGAACACACCGTCACGAGGACCAATAATAAATAACCGTTCTTCATGGTTTAAAAATTGTGTATCATCATGACATTCAATTTCTTATTATTTACTTTTCATCGGGAGAAAAAAAGGGGAATTGCTACGTACAGTTTGCTATAGTAGTGCGGAAAATGTAAGTAGTTTGTTCCATTGAGGGCATAAGTTCGTAACGAAGTCTCAACAACCCTGACGGCAACCTGTTGACAGGCGAATCCATTTTTTATGCCGAAATTGATTTGGAAGAATTGCTGCGCAGTACCTGGTAATTCGAACATATGCACACCGCCGTTCCTTCAAATCTGATCCGCCAAAGCATTTCTACCGCTGTTTACTTGCATGATTTACTGTGAACGCAAGTATCGTCGCATAAGAAGGATAGACTTCAATCGGCGCTGCTGAATGGTAAGCGGTCTGCCGGTCTCCGTGCCGGTATGAAATCAAATTCTATTGACATCCCGCCGCGTATGAAGTAACAAGACGCGGGGACGGCAATGAAAGGAAGACGAAAGCAGGGAGAGTATGCACATCCCGGATTGGAGCGCCTATGAGGTTGACACAGGAAGACTATCGCTATTTTTTAAAAGATTCGGTGAGGCTGGCCATCGACTTCAGCGAGACGGATCAGAGCAGGGGCAAGCCTGCTCCGCCCATTCAGAAAAGCGTTCCCGCGGGGCTGGAGCGAATCGATCTCGTTCCGATCAACGATTGGAGTGGAATAGCGCGCGTGGATATTACAAGTGCAATTGCACAACGGCAGAGCGTCCGTAACTACACTGCCGAACCGCTCACTCGGGATGAACTGTCGTATCTGCTGTGGACGACGCAGGGCCTCAGGGAGATTGCTACACCTTCGACAGCGTTCCGGACAGTACCATCAGCCGGATGCCGCCACAGTTTCGAGACGTATATATGCGCCATGAACATCACAGGCCTTGAACCAGGAGTTTACCGGTATCTGCCTATTGAGCATCAGCTCGCCACCGTAGTCAAGGATCCCGATATAGGACTGCATGTTGCACAGGCTGCGCTGGGCCAGGCATTTACGGGCAAGGCTGCTGCTACCTTTGTCTGGACGACGATACCGTATCGCATGGAATGGCGTTATGGCCTGGCAGCGCACAAGGTGATTGCCATTGATATTGGTCATGTGTGCCAGAACCTGTATCTCGCCTGTGCCGCAATCAAGGCAGGAACATGCGCTGTTGCTGCTTATAACCAGACAGCACTTGATAAGCTGCTTGGCGTTGACGGCAAAGATGAATTTGCGCTGTATCTCGCTTCCGTGGGAAAGACCGGATGACTTCAGCCTGCATCCATCTGCGCTGCCCTAAAAAACAATCTCCGCAAGATTAACTACATGGTCAGGAGTTCAAAAGCCGGTTACCGAGAGCTTCTATCTTTTTTTTAACAGACAGTGAATTCCAATTAACTTGCCACACAAATTGAAGCACATAGGCAGACAAGCAGGAAACAGAAATCAGCTCCCCCGTTCATCTTAATCACATATCCATAAAAATATCCCGCAATGGGTAATTTACTTCTCGCGGCTACGGTTATATTCTCTACAAGAAGTATTCAGGCAATTCTACGAATTGTTTCTAAAACAATAAATGCTTGCTATGACCGAGGGGGTTCTCGTTATGGAAAAATACGTTATCCGAATGTTTCGTCTGCCCCTGGATATGACGAGTGGCGTTCTGGGCGTCATCGAATGCGTAGATACAGAAGAAAAACGTATTTCGGTCGATCGAGGAATTGTGGGATGTTTTGAGCAATAGTTCACAGGAATACGAGTGCCTGCTCCTGAATAAAACACAGTAACACATTACTGAAAAACGCGGGTTGCCCGGATGAGGCTCCCAGTGTCATCGAATAATGCCCCTTCGCTTACACCTTTCATCAAAGTTTTGACCGCTCCCTATTCCAGGTCAAGGATCTCACAAAAAAATCCTTTCCAATCTGAAAGCATCATAAAAAAAGCTCTGGTTGGTGCCAAGGACTTGATGATTAAAAAAACCTGTCCCTGCCAGGAACCTTACCTTTTCTGTCCGGTAGGCCCGAGGACCATCAAGTTCTTCACGAGGTTTCTTGAATTTCAATAAATAGGCATTGTTTGCCCCCTGTCCGTCCTGTAAACTGATTGCTGGTTAAGGTTTTATGTTATACGGGGATTGGTCATGCTTCGCTGGATATGGCATCGCTTATTCGTTCATTATCAAATACTTGCTCAACAAACCAGCTGGGCGCTCATTTTGTAAGCAAGGCGGCACGCGGTGTTAATCAAGAAATATTGGGATTAATCGTTTATGCTGCACGAAAAAAACAACATAGAATAGATGCTAAAATAGAAATGTCCATATACAAAGTAAATAAATTAATCGAAGCGTGATCTATCGATGCCTTGATCCAGTGGTGCAAGGCGGAGAGTGGGGGGCGCGATGCCCTTGATGGAAGTCAATGGTCTGGTTTTTATTGCCGGCCAGAAACGCATTCTCAATGGCCTGTCGATGACGATCGGAGAGAAAGAAGCGCATGCTCTGCTCGGTACGAACGGGACGGGGAAAAGTACACTCGCCTGCTTGCTCATGGGGTGCGAAGGGTATGTACCCTCAGCGGGCGAGATCCGCTTTGGAGGCGTGCTGCTTAATAATATGAAGATCCACGAGCGTGCAAAACTCGGAATCTCCATGGCATGGCAGGAGCCGGTGCGGTTTGAAGGCATATCGGTCAAGGACTACCTCGCTTTGAAAAATGGTTCCGATCCCTCCCGCTGCCTCGAGATGGTGGGGCTTCAGCCTGAACGCTATCTTGACCGGATGGTCGACAGGCGCCTGAGCGGCGGAGAGAGGAAACGGATCGAACTCGCTTCGATTCTTTCGCTCCGCCCTAAGTTCGCAGTTCTCGACGAGCCGGACACGGGCATTGACATGCTGTCTATCAAGGACATCATGAACGTCGTCGCGCAATTCCGGGAAGCGGGAACCGCACTTCTTCTGATTACGCACCGCGAGGAGATCGCTTTAATCGCGGACCGGGCTTCGGAGATCTGCCAGGGGAGAATCGTCTGCACCGGGAATCCCGCGGGCGTGGCGGAGTTTTACAAGGAGCGCAAGTGCCTGTCGTGCGGAGGGGAGGTCTGCGTCCATGTCTGAGCTTGATGCATTGCTGCAGGCCTTCGGTGAAGCGGGGGGCGACAGGTCCGCGCTTGCGAGGGACGATACGGCCCACCTGGCTGCGAGCGGGCATAAACTGGTGAGCATGAAAGGCGTCAAAGGCCTCCATGTTGAGGCGCGGGGCACGCTGTCGGGCATCAGGGCAGAAATTGTAGTGGAAGCGGGGGTGAGGATAGGTATGCCCGTACACCTCTGCTTCGGCGTTCTTCATGCGAAGGGGACGCAGAAAATCGCGATGCGGGTAAGGCTGGAACAGGGTGCTTCGGCGAGTTTTATTGCGCATTGCATCTTTCCCAACGCGGAGAAAGTCAGGCATTGCATGGACGCTGATGTTACGGTTGGCGAGGGCGCTGAAATGCGTTATGCTGAAACGCATTATCATGGATTTACGGGCGGCATTGAGGTCATACCGAAATCCGCTGTTACGATCCTGAGGGATGGACGCTTCTTTTCGAATTTTACGCTGACCACGGGCCGTGTGGGCAGACTCGGAATCGATTACATCGTTCATGCCGGGGAGAATGCAGTGGCTGAGCTTACCGCGCGTGTTTTCGGCCATGCAAACGACGCAATCAGGATCAAGGAAGCAATAGAACTCGCGGGAGAGAATTCGCGGGGATTGATCAAGACCCGCATTGCCATTGAGGACGACGCCGTTGCCGAGGTGACCGGCGCGACCCAGGGAATGGCGGCGGGCGCGCGGGGCCATGTGGACTGCATGGAACTCGTAAAGGATCGGGCCTCGGCAAAAGCGATTCCCATCGTGAATGTCACCCACCCGCTCGCCAAAGTGACCCATGAAGCTGCGATCGGGAGCGTTGACAAAGGACAGATGGAAACGCTCATGGCCCACGGCCTGACGCCTGAAGAGGCGGTTGACGTTATTGTAAAGGGGATTCTGCGGTAGGCTTCAGCTCTCCGGTGCATTCCTGCGTCCATCATGCCCGTTTCGGTTGTGCAGTTTCCCGTACTGTCAGAATTTCACCTATGGTCAGCAAAGCATCCAGGAATCTCGGCGCGCCAGGGTCGAGATGTTCCTGGCCAGTGCGAGCGGATGCGGCATGACTGTGTTGTGAAACAGCGACCGGATGCAGGTTCCACGCTTGTATATTCTGGCCTGAAAAAAATTTTTTTGCGGGTCATATCTGTTTGTTCCCCCGCCGATACGGTTTTTTCTGCAGCAACCAAGCAACTGCTCAGTTACCGACTGTCTCAAATTCAAATTTTATGGATAAAGGTTTAATCAGCTATTGACATAATTGCATGCATACTATACACTACAGCCATTCATTGCCAGAAAAAATTTGTATGAATTTTTTTTGGATTTTTTTCTCGGGGCAGGGGGGATCTATGAAGAAGTATGTGTTCCTGACCGCATGCATTTCCCTCGCGGTTCTCGTTTCAATCGGTGCATTCGCTCAATCAGGCATTAAGAAGAAAAGGCCGTTGCCGCAGGATTACGGTAAAGTCGTGCTGAATACCTATTCGGAAAAAGCGGGCCTTGCCGGCGTCGTGTTCAACCATTGGCTGCATCGGTCAAAGTTCACCTGCAGGGTGTGCCACGTTGATATCGGCTTCGGCATGAAGGCAGGATCGACCGGCATCCGCGCCGCGGATATCATGAAGGGGTATTACTGCGGAGCCTGCCACAAGGCCGGCGGCAAGGCAAAATTTGAAGCATGCGCCAAGGTGACGAACAACGATTTTCCGAAGCGATGCGACCGCTGCCATTCACTGGGCAAGGTGGTTGCGTTCGAAAACGATTTTGCGACCTATACGGCGAAATTTCCGAAGGAGCGGTACGGCAGCGGTATTGATTGGGAAAAGGCTGAGGTTGAGGGCTATATCAAGCTGACCGATTTCGTGGAAGGCGTTTCCATGAAGAAGCCGTTGCTGACGCAGAACAAGGAACTGGAACTTTTGCCCAAGGTAGAGGGCATGCCGGATATCATTTTTTCACATAAGAAACACACGGTCTGGAACGGATGCGCCGTGTGCCACCCCGACATCTTCGTGGGCGTGAAAAAGGGTGCGACAAAATATTCCATGGTAGAAATATTTGAAGGGAAGTACTGCGGCGCGTGCCATGGCAATGTCGCCTTCCCGCTTCTGGACTGCCAGCGATGCCATACCAAGCCCGTATCATAGCACTATTGTTTATTTTGGCGGCCGGTGCGCTTGCTCTGTTCGTTGCTGGCGGGCGGAGCGCGTCGGCTGCGTATAACATCCCCAAAGCGCTGCCGCCTGACGAATACGGCAACATCATCATCGACCGGCTTTCGACGAAAAACGGTGAAAAGCCCGTTTCGTTCTCCCACTGGATTCACCGCAGGAAACACACCTGCCGCGTCTGCCACACCGAGCTTGAGTTCAACATGAAAACGAATACCACGGAGATCACCGAAGCGGCAAACAGGCAGGGCAAATTCTGCGGCGCCTGCCATAACGGCAAGGAGCATGACGGCATCCAGATGTTCGGCCACACGGACAAAACACAGTGCATCAAATGCCACAACGGAAATCGCGGCGCGGGCAGGGAGAGATACAGCAAAGACATGTCAGGCCTGCCCAAGAATAAATACGGCAACGGCGTTGACTGGAGCCGCGCCATCGAACAGGGGCTGATCAAACCACAGCATCGTCATACGGACAAGCCGCTGGAGGCCGATTTTGAAAAAACATTGAAGCTGGAAGCGGAGTGGTTCAACATTCCGCCCGCGGTTTTTCCGCATAAATCGCATATCGCCTGGCTCGACTGCAGCAACTGCCATCCGGACATTTTCAATATCAAGAAACGAACGACAAAACATTTTGTCATGTCTCGTCTGCTGGCTGGCGAATTCTGCGGCGTCTGCCATCTGACGGTAGCCTTTCCCATGGATGACTGCAAACGATGCCACCCCCCGAAGGAAAGTAAATAGTCGACTGAAAGGATAGGGACTGATGAGATTGAACAAGGCGATTGCGGGCACGGGAGTCGTTGTTTTCATACTAGCGGCTTACTTGGTGACCCTCGGAGCATTGAAAGCTTCGGCTGCCAACGAATTTGCTGAAGTGAAGCACGATTTCGAGGAAATCTGCTCGAATAGTGCGAATGGCGACAGTCTCAGCCCCGCGGAGCTGCAGAAGCTTCTCAACCGATGCGACCAATTGAAGCCTCGCATCGAGAAGCTCGATGATGCAGACCGACGCTTCTATCTTCGCCGGCTGAAATCCTGCCGCGATCTCTACCAGTTCCTGCTCGAATCATCTCAAGGAGACCAGCCCGCCGCTGCGCCAGCAAGAAAGTAGTGTGCCGGGAGCAACGGACGCGCCGCTTCCTACTCGTCAGCAGGCGAATGCCAGTAGGACGTGCCCGGTGTTATTGAGTGACAGTTGTAGTTGCAATTGATCGGATACGACATGAATGTTGCATCGGAGTAATCGGACAGTTGCTTATAGTAGTCAGTTTCCCCGCCGCCAAAAACCCGCGAATAGGCACGAATGCCGAACTCATCATACGTACTTCTGACCGTTCCCTGTGTCCCATGCACATTATGACAGGTCACGCATGAAAGCTGACCGACCTCGGTGCCCCGATACACCCATCCATTATAGAAAAAATCGTACTTGGAAAGATGATAGTTGTGCAGCGGCGTGTACGGATCATATCCCCACGTACCGTCATTGTATGATTGGTTCACGCCGGCCCAGTAAGCAGGATAATTTGCAGGATTTGAGATGTAGCGGTCTCTGAAGAGTGATTGAATGCCTGCCGTATAATAGGGAGTCGGCGCCCATGCGACATCGTAATGACCGCCCTGTTTATAACCGAGCACGACCTCCTTGGTCACGGCGGGATAATTGTCGTGGCAGTCAAAACACAGCTGGTAATACGCATAGTTGAAATCAGAGCTTGCGGGCACCGGCAGC
>DATHDE010000110.1:0-39630 GCA_035490495.1 Nitrospirota bacterium
ATATCGGAGCAGATCAGGCACAGAACATGGCGCTCGAACACGAACAGGAATGCAGGGCCTACAGTGACGAAATCGCGAAAGTGGAGGAAGCGCTCAAATCGAAGGGCGCTTGGTAGTCAGTTGCTGAAAAATTTTAAAACCCTTTGACGCTGTTTCACACTGATTGATTATCAATAATCATGAATTTATCATGGTTTGGTATTTCGCCGTTATCAGTGCGAAGGACTTTTTATAGTTCCGGTTAAACAGGACCGAGACAAGTCAAAAGCTGCTCACCAGTCCGAATAACTCCGGATACTCATTCCTGGTTGCGGCAGTCTCTTCCTTGAGCAGGCGCAGCGCCTCGGGCACGTGTTTCAGAAAATATATTTTCCCCTTCACCGCGGACAGGAACCCGTAGGCCCCGAGCGCCTGCATATGGCGCTGGAGGCGGCAGGGCAGGAGACTGTTCCGGAAGATCAACTCATCGAAGTGTTTTATCTGCTTCATCTCCCCGATATAGTACTCGAGCAGCCGCCCCCGCAGAGCGTCGTCGAGCCGTTCGTAGGGGTCCCACAAGATGGATGCGAGATCGTACGCAGCGGGCGCCATGCGCGCTCCCTGAAAATCGATGACCCGGGGCATGCCGTTTGCCGTTATCATGATGTTCTGGCTCTGGAAGTCGCGGTGGATCACGACCTTGGGACAGGCGTCCACGCGCGCTGCGAGCCGGTGGAATTCGCCGTCGAGCGCCGCATGATCGCGCGGCGCCGACTTCCTGAGACCGTGCACGAACCGGTCGAGAAAGTACTTCGTTTCCCACCGAAGATACTCATAATCGAAAATCCGCGTTTCGAGCAGCGGGCATTCGTAAATGTGCTCCGTGGCGCGGCCGTGCAGTTTTACGAGAATGTCGAGCACGCTGCGGTAGAGGTCCTCGACCGGTCCTTCCGGTCGCGGGAACTTGAGAAAGGAATAAAGGCTTGTATCTCCCAGGTCTTCGAAGAGCGCGTTTCGCTCTGCAGCGTCCGTGGCGATCAATCCCGGCACGGGGATGGAATGGGCTTCGAAAAAGCGTGTGTATACAAGATGGCGCTCGTAGTCCGGGTCATCGGGCCTGCACGACATGAGCACCGCGGATTTGCCGTCGTTCCTGACGCGGTAGTAGCGCCGGTCCGATCCTCCCAGGCCGATCAGGACCGCATCCGCGCCGTCAGTGATTCCGCCGGCCAGGTCTGAAATGCCGAAGTACTGCGCATACAGCGGGTCGGAGAGCAGCACGCGTATCTGCTCCCGCGCATGGGCTCCGGGCTGCATCTGCGGCTCCGTCAACTGCACTGCATAGTCCGGGCCGAGAATCCGGTTTGTATGCTTTCCTGTGACGCGCGCACCCGGCAGAACGACACAGTTTCTCAATGCAGCGCCGTCAAGAACCTCGCTGCCTTCCTCGATAACAACATACCCGTCCGCGGAGATATCCCCGCACCGTGACCCCGAGGACCGATAGACGGTCTCTCCGCTTTCGCGCACCCGGTCGAGCAGGGCAGAAACATACGATACCGGCGTGCCGATGTCCGACCAGGAAGAGCCGGTGACGTCATATGTGCGCACCGTATGGCCGGCCTTCGACGCCGCAATCCATGCGACGGTCGCATGCGAGACGCCCGCGGGCAGGAACGTGAGGATCTCCGGCGAATACACGGCAATGCCCGTGTATGCCACTTTCCGTGCGATTCTGTTCGGGTCCGGCCGGGAATCACCCGGATTTTCCACGTCGATCACGCGGTCCTGGTCGTCAACCACGACATTGCTCAGCAGGGGATGGCGGTGGGTGGCGAGCGTGGCGATATTGCCCGAAGAAAGATGATACTCCACGAGCTTTGCAAAGTCGCAGTCCAGCAGGATGTCTGCGTTATGCACAAGAAAGGGGCCGGCCGAGAGGAATGATGCCGCGTTTTTGAGCGCGCCGCCGGTGCCGAGGATCGGAGCCTCGGGGAAAAAGGTAATGCGGTCCGCCCAGGGCGAGCCATGTGCCCAAGTCCGGATCAACTCGGGCTTCCAGTGCAGATTGATCCCGATTCCGCCGTCGCACACTGCCGCGAGCTTTTCCAGGGTAATCTCAATGAGGGGCCTGCCGAGAAACGGGAGCAGCGGTTTCGGCAGGTGGTTCGTGACCGGCCGCAGCCGCTCGCCGAGACCGGCAGCAGGCAGGAAGATGGTGACGGGATATGCGCTCATGTCCGGAGAGCAGATTATCAGACGGAAGTGGTGAAAGCAATCGAAATCTAATCGATACCCGGGCCTGCCGCAGAGTGATGACAGGATGTCGTAAAACGTGAGACTGCGCTCAGCGCTGCAGTTGCGCGTTGATGCATTCCCTTAACGTATCGAGGTTGTATGGTTTGTTCAGGGATGCCGAGAAGCCGTACGACTGGTAATTAGCTATGATTGCACCATCAGCATATCCGCTCGAAACGACGACCTTCACCGCGGGATCGATCTCCCGGATCTTCCGAAGCGTCTCCACGCCGCCCATCCCACCTTTTACGGTCAAATCGAGGATCACGAGGTCAAAGGGATGGCCCGCTTGTTTTGCCCGGCTGAATAGTTCAAGCGCACGCTCGCCGTGTTCAGCGGATTCGACCGCATGACCGAGCGCGCTGATCATCTCGCACGTGACGCTCCTGACATGCGCCTCATCGTCCATCAGAAGGATCCTGCCCCCCCTCGCCGGGACGGTGAGGGGAGAGGGCCTTTCTTCCTCGACGGTGCGGCCGGCGACAGCCGGCAGATAGATCGTGAAAGTTGTTCCCTTGTTCAATTCCGAACTGACGTCTATTGCCCCTGCGTGGTTCTTGATGATCGAATAGGCGGTTGCCAGTCCCAGGCCGTTGCCCTTCTGTTTGGTTGTGAAATACGGATCGAATATCTTCTGCAGGTTCTGCTCCGGTATGCCGATACCGGTGTCACGTATATCGATGCGTATGAAGGAGCGCTCTTGAGACAACCCGGCAAGCGTGCTTCTCACACTCCCTTCATTCCGTGCAGCAACAACGACGGTTCCGGTGCCTGCCATGGCCTGATGTGCGTTCATGACAATGTTCTGAATGACCTGCGCGATCTGGCCCTCATCCACATCCGCAGCCCACAAATCAGGCGAAATGTCCAGACGGCTGTCCGCGCGCGTCCCGTTCAGGGCGAATCTCGTCGCTTTTTCAATCAGCGGTCCCAGCGCCGTAAGTTTCTTGACCGGCGCACCTCCCCGTGAGAACGTGAGAAGCTGCGTTGTAAGGTTTACCGCCAGATGCAGAGCCTCTTCTGCCTGGCCCAGCATGGCAAATGATCTGTCCTTCTGGTCGTAGGTCAGCTTGGCCATTGCGATGTACCCGAATATTCCCTGAAGCAGGTTGTTGAAATCGTGGGCAATGCCTCCGGCCAGCGTCCCGATAGACTGAAGCTTTTGTGTTTTGAGTCGTTCCTCTTCGAGGAGGTGCTTTTCCGTAATGTCGCTGATGGTTTCGATCGCCGACATGACCTGCCCCGATGCATCTTTGAGCGGATATGCCTTGGTTTCGGTATATCGAACGTTGCCGTTGCGGTCCCGATGGCTGTGAACGGCGGAATGCGGCCGTGCGGTTTCAAAGACCCGCTGGACGGCGCATTCTTCGCCCTTCTCGTAGCAGGGCTGGTACCTTAAGTTCTGCACGTCATCGCAGTACCGCCCCCTGATGTTTTCGTTCGTAACGCCCGCTTGCCTGCAGAATGTCGCATTGGCGACCTGAATTCGGTAATCCCGATCGATTACGATGAACGCTTCGTCAACACTGTCGAGGATGTTCCGAATGAAGTCCTCGTTTTGTCGGATCTTCTCTTCAGCCTGTTTGCGCTCCGTGATGTCCCGAGACAGCACGATGAATCGCCGGACAGGCCCGCTCGTCCCGGTCTTTTTCGAAGTGGAGAGTTCAAACCAGCGCGCCCCCTCGGGCAGGTCAATGCGAATGATTTTGCCGAAGGAGGATCCGTTACGGTCAGCGTCCGCAATGGACTCCATGACGTCCGCCGCAGCAGCGGGCGAAAGTACTTCCGCAACCGTATGATTGAGCAGTGCCTCTTTCTGACGTGCCAGGAGACCGGGGTTTTGTGCCCAGATTGAAAGGTAGGTGCCGTTCTGATCAAATTCAAACAGCAGGTCGGGAATAGCCTGCAGCGTTGCCTTGAGGTCATTATTTAATTTTTGTATTGTTTCAGCCGATTTCCTGAGCTCGGTTACGTCCCGAAAGCTCCAGACCCTGCTGACGGGCCGGCCGTCCACTTTCTGCGGCTGGGAATACCGCTCGAACACCCGTCCGTCCTTGAATTCCAGAATATCAAAGCTGACCGCTTCCGGTTGACCATATAACTCTTGCACCTTGCCAATAAACTGATCGGGATTGCTCAGCTGCGCCGTGACAAACTCCAGTGCCTTCTGATCATCATGCTGATGCATGAGTTCCCGCGGGATGCGCCATAAACGCAGAAACGCTTCGTTGAAGTCCCTTATCCTGCCCTTGTCATCAACAACCAGGATGCCGTTGTCCGTTGATTCAAGTGTGGCGTGCTTGAGGGAAAGTGATTCTTTCAGGCTTTCCTCGACTTTTTTCCGCTCGGTAATATCATGGGCTACATAAACCGCCCCTGCGGGGGCATGATGGTGGTCCGTGAGGGTCGATGCGGATACCATGACATTGTAGATATGGCCGGTCCGGCCGGTCCAGACTGCGTCATGGCCGGATACCGGTATCCCGGTTTGAACGTCCGCACTTATACCATCCAGTCCGGGAAGAACCGATGTCAGTTCCCTGCCGAGAAGTTCCGATTTCTTGTAGCCGAGCATCTCCAGCGCAACGCGGTTGATCACCTGAATGTTCCCTTCGAGGTCCGTTACGATGACAGCGCTCGGCATCGTCTTGAGAATCTGATGAGCGGCGAGTTCAGGCGTTATATCTGCCAGTTCGTAGCGCAGGATGACAAATCCGCTCATGAAGATAAAGAAAGAGATGGAGATATATCCGAAAGGATAAACAGGAATCCCTAGCGCGGGAAGAAAATCGACCGCGCCGAAATACCCGCCAGCGAAGCCTATCAGCAGACCTTTCGTTCTTTTCTTGTGCAACTGCGTCCTGCTTTGCCGATACGTCTGCAAGAAGCGGTATATGATGAAGACCATATTGCAGCAAAAGAACCCCGTAAACAGCCATCCCAGAGGACCGTAATGCACAAATCTTCCCCAGAAAAACTGCTCACTTCCCGTGACATGCAGATCGGTAAAGAACACGCCAAGACTGAAAAGAAAAGAGAAAATGAGGCTGGATGCTATTGCATAGCGGTAGCGGTAGGCGTCCCCCATGAAAGAAGCGGTGAATAACAGTATCGTGCTCGGAATGAAGACGGATCCCAGCTGGGAGATTCTGATCCAGAAAAGCGACAGCCCTTCGTGCGTGCTTGCACAGCTTGCTCCAGCGGCGGATAAATACACACCTATGGCAAAGCACATGAAGAAAAACATGCTTCCGATGCGGGACAGACGCTCGCGGGCAAGAACAAAAAGACCGTACGCGACAATAGCCGCTCCGACAGCAACCATCGGTATCGCATAGCCATTATAGGCGTACTGATCAGGATTCAATGCGTGCAGAGGCATGATTTTATATTACCATGTTCCGGGTTCCGGATAAAAAAGAACACTGCGTACTATTGCAGGTCTCCATGCGACTTTTTGATGACCGTTTAAATTGTTTATCTGACTACGTCATATACCGGTTCCGATCTTCTCGATCAGGGCTGCAGGGTACTTTTGCCACTATCTTATCGGGTTTCGCGGTCGATAACTTAACTTCCTCTCCAAGCCGCTCATGCGCATTCTTGGAGCAGGAGGTTGCGTCGACAGGTGGTTTTCCCCCGGTTTCCCCAAGGGGAAAAACATGCGGGTCGTTGGCGGGTTTTTCAAATAACGGGGCCCCGATGTAGTACTTCACATCATCAAATCAGCGGCAGCAGGCTGCTGAAGTCGTTTTCTATCTTCATGCTGTCCAGGTAGAGGGAAATCATTCCCCGGTGATGGGTCTGATGATTGAACATATGGAGAAGGGACCCGCCGATGTTTTTTGTCATCATATCGCCTTTGATGGTTTGAAATGTTACGGACCTGTCCAGATCAGCCGCGGTCATCTCGGCCGCCAGCAGCATGATTTTTTGATCCAGGGTCTCCCGTTTATTCACGTAATCGTCAACAGTGTCAAACGGTGCTGAGCTGTAGCTCATATCCTGCGCGAACAGGGGGTCCTCCCTGAACTGAAAAGCCCTGCCCTGGCTGGTTCGTTTCAGCCAGTTGAAGTCCGAGAGGTAGATATGACCGCACAGCTGTTTAATGCTCCTGAAATATCCGCCGAACTCCTGCTCCCACTGTGCTCCGCTCAATTTCCGGATACAATCATTCATTTTGCGATTTGCCGTCTGGTTGTACTGCGCCAGGAGCTTGCACGTACGTATATCCATTTTTGCCTCCTTGGAGTGCATCCCTTAATAGAGCAGATAGTTTCTCCTGACCTTCATGAACGCATGCGTTTCTTCTCTCCACCAGTCCTCCATCTCGATGATGTCCTTCCACGATTCAATGTCCCTGCGCAGCCGGTCCGAGCCCGCAAGGATGTCGATGGGCAGGTTCACTTCTTCATATTCGTACGGCGGCTGCTTCCACTCGAAGTCGCGGGGATAGGTGTTGTGGATCGCTTTCAGGATCGCCACGCCGGTCTTGAACGGCCTGAACGTATCCCGGTCCGTCACGTGGATCTGCGCTCCGCCGCACAGCGTATTTGCATGCTTCTGGAACGTGGGCTGAAAGAACAACGGCCGGAAGACGACTCCCGGCAGACTGAAGTCCTTGAGCATCCCCACAATTGCTGCCGGATCGACAAAGGGCGCGCCGAAAATTTCGAACGGCCTTGTCGTGCCCCTGCCTTCGGACAGGTTGGTTCCTTCCAGAAGGCACATCCCGGGATAAACCAGGGCGGTGTCGGGAGTGGGCATATTGGGAGAGGGCAGAACCCAGGGAAGCCTCGTGTCGTCGAACCACATTGAACGCTTCCAGCCGCGCATGGCAAGAACGCGATAGTCCAGCGCCTGATGCGAGGTTTGATGCAGGTATGCGCCGATTTCCCCGATCGTCATGCCGTGGCGCACGGGGAGCGGCTTCAGCCCCACGAATGACGCGTAAGCGGGATCGAGCACCGGGCCTTCGATCGCCCTGCCGTTCAGGGGATTCGGCCGGTCGAGGATGACCACGGTTTTTCCTGCTTCGCGGCACGCCTCCATGCACAGGTCCATGGTCCAGATGAACGTGTAATACCGCGCTCCGACATCCTGCAGATCAATGGCGAGCACGTCGCAGTGTTCGAGCGCGGACTGCGCCGGCTTCCGCACTTTTCCGTACAAACTGTACACGGGGAGGCCTGTTGCGGTATCTCGATAACCGTCCCATTCGATCATATTATCCTGCGTCTGGCCGAGGAGGCCGTGCTGGGGGCCGAACAGGGCGGAGAGCCTGAATTGCCGGGACCGGCGGAAGCGGTCGACCGCATGCACGAGTGCGTGGTCGATCGAAGCCGGATGCGCGACCAGGCCCACGCGCGCACCGCGCAGATTGCGGGGCCAGCTTTTTTCGAGCATGTCGAGGCCGGTGAACACGTTCTTTCTGGCGGGCGGCATGAGCAGATTATAGGGGCAACCCCCGTGAATAGCAACAGGAAAGAAGCTTGGCGGGCAGGTCCCTATTGAAAATGCGCCTGCTCTTCACTATAATAAAGTTCATGGCCTATAGAGTCGTGGAGACGAGCGTGGTTACGGACGAGGAAATCGAAAGGATCCTGAACGACTGGACTTCCCGCGGCTACTGCTTCGAGAGCATCCAGTTTGTGAATGCGGTTTCGTCCAGGCGGCCCGTCATGGCGTTTCTCTTTTTCACCAGCAAGGAAGACTGATTCATGCATGTTCTCATCGTAAAGAACGTGCCGACCGAAGGTCCGGGCACGATGGCCGACCACTTCTTCGCGCGGGGCATCCCGTCATCAGCTGTGGAAATGAGCCTGGGCGAAGCGCCTCCTGCACCTGATACGTTTACGCATCTCGTGGTTATGGGCGGTCCCATGGCGGTGTACGAGATGCAGCTTTACCCCTATCTTGCACGGGAAGCGCGCCTTATCGAACTCGCGATCAAGGCGGGGAAAAAAGTTCTGGGCGTGTGCCTCGGCGCCCAGATGATTGCCCACGTGCTGGGCGGCCGCGTCTACGCAGGTCCGCAGAAAGAGATTGGATGGTATGACGTTGCGATTACTCACGAGGGCATGCAGGACCCGCTCATGAAGGAACTTGTGGTCCCCGGATCAGCGACGGCGCAGGTGCTGCAATGGCACGGGGACACGTTCGATCTCCCGGGCGGGGCCGTGCGGCTGGCATCGTCCGGCCTGTATTCCAACCAGGCGTTCAGCTACCAGGACCGCGTCTACGCCCTTCAGTTTCACATTGAGGTCACGCCCGCAATCGTCGCAGAGTGGCTCGCCCATGAGCCGGGCATCGACTTCGCGACAGTGCGCAGGGATTCGGAGCGCATTTACAGCGCCTATCGGGAGCGGGCAACGAAGTTCTACGACCTCTTTTTCCGCTGATAACCGGATGCCTATCCGGCGCGTCGGCAGTGAAGCGGCTGTTTTGACCGGCTGGTGGATTGATGAAATTGCGATGGTATCAATTGACAACCCCTGACCCAAAGAGTATAATTCCTCAGGAAATCAGGGAAATGCACGATCCTGTTGATTCTTCGCGCTGCGGAGGCGTACAGGAGAATAAACATGAAAAAAGACACGACGCTCCATATCATTGCGCTTGTGACACTGCTGACCTTGTCAGCCTATTTTCTAGCCGACACCGTGGATGCCATGATCGGCAGGAGCCTTGAGGCGGCGCCGATACGCACGTCGATCAAGGGGCAGGAGCGGCCAGCAGTTGAACCGCGGAAGGAACTGAGCTCGTACTCCTCCATTCTCGAACGTGGACTCTTCGGGGACGGGAAACAGTCCACACAAGCGGGCGGACAGAAGGAGATCTCAAGCTTCACGCTTATCGGGACCATCGAAGGAGAGCGCTTTGCGGGCGCCGTGCTCGAAGACAAGACGGGCCAGGCGTTCTACCGCCTCAACCAGAAACTGCCCGACGGCTCAACACTCGTAAAAGTAATGCGCGACAGGGCGGCCATCAGGCGCACCGACGGCGTTCTCGTCAACCTGCAGGTAGAGGACACGAAGATCATCATGCAGCCCTCGGCCGCCGGAAGCACCCTGGGCGTACGGAGACTCGGCGACGGCAGGTTCCTCGTTGATCAGAAAGAGGTGCTGGCGAGCACGGAGAACATGAGCCAGATCCTTACGCAGGCTCGGGCGCTGCCCTACCAGGAAAACGGGAAGACGGTCGGATTCAGGATCAGTGAGATCACGCCGGGCAGCATTTATGAAAAAATCGGCCTTCAGAACGGCGACGTCATTCAGCGCGTCAATGCACAGGACGTCGACGATCCCGCCAAGTTCTTCCAGCTCTACCAGGGTCTGAGGAACGAACGGAGCATCGCCATCGACCTGCTCCGGGCCGGCCAGCGCCAGACATTGAACTACGACATCCGTTAAATTCAGCCACAGAGACAGGGGACGTACAGCAGCATATTCGGGAGAGGTCGAAGGGACGGCCGTGCGAAGCGGAAGCGCGCGGTCCGGCGTCTTCGTTTCCTGTTTTCCGCGCCCCGCGCCTTTGTGGCGAATTCTTTTTCCGGGAGGTCATGCGTGAATAAACTGACGGCCCTGCTTCTGGTGCTAGGGCTTCTGTGTGCACCCGCGGCGTTCGCAAAGCGCAAGATGCCTGCCGGCGCTGATGAACCGCGCCAGGACGCGCCCGCGCCTTCTTCCCCGGCGTCTCCTTCGGGTGCACCTGCACAGGCCGGATCCGATACGCCTGCAAATCAGATCGACATCAAGAAAGTGCGCACCGGAGACGACTACGTTACCCTTAATTTCACGAACGTCGATATCGCCGCGCTCGTCAAACTGATGAGCGAGTTGACGCGGCGCAACTTCATCCTTGACGACAAGGTGACGGGCAAGGTCACGATCATGACGCCCACGAAGATCTCGCCTGCGGAGGCCTACCAGGTTTTTCTGTCGGCGCTCGAGCTCAAGGGGTTCACGGCCGTGGAGGACGGGACCATCACGCGGGTCATCCCGTCTGCCAGTGCGCGCCAGAGCGGACTCAAGGTGCTGCAGGACGGTGATGCGACGGGCGAGGGGTTCGTCACCAAGCTTATTCGGATGAACTTCGTCAATCCTCAGGAGATCGTCCGGACGGTGACCCCGCTCATCTCGAGAGACGGGAACATTCTCGCCTATCCTGCCACGAACTCCGTGATCGTGACCGATGCGCTCTCGAACCTCAGGAAGATCGAAAACCTCATCCGCGCCCTGGATGTTGCGGCACCCGAGGGCAAGGGCAAGATCAATGTCTACTATCTCAAGAATGCCAATGCCGAGGAGATCGCCAAGCTCATGCAGGCGCTGGTATCGCGTCTGCCCACACCGGCAGCAGGCGCGGCAGCGGCCGCTTCATCGGCCCCGGCGACGATCCTCGAAGGCACGGTCACCATCACGGCGGACAAAGCCACCAATTCGCTCATCATCGTGGGCACGCCGGGTGATTATGAGATCGTCAAGGATGTCATTCAGAAACTCGATATCCGGCGGCGCCAGGTCTATGTCGAAGTGGCCATCATCGAGATGAGCCTGTCGAAGCTGCGCGACCTCGGATTCGAGTTCCAGGCCACGAACCTCAATAAACTGGAGAGCGGCAACAACCTCAGCGCCATCGGCGGCACGAATTTCGGGAATATCGGCACCGCCATCGTGAGCGGGCCCGCCGCGCTGGCGCAGATGAGCGGCCTGGCCGTGGGCGCCGTGAAAGGCACCTTCAAGTACAACGGCACGGAATACCTCAGCGTGGGCGCCCTCCTGCACGCGCTCCAGACCGACGGCGACGTGAACGTGCTCTCCACGCCGAACATCCTCACCATGGACAATCAGAAAGCCGAGATCATGGTGGGCCAGAATGTGCCGTTTCTCACGGGCCAGACGCAGAATGCAATCACCGGCACCCAGACCCTGTTCAATTCCATCGAACGCAAGGATGTGGGCATCAAGCTGACGCTCACGCCGCAGATATCATCGAACGACAACGTGCGCCTCGAAGTAAGCCAGGAAATCTCCGACGTGATCGCTTCTTCGGCGACGAATGCCGCGGGGCCGACCACGAGCAAACGGTCGGCGAGCACGGCTGTCGTGGTGAAGGACCGCCAGACCATGGTGATCGGCGGGCTTATCCGCGACAATATCACTTCGACGACCTCGAAGGTGCCGCTGCTGGGCGACATTCCCATCCTCGGATGGCTGTTCAAATCAAAAACGACAAGCGTCGAAAAAACAAATCTCATGATCTTCATCACGCCGTATATCATCAAGAATGAAGGCGAAGCTGAGGATTTGACGAAGAAAAAGAGCGACTCCCTCGAGGAGTTCCGCAAGGAATACCGCATCGAGAAAAAGAACCTGGAGCCCACCCGGCTTTCGCCGAAAACAAACGAAGGAGCTGAAGAGCCGCCGTCCGGGCCGCCTGCGGACACCGCGTCTCCCCGGGTGAAGCAGAACGTCAAGCCGTCACCGTCCGGAACGGGCGCCCCGGCCGATCGGTCTGCATCGGCGCCTCCCCCGCAGTCCGCGATAACGCCCACGACGCCGCCCGCGGCTCCTGCGGAGGCACCGAAGGACGGAGCACGGTGAAACGGCTGCTCGGCGAGATACTCGTTGAGTCCGGCCTTTCTGCGGAACGACTCAAGAAGGCCCTCGAGCTCCAGAAGAAGCGGGGCGGCAGGATCGGCACCCTGCTCATCCGCCTCAACTTCGTGACCGAGGAGGCCGTGCTCAAGGCGCTCGGCCTGCAGCTGGGACTGCCCTACCAGGCGGAGCTGGGAGAGATCGACCGCGAACTCGCGATCAAGGTTCCCATCACCTACGCAAAGAAGGCGGTGGTGCTTCCGCTTCGGAAGGAGAACGGGACCGTGCTGGCGGCCACATCGGAGCCGCTCAACCTGTCCACGGCGGAGGACCTCGCAACCCTGCTGGGCGCCGACGTCTCGCTCTGCCTCGCGCCTACCGAAAAAATCCTTGATACCGTCAACCGCATCCACAGCGAGGGCATGAATCGCGCCGAGGACACGGCCCAGGAGATGGAGGAGGAAGACCTTTCGTTTCTCGCTGCCGAGCTGGACGAGCCGACGGACCTGCTCGAGGTGACGGATGACGCGCCGATCATCAGACTCGTGAATTCACTCCTGTCCCAGGCCATCCGCGAACGGGCGAGCGACATCCACATCGAGCCGTTCGAAAAGGAGATGGTGGCCCGTTTCCGCATCGACGGCATCCTGTACAACATCCTGACCATCCAAAAGCGCTTCCAGGCCAGCATCGCCTCGCGCGTCAAGATCATGTCCGGCCTGAACATCGCCGAGAAGCGGCTGCCCCAGGACGGCGGCATGCGCATCAAGATCGGCGGCAGGGACGTGGACATCCGCGTGTCCATCGTGCCCACCGCCTTCGGCGAACGCATCGTGCTGCGTCTCCTGTACCGCGAGAGCGCGCTCCTGCCCCTCGACAAGATCGGTTTCTCCGGGGACACGCTTGCGCGGTTTCATGAGTTTATCGAACGGCCGCACGGCATCATCCTCGTGACCGGCCCCACGGGCAGCGGCAAGACCACCACGCTCTACGCCGCGCTCTCGAAGATCAACTCCCCGGACAAGAACATCATCACCATTGAGGACCCCATCGAATACCAGCTCAAGGGCATCGGCCAGATCCAGGTGAACCCGAAGATCCAGCTCACCTTTGCCGCGGGCCTGCGCTCCGTGCTGCGGCAGGACCCGGATGTGATCCTCGTGGGCGAGATCCGAGATTCAGAGACCGCTGAAATCGCCATCCAGGCCGCGCTAACGGGACACCTCGTGTTCTCAACGCTCCATACGAACGACGCCGCCGGCGCCGTTACCCGGCTTCTGGACATGCGTATCGAGCCGTTCCTCATCTCCTCGTCCGTCATGGCAATCCTGGCGCAGCGGCTCGTGCGCGTGCTGTGCAGGGAATGCCGCGAGCCCTACCAGATGACGCCCGCCGAGATCAACGAGCTCGAGGTCAAAACGGGAACCGAGGGAAAGACGGTATACCGCGCAAAAGGATGCCCGGCGTGCTTCAACACGGGCTACCTCGGCAGGAGCGCCATCTACGAACTCCTGAGCATGGACGACGAGATACGGCAGCTCATCATGAAGAACACCGATGCCTCGACAATCAAGGCCCTTGCCATGCAGAAGGGAATGCGCACCCTGCGCCAGGACGGCGCCGCGCGCGTGCTCGAGGGATTGACTTCCGTGGACGAAGTGGTGAGGGTGACGCAGAAAGAAGCATAGCATAGTACAAAGTTCAGCGTACAGAGTTCAAAGTTGAAATCGGTTTCTTTTACTCTGAACGATGAGCTGTGAACACTGAATTGTATTTATAAAATCATGCCCGTTTTCGAATTCAAAGGCGTAACCAGCCAGGGGAAGAAGGTCTCCGGCGTCCAGGACGGGGAGGGGCTGAAGAGCGTCAAGGCGAAGCTGAAGCGGGACGGGGTCGTGGTGCTCGAAATCCACGAGTCCTCGTCAGCGCGCGCCGCGCGGAAAGAGACGGTTTCCTTCACCATCGGGTCCCGGGTGAAGCTCGCGGACCTTGCGAACGCCACGCGCCAGCTGTCGACGCTCCTGTCGTCGGGCCTGCCGCTCATGGACGCGCTCACCGTGCTCGTGGAGCAGGAGGAGGTCGCGGGGCTCAAGGCAGCCCTGTCCTCCGTGCGCGACGCCGTGCGGGAGGGCTCGACCCTGGCCGACGCGCTCAAGGCGAACCCGAAGGTGTTCTCGCAGCTCTTCGTGAACATGGTTTCCGCCGGGGAGGCGAGCGGCACGCTCGAGATCACGCTCGACCGGCTTGCGGAATTCCTTGACGAGCAGGTGCGATTCCGCGGGAGGATTTCGGCTGCCCTGGCCTACCCCGCATTCATGACCGTGATCGGCGTGGGCATGCTGTTCTTCATCTTCAGCTTCGTCATGCCGCGCATTGTCGGCATGTTCCAGGACATGAAACAGCAGCTGCCCTTTATAACCATCCTGCTCCTTGCAATCGTAAAGTTTCTCTCCGCATTCTGGTGGCTGCTCATCCTGGCCGTCGCAGCAGGCGTATATTATTTCCGCAGATACGCGCGCACGCCTGCCGGCAGGGAATACATTGACAGCCGGCTGCTCCGGCTCCCGGTCTTCGGAAGCCTTATCAGGATGATCGCCGTGTCGCGGTTCGCTCGCACGCTCGGGACCCTGCTCCAGAGCGGCGTGCCCACGCTCACGGCGCTCGACATCGTCAGAAGCGTGGTGGGCAACACCGTCCTCGCGAACGCGGTGCAGCAGGCGCGCGAGAATGTGCGCGAGGGTGAGCCCATCGCGGACCCGCTCCGCCGGAGCGGACTGTTCCCGCCCGTCGTGGTGCAGATGGTGGCTGTGGGCGAGAAGAGCGGAGAGCTCGAAAAAATGCTGCTCAAGATTTCCGATTCATTCGACAGGACCGTGGAGACGCGCCTCACCGGGCTCATGGCGCTCATGGAGCCGGTGATCATCCTCGTCATGGGCGGCATCATCGGATTCGTGGTGGTCGCCATCATGCTGCCCATGCTCCAGATGAGCTCGGGAGTGCGGTAAGAAAGCAGGGTCCAGGGGCCAGGGTCAAGGAAAGCATGAGAATTTTGCCAAGCGGAAAAGGAGAACAATAATGGCGAAAAAGAACCAACACGGCTTCACCCTCATTGAAATCATGGTCGTGATCATCATCCTCGGCCTGCTCGCGGGGCTTGTGCTCCCCAAATTCCTCGGCCAGGAGGAGAAAGCGAAGATCGAAGTCGCCAAGACCCAGATCCGCGCGCTCGAAAGCGCTCTGGATGCCTACAAGCTCGACAACGGGTTCTATCCCACGACGGACCAGGGGTTCGACGCCTTGATCAAGAAACCCGAGGTCGGCCGCGTTCCGAACAAGTGGCGCGAAGGAGGCTACCTCAAGCCGGCCCGCATACCCAAGGATCCCTGGGGCAAAGACTATGTCTACATCTCGCCGGGCAGCGAGAACCGGGAATACGAGATCGTTTCCTACGGCGCAGACAGCGAACCCGGCGGCGAGGGCAAGAACGCTGATATCGAGAGCTGGAAGATGCAATAAATTATGGGTCCAGGGTCCAGGGTCAAGGGGCAGGGAAGAAATACAGCGGCATTCACGCTTATCGAACTTACGATCGTAATCGTGATCCTGGGCGTGATGCTGTCGCTCATCATTCCCCGGCTCGGCGAAATCGGCGAGGCAAATCTCAAGCAGAGCGCGCGGCACCTGACCGGCATGATCAGGTTTCTGCATGACGAGGCGCAGGCCAGGAAGGATGTCTACCGCCTGCGGTTCGACATTCAGGAGGGGCGGTACTGGACGGAGCGCTTCACCGTCATCAGCCTGAGCGAAAAGACGGCCGAGTTCAAGAAATTCTCAACGGAAATGGGGACCGAGGGCTCGCTTTCCGGAGCGACGACCTTCCGCGACGTGAAGATCGCGAGCCATCCCGATGATCCGTATATCGAATTTACACCCGAAGGGTGGGTGGAGCACGCCCTGATCCACCTGCGCGACGGAGAGGGCAGGGACTTCACGCTCGTGGTGAACCCGCTTACGGGAAACACGGAACTCAAGGATGGGTATATCGAGGAGCAGTGACAATTGCGGCTTTCGGATTGCAAAAGGATAATCACCCCTTACCCCGGTGCTCTCCCGCAAGGGGAGGGGGGAAAAATTTTTCAGCGATCTGCGCAATCTGATGGGTTTACGCTTCTTGAAGTGATGGTGGCCGTTACTATCATGTCCCTGGTGCTCGTGACCCTGATCGGGCTCAAGAACCGTTCCATGCAGGATGTGGCCCTGGCGGAGCATATGACCACCGCGACGATGCTGGCGAACGGGAAGATGATGGAAACCATTATGGCGAGGAAATTCGATGTTGTGGAAGAGGAGGGCGATTTCCCGGGACAGGAGAATCTGACGGACTATTCCTGGAAAAGGACGGTCTCGCGGATGCCGCTTCCCAACGGCTCGTTTATCACGGTAGTGCGTGTTGCAACGTTATGGAAAGAGGGTACGCGGCCTGAAATGGTGGAGCTGGTGGATTATGAGCCGTAGTTCTGAACACATGCCTCGCCTGATGAGAACTCCCGGTGGAAGCGGGGCAACAGAGGAGAGGAACGGGTTTACATTGCTGGAGGTCCTGATCGCCGTGGCGATCATGGCGGGCATCGTGACGGTGTTGTATGCGAGTTTCTTCACCTCCGGAAGGAACGTGGAACAGGCAGAAATCATCCGCGACTCTTCGGACATGGCTCGGACGTTGATCCAGAAGGTCTCCTCCGACATCACCAATGCCTACTGGAACCCGAGGATGAACCGACCCGCGGTTATAACAGTCCTGAACGGCAAAAAGGAAGAAGCGCAGATCAAGGACGCAGTAAGCAGGCATGACAGCATTACCGTGACGACGCTGACCAACTCAAGGAGGTTCGGATCAAGGGAAACCGAGCTCTGGGAGGTGGGCTACTATTTCAAGCAGAAGGCGGATGGTTCGGGCTATGTGATGATGCGCAGGGAGAAGCGCGAGCTGAGCAAGGACACGCCTGCGGGCGAAGGCGGTGTGGAGTATGAGATCACGGACAAGGTGCAATCCTTTCAGCTGCGGTACAGCCCGGCGGGTGCGTTCGCATGGCAGGACGAATGGAACACTACAACGCGGGGCGCGCTGCCGCAGTTTGTTGAAGTTGTATTTTCCCTTGATAGCGGCATGACCTATTCGACCTACGTCGAAGTCAGGAACCTGCCGCCGCAAAGTTAGAAGCGAGGAACGCGGGACCATGCGCCAGAAAGCGCGGAGAAACCGCGGCGTAGCGCTCATTATCGTGCTCCTGGTGACAGCGCTTCTGATCGCGCTTATTTTCGAGTTCGCCTACAGCACGCGCGTGAGCCTTCGCGCGGCGGCAAATTATCGCGACAGCCAGCGGGCGTATTTTATTGCCCGTTCCGGCTTTGGATTCTTTGCCAAATATCCTGAACTCCAGAGCAATGTATCACAGGGCGAGTGGAGTCCGGATCTGATGTCCTATGCCGGTGAAAGCGATGCAAAACTGTTTATAAAGTGGGAAGACGAGTCCGGGAAAATCAATATCAGCAACGTCACGAAGGGGAGCGATGCATACAACCGCCTCCAGAAATTGTTCGAGATACTGCGGATCAGTCAGGACAAGCTTGACCAGATAAGCACCTGGATGCAGCAGGAGCTACAGAGCTTCTATCTGATCTCGGAGCTGCACCGGTTCCTGAGCGACGAAGAGTACATAAAAATTGCCGGTTTTGTTACAACGGCAGCAAGCGGCAGGATCAATATCAATGCCGCTGCGCCCGAGGTTCTTCAAAGTCTCGGCTTGAGCGCTGCGGATGCTGAACGGATCGTCCAGACGGCGAGGGAAAAGCCCTATGACGACAGCGGGATCGCTACCGCGCCGGGCATGACGATCGCAATTTCCGGGTACCTAACTGCTGCAAGCGGCTCTGTTTTTAAGGTTACGGCTCGCGCGGCCGTGGGCGGATACACGAAACAGATCGAAGCCATTCTTACCCTGAAGGCGCCGGGGTATACCGTGAATTACTGGAGAGCGTTGTGAGGATTGTCGGACTGAAAATAGAAAAAGGCCTCATTGCTGCGGCGGTGATCGAGAAGGGCATGCGCCAGGCGGAGCTGGCGGGTTCCTTCCGCAAATCCTTTTCCACGGACGCGGAGCTCGTGGACATCCTGCGCGAGAACGCGAAGGACTGGGCCGGTGCGCGCATCGTGTCCTCCGTGCCCGGCGGCCGGTGCAGCCAAAGGACGGTGACGCTTCCGTTCGGGGACCGCAAGCGCATTGAGAAGGCGCTGCCGTTCGAGCTCGAGGACGCGGTGCCGTTCCCCCTGGACGACGTGCAGCTGGATCATATCACGCTCGACCGGCAAGGGGCGGACAAAAAGAAGCAGGCGGTCGTGGCCGGGCTCATGGTGCCGAAGACGGTTCTGCGGCAGCACCTGGACCTCCTGGCATCAGCCGGCGTCGACCCCCAGGTCGTGGTGCCGTCGTTTGCGGGACTTGCCGAAATGGCGAGGATGACTCCCTCGGACGGCTGCGCGCTGTTCCTGAGCGACGGCGATCTTTGCCTCAAAAACGGCGCGGACATCATCGCATGCAGGAGCTTCTCGCCCGCGCACCCGACGCGGGGGGTGCGGCATTCGGTAAAATCACTCGAAACTGAACATGGTGTCACGATCGAAAAAGCCTATCTGTTCGCCGGCAGCCCCGCTGAGGCGCAGGAGCTGGTCGGGCTGGGCGTCGCCGTGGAACGGCTGGAGCCCGATTTCCACGGGAAAAAGGCCGATGACCCCGTGAGCCTCGGGCTCGCGCTGTCCGAGCAGGCCAACTTCCGCAAAGGCGAATTCGCCTATCGACTGGCGGATGAAGGCAGCCGGAAACGCCGGAACGCGCTCATCACCGCCGGCACGTTCGCCCTTGTTTTCTTTCTCGCGAACGTCGGCGTCAAATACTACCTGGTCCAGTCGAGCTATGCCGCTCTGGACCGCGAGATCAGGGAGCTCTACCTCCAGACGTTCCCGGGCTCGAAATCGGCAGCTGATCCGCTGCGCCAGCTCCGGTCGGGCGTGGACGAGGCTCGCAAGAAGTTCGGCGCACTCGGTTCGGGCACGTCGGCCCTGGACGTCATGAAGGCCGTGACCGACGGCGTTCCGCCGGAAGTGCGCGTAAGCTTCCAGGACTTTCTGCTTGAAGGGGACCGGCTGAAACTGGCGGGTGAGGTGTCATCATTCGAGTCCGTGGACAAGCTGAAGGCGCAGCTTGCGCAGGCGCCGCCCTTTGCCGACATCCAGGTCCAGGACACGCGCATGGGCGTGGACAACAAGGTGAAGTTCCGGCTGGACATCAAGCTGAAGCAGGCGATGTAATACAAGAGGTGTTATTTGAAGTTAGAAGAACGTGACAAAAAAACGCTCGTCATCGGCGGGATCATAGCGGCGGTTATCGTGCTGTACGCATTTGTTTTCTCCCCGCTCATGGCGGACCTGTCGCGCAAGCGCGATGCGATCCCGAAGAAGGAGAAGGATCTCGCCGAGATGAAAGTTCTGAAGTCGGAATATCAGAGCATCCAGCAGCAGCTCCAGGCTGCCCAGGCTGCGGCGGCGAAGCGCGGCCCCCTGCTCACGGAGATCGAGAACATCACGAAGCAGACCAACCTGAGCGGCAAGATCGTATCGCTCAAGCCCCAGGCCGGTGTACAGACTGCGGGTTTCAGAGAGAACACCGTCGAGGTAAGGCTGGAAAACGTCGCGCTGTATGATATTGTCAACTACGTGTTCCAGCTCGAACAGGGGACCCTGCGCATCCGGAAGCTCCAGTTCAAACCGCGCTACGACAATCCCAAACTCCTGAACGCGACGCTTTTGGTTTCCAGCGCGGAATCATCATGATCGATAAATCAGTTCTCTTCAAGCGCCTGTCTCTTGCGGTGTACTTCATAGCCGCCTTTCTCGTGTTCGTTGTCCTCCTGCTGCCCTATGACAGGATCAAGGCGAAGATCGAGCAGGAAACGCGAACGCGCACAGGCCTCGATCTTTCCATTGCCCGCATTTCGCCCCTGTTCATTAACAGCGTCGTGCTGACGGATGTGGTCGTCTCCGATCCGAAAGGGGCGGTTCTGTTCGAAAGTCCGTCTGCGCGGGCTGCTGTTTCGCTTTTCAGCCTGCTCGGCGGCAAGCTCGGCACCGACGTGAAGGCGAAAGCATACGGCGGAACCGTGCTGATCAGGGCGACGCTTGGTACGACGCAGCAGCAGTATCAAATCGATGCGGAAGGGCTGGATATCGGGGCCTATACCCTGCTCAGGAATCTCGGTTTCAAGCTGACGGGAAAACTCGGCGGTAATTTCGAAATGACCGGCGAAGCCGGCAAGGGCAGATTCTGGCTCAAGAGCGCGACGTCGCGTGAATTGAAAATCAAGGGGTTCACCGTTCCGGATCTCGACTTCGATCAAGGCTGGCTTGAGGCTGACCTGAAAGGAGACCGGCTTACGATAAAAAAACTCGAGTTGGACGGCAAAGAATTGAAAGTCCGCTGCCTCGGGGATGTCATATTGCGTGAACGCGGTTCAATCAACGTAACGATCAGGCTGAAGCCCTCCGAGCGGATTGCCCACGAACAGGCCGCGCTGCTGTCCCTTCTCAAGACCAAGGACGCCGAGGGATTTTATCAGTTCAGCGTTGGCGGCACGCTCGCGGAACCCTTTCCCCGGCTGTAACCGCTTTTCATTTCTGACCAGTCTGCAGACCAGTCACATTTCCCGCTGTTTCCCTGCTTATTGCGACCACCTCCTCTTCATTCAGCAAGGCTGCGTTTTGCCGGATATAAGACGGCGAAAGAGCGATTGTGCGATCCATTGCTCGACCGTGTGCACAATTATTGGGCTCATGCATAAATAAGAGTCTCATTCCTGTTGTGGTAACGGAAATATCTTCCGGAGCCGTGGAACGGGAAAAGCATAAAAACAAGACATTATCAGGATGCTCCCGTACTTCCCGGCTGGCACGACCATTGCTAAACAGGATTACAACGCACAAATAAGGCAACTGGCAACATCCTGAAGGTTGAAACAGTGCTTCGCACAGCGGGCACCCATATTCCATGAAGTACTGAGGAGGAGAGCATGAAAAAATTTTTCGGTTTTATGTGCTCCGCGCTGCTCGCGGGCACGGCAGTATGCACAGCACCGGTCTTCGCGGAAGACGCGAAACCGGCGGGACTTAAACCGGACGATGTGAAGAATGCACTGGGGATGAGCATCTATCTGCAGGCCGGTTATACGTACAACGGCAAGGCCAGCGACAGCAGCCCCTTTGGCACGGGCTCGGAAAACGATCTGCGCATCTATGACCACAAGGCGAACAGTTTCGGACTGGACCTGGCTGAGCTGATCTTTTCGCGCGACACGACCACGACTTCGCTGGGCTATCGGGTGAAGATTTCCGCAGGCGAAACAGCGAAGCTCATTCATGCCGCAGGCCTCGGCGCTTCGACGGAATCATTCGATATCACCGAAGCCTATGTGAGCTACACCGCGCCGGTCGGCAAGGGACTGCGATTCGACATCGGTAAGATGATGACCTTTGTGGGCGCTGAAGTGATGGAAGCGCTCGACAACCCGAACTATTCTCGGTCTTTCCTGTATAACTACGCCGAGCCGCTCACGCACACAGGCGTCAAGGCGAGCTACGTGTTCACGGACAACCTGAACGCAGCGCTTCTTATCGCGAACGGCTGGGATAATGCCACGGACAACAATGACGGGAAGACCGCGGGAGTGAGCGTTAATATAACGGCCGGCGATCCATTCTCCGCATATATCAATTATCTCCAGGGACCGGAGCAGGCGAACAATACGAGAGACAACCGATCTCTCATCGACCTGGTGGCCACCATCAAACCCGTAAAGCCGCTCACGATCATTCTGAATTATGACGACGGGAAGGAGGATCACGCGGTCGCCTCCGGCACCGCCAAGTGGTCGGGTGCATCAGGCATCGTGAAATATGACGTGAACGACACCTTCAGCATAGCGGTCAGGGGCGAGTACTTCGACGACAAGGACGGTTTCAGAACAGGTTTAAAACAGAAACTGACCGAAATCACGCTGACGCCTGAGTTCAGGCTCGCGGGCGGTCTCACGGTACGGCCCGAGTACCGCCACGATTCATCGGATTATGATCAGGCGGGCGTGAAGGCCTTTCACAACGGCACCAAGAAGACGCAAGACACCTTCGCTTTGGCCGCGATGTACCGTTGGTAATGGCTTCGCAGCCGTCGATTCAGCATCAAAGAAAACGATAGTTTGCTGACGGAACAACAGCGATTTGAGAGATCGCTGTTTATCCTCCCTGCCGGCATGTTCCATTGCATGCCGGCTTTTTTTCCGAACGGCCTGTTCATGATCGCAACGCCCGGCGGGAGTTGTCATCTCATCTTCTCACCATCAACGAATTATTTCCCATTCTCTGATAGCGTGATCACTCACGCAGCAGACAATGCCTTCTTATTCATCGCGCTGTTGTTCGACATCTTCACTCTTCAGTAGTCTAATATTTTTTCAGACTGCGTGACCAACTTTTCATCATGTGCGTATTTTCACGTCGCGCGAAGGGTTGTTGCGGCTGTTGCTTCACTTTTCCTCAATGAATTGATCGTTCGATCAGCAGCAAAATCAATACAATGGTGATGAAGATCGGTTTTCTTGTTATTGGCACAAGCATTGCTTAATAAACACCAAGGCAATCGTACGTACTATTCTTGTTCGAGGAGGATTGAATCATGAAGGCAGCACTAATGAAGTCAACAGTAGCAATTATGATGTGCTTGATGCTGGCATCAATGCTTGCAGCCGTAGCCATCGCAGATGAGCCGGCGGCCCCCGCCCCAGCACCCGCAGCTGCGGCTCCGGCAGCCCCCGCGCTTCTGCCCGATCCGTCGGGAGCAAACACAGGCGGCGCGGCGGACGTTGTCGGTGCATCGGCGGGGGCTCCAACTGCGGATGACCTGAAGAATCTCGGGCCGAAGGAGCCCCTCGCAGCAAAGCTTGCGGACGTCATCGGGCACAACCGCATCGCCATCAACATCGTCTGGACGCTTTTCTGCGGTTTCCTGGTCATGTTCATGCAGGCCGGATTCGCCATGGTTGAAACAGGCTTCACCCAGGCAAAGAACGCGGGCCATACCATGGCTATGAACTTTATGGTTTACCCGCTCGGCATGCTGGGTTACTGGATCTGCGGGTTCGCGCTCCAGATGGGTGGTGTGGGCGCAGGAACGCTGAGCGGCGGGACCGGTCTTCTGACGAATGAATTCACAATTCATCTGTTCGGCAAGGATTTCGGCCTGTTCGGTACGACAGGTTTCTTCCTGTCAGGCGTATCGTACGATGCCGCCATATTTGCGCTGTTCCTGTTCCAGATGGTGTTCATGGACACGACCGCGACGATCCCGACCGGTTCCATGGCCGAACGCTGGAACTTCAAGTCTTTTGTCGTGTACGGCTTCATCATCGGCGGACTGATCTATCCACTGTACGGCAACTGGGTATGGGGGGGCGGCTGGCTGTCGCAGCTCGGCAAGAATTTCGGGCTCGGCCACGGTCATGTCGACTATGCAGGATCATCCGTCGTGCACATGGTGGGCGGTGTATGCGCCCTGGCCGGTGCCCTGGTCATCGGCCCCAGAATCGGGAAATACCGGGACGGCAAGGCCATGGCGATCCCCGGTCACCACATTCCCATGGCGATCGTCGGAACGTTCATCCTGGCCTTCGGCTGGTTCGGATTCAATGCGGGCTCCTCTCTTGCCGGTACCGACCTGCGGATCGGCGTCATCGCCACCAACACCATGCTGGCTTCGGCTGGCGGCGCTTTCGCCTCAATGATGTATATGTGGTTCAAATACGGCAAGCCCGACATCAGCATGATCGCCAACGGCATGCTCGCAGGTCTCGTGGCCATTACGGCGCCCTGCGCTTTCGTGACCGCCCCTGTGGCGGTTCTGATCGGCGCGATCGCGGGCGTTCTGGTCTGCATTTCGGTGTTCTTTATCGACCGTACGCTCAAGATCGACGACCCGGTGGGTGCGATTTCTGTCCACGGCGTGAACGGCGCATGGGGCGTCATCTCCCTCGGACTTTTTGCGGACGGTGCATACGGTGACGGCCTGAATGGTGTGGCCGGCGGAGTAAAAGGACTGTTCTACGGCGGCGGTTCCCAGTTCGCGGCGCAGTTGATCGGAACGGCTACCAACATCATTTTCGTCTTCATTGCGTCCTACATCATGTTTAAGGTTCTGGACATGACCATCGGCCTGAGGGTTCCCCCGGACGTTGAACAGGAAGGACTTGACCAGGCAGAGGTGGCGGTAAGCGCTTATCCCGATTTCCAGACGCGGCACACGCACCGATAGGAGGATACGATGAAAAAAATCGAAGCAATCATTAAACCATTCAAGCTCGATGAAGTAAAGGATGCGCTGAACGCAATCGGCATCCAGGGTATGACCATCACGGAAGTCAAGGGGTTCGGACGGCAGAAAGGTCACGTAGAGCTGTACCGCGGTGCGGAGTATGACATCACCTTCATCCCCAAGGTGAAGATCGAGGTCATCGTGGCCGACAGCATTGCCGACAAAGTCCTCGCCGTGGTGCAGGAAAAAGCCAAAACAGGCAAGATCGGCGACGGCAAGATCTTCATATCGAAGATCGAGGACATCATCAGGATCAGAACAGGCGAACGCGGAGAAACGGCGATTTGAGAGCGAGCTGTCTATCCTCCCAGGGCCGGCATGTTTCATTGCATGCCGGCCTGTTTTAGCGCCCGTTCAGGGAACAGGTCCCCGCAGCAACACGGATCGGCTTGTCGTTCGTTTGCATCGGTGAGCTTGTCATACAGTTTGGAAACAATGGGTGATAACGCGAGGATTTTGTGCTAAAGTACAGGCGAATATGATCAGTATTATTCTCGGCATAATATTTCTTCTCATCCTCGTCCTGCCGATCACCGTGAAGCGGGTTGAACACAACCTCGAATTGTTTCTGCTCGTGATCGGCGGCGTAACCCTCGTCGTTTCCCACTTCTTCGGGCCGGAGCCGCTTATCACGCTCCGGGTTGCTGAATCCGCCCTGCTCGAGCCGGTAAAGCTCACGATCGCGACGCTCATTTTCGGGCTTGCATTCCGGGCGATCCGCGATCCCCTGAAAAAGAGGATTTCAGCGATCGAGCTCAAGTTCGGCCCGCGCCTGTTTGCTTCTCTGGTTATATTTTTTCTCGGCCTGCTTTCGAGTGTCATCACCGCTATCATTGCAGCGCTTATTCTGTGCGAGATCGTGAGCGCAATCAATCTTGATAAGAAATATGAGGTCAGGCTTGTTATTTTTGCCTGCTTTGCGATCGGGATGGGTGCCGCGCTCACGCCCATCGGAGAGCCGCTCTCGACCATTGCTGTGGCTAAGCTTCGTGGCGGGGCCATGGACGGCGACTTCTGGATGCTGCTTCGCGTGTTCGGTCTGTACATCATGCCGGGATTGATCCTCATTGCGGCGATCGGCGGTTTTTTCCGGGGGAGGCAGGTCGGGAGGTCCGAGAGTCTTGTGGAGGACATGCCCGAGACTTTCGTTCATATCGCCCTCAGGGCGTTCAAAGTATATGTGTTCGTAATGGCGCTCGTGCTGCTCGGCACGGGATTCAAGCCCATGATCGATCTGTATATCTCGAAGATGCCCGCGCCGGTCCTGTACTGGGTCAACATCACGTCCGCCATCCTGGATAATGCAACCCTTGCGGCAGCCGAACTGGGCCCGCACATGACTGCTGCGCAGGTCAAGGGCATCATGATGGGCATCATCATCTCGGGCGGGATGCTCATCCCGGGCAACATCCCGAACATCATCGCGGCAAGCAAGCTTGGCATTTCGAGCAGGGCGTGGGCAGCGGTGGGTGTGCCGTTCGGACTGGTCGTCATGGTAATCTATTTCGGGATTTTGTATTTTTAATCCGCGCGGCAAGGCTTCGGCAAGCATTGTCGCACACGACAGCAGCGTCACCCCCTCTTTTCCCCTCACCAAGGTCCCCCGTCCAGCAGATACCAAAGATATGTTCTTGTACACGGACGCACCCCGGAACGGCTTGCCTTGCGGATCGTTTATTGAAAAATGTGTTGCTGAAAGCGGAAAAAAGTTATAATGTACAGCCTGCACGCAATTATGAAATCCTGGAAATTCATTCTCATACTCGGCGCTATTCTTACGGCAGTGCTGGCATCTAAGTTACTGAAGCAGTTCATATACCTGTCGTTCACGCTGCTTTCATTGAAAATTGTCTGGATCGGCATTGGCCTGATCTCCATTCTTACGTTATTGAAAAAGCGCGACGCCGCCCGTCGCGAAAAATAGAAATAATCAGCTGTCCAAGGAGGAGTTGACCCATGGGAAGGGGACTTTTTCAACCAATGCACCTGATTTTGCTCTTGGCAATCGTTTTGATCATTTTCGGCCCGGGAAAGCTGCCGGCACTCGGCGAGAGTCTCGGAAAGAGCATCCGGGGCTTCAAGAAGGCAATGTCTGAAAAGGGAGAGGAGAAAACAGACGCGAAGAAAGAAGAAATAAAATCGTAACCCCTCCTGGTTGCCTTAGGATGATCACCTGCCGGAGGGAGATCATTTTAGAAAGCAGCGCACATCACCCGAACAGCCCGGCTCGGACGAAATGCAGCCGGGCTTCCTTTTTCTTCCGCTTATTAAGTTGACTCTGACACCGCTCTCGGTAAGCGTGTATGGACACTGTATGCAGTCCATGCCTATCTTTTAGTCATGTGCTTAAAACTGCATCGTGTCCGCCTTCATTCTGTAATAACTGCATCCCTGTACATCCCGCTGTATCTATAAATCGCGCAATAAAATCAATGTGATTATGAATCTGACAAACGCCTCCTTTTTTGGCATATGCATTGCTAATAGTCATATGCATGGCAATTCAGCATGTATTTAAAGGGAGGATAGAATCATGAAAGAAGCATTGATGAAGTCTGTCGTAGCAGTCATGATGTGCCTGATGCTTGTCGCAGTGCTCTCACCTGCATCAGCCATCGCGGAAGAAGCAGCAGCGCCGGCTGCAGCAGCTCCCGCAGCACCCGCGCCGGCACCGGCACCCAAGATCGACACGGGCGACACGGCGTGGATGATCGTGGCCACGGCGCTGGTCATGCTCATGTCCATTCCGGGGTTGGCGCTTTTTTACGGCGGTCTGGCCAAAACCAAGGATGCATTGAACACCATGGCGATGACGTTCGTGACCTTCTGTATCGTGAGCGTTCTGTGGGTCATTTACGGATATACCTTCTCGTTCGGCGATGATGTCCGGGGCCTCATCGGCAGCGCTTCAAAGCTGTTCCTGAAAGGCGTCGGACCGAACAGTATTTCCGATCTTGCCAAGACCATCCCTGAGTACATCTTTATCGTGTACCAGCTCACCTTTGCTGCGATTACCGTGGCGCTTGCGAGCGGTGCCTATATTGAACGCATGAAGTTTACGGCCTGGGTGCTGTTCTCCGTGTTCTGGATGACGCTCGTGTACATGCCCGTAGCGCACTGGGTCTGGGGCAACGGCTTCCTGGCAAAGCTGGGGGCGCTTGATTTTGCGGGCGGCACGGTGGTGCACATCAATGCCGGTATCGCGGCTCTTGTTGGCGCTCTCATGCTGGGCAAGCGCCGCGTCAAGGCGATCATCCCGGGAAATCTTACCCTCGTGGTCACCGGCGCGGGTCTGCTCTGGTTCGGCTGGTTCGGGTTTAATGCCGGCTCTGCCCTTGCCGCAAGCGGCTTGGCCGGCGCGGCGTTCATCAACACCAATACGGCAACGGCCGTGGCTGCACTCGCCTGGATGTTCGTGGAATGGAAACATTCCGGCAAACCCACGGTGCTCGGCTTGGCATCGGGCGCAGTGGGCGGCCTTGTCGCGATCACTCCGGCGGCAGGCTTCGTGAATATTACCGGCGCTATCTTTATCGGTATTGCAGCAGGCATCATCCCCTTCTACGCAGTGGCCAAGCTCAAGCCCCTGTTCGGCTATGATGATACGCTTGATGCATTCGGCATCCACGGCGTTGGCGGGACGATTGGAGCGCTATTAACGGGTATTTTCGCAGATCCGGCCATCAATGAAGCGGGCAAAGGCCTCCTCTATGGGAACCCGGGCCAGCTCTGGACGCAGTTTATCGCCGTCGCGGTGACGCTGGTGTACAGCGGCGTTATGACTGCGGTGATCTTCCTGGTTATTAAGGCCATCGTCGGCATTCGTGTGGAACCTGAAGATGAAACCGTCGGTCTCGACGAAAGTCAGCATGGAGAACGTGCGTATAATTCCTGACGTACTGTGGGACCGTTCGTTGTGCCGCATACTCTGAGCTGTAAACTTTGAACTATTCAATCAGGAGGTCGTATGAAAAAGATCGAGGCGATTATCAAGCCTTTCAAACTTGATGAAGTGAAGGACGCACTGAACGCACTCGGCGTACAGGGCATGACAGTGACCGAGGTCAAGGGGTTCGGCAGACAGAAGGGACATGTCGAACTCTACCGGGGCGCTGAGTATGACATTACATTTATTCCCAAAGTAAAGATCGAGGTCGTTGTCGCCGACAGCGTGGCCGACAAGGTTGTGTCGACAATTCAGGAAAAGGCCAAGTCCGGCAAGATCGGCGACGGTAAAATATTCATTTCGCCGGTCGAAGAAATCATCCGCATCCGGACCGGAGAACGCGGAGAAGCGGCAATTTAAGAGAATAGTATTATTCTTCACGCCGGCATGAGTAATCTCATGCCGGTTTTTTTTATGATGCGGGTGGTTCCTGCCCGGTAGTGGGTAATACTATGCATGATTAAAAAAAATCTTGTAAGTCACGGTCAGTCATGCTATATATTATTTTAAGAATTTATAAAAAGAATGAACCCGGAGTTGTCGATGACTGTTGTCTGTGAAAAAGGGCATGCCTTGTCAGCCTCAATAAACGCCGCTGCGGCATTGGAGCCGCCGCGCAGTATTTTGAACGCACCTTATCGTAAAACCCCTGCTGATCAAGTGTCAGCAGGGGTTTTTTTGGGCCCGGGGAGGAATGCATCTGCAAAGGAGGAAATAATGAAAGAACAGGAGCGTTGTGCACAGGGGGGGGAAAACTCGACCAAAGCCGTCACTCCCCTGCAGGTGAGGAAGATGGTGACGCGGATTATTTCGGATATCACGAAGATACCGGAGCCGGAAATCACCGGAGACAAGCTGATCCGGGACGACCTCGGAGTTGATTCCATGCGGGCCATCGAGAGCCTGGCGGTGATTGAAAAGGAATTCAGCATCGTTATCGATCCTGACAAGGCGTTTCTTGTGGCAACGGTGAACGACCTTGTCAAACTGATCGAAGATACATGCGAATCTCTTAAAAAGGGAGCTGTGTAATCTCATGCAATGTACTTTTATAACCGGGGGAACTGGACTTCTGGGCGTCAATATCGTCAAGGAGCTTTTGCAGCATACATCCGGAAAAATCGTTCTCCTGATGAGGAAGGTGACCGTTGAAAAGCGCACCGGCCTGTTCAGGGATCTGCTGGCCTTTAACGGCGATCAGCCGCTCGATCTTCTTTCCCTCCAGCGAATCGAGTTTGTGGAGGGCGATGTGACGCTGCCCCGATTCGGCTTGAAGCCGACCCGGTGGGACCGTCTCGTGAAGGAAGTGGATATGGTATATCATTCGGCCGCAGTCATCACCCTTTCGGGGGCGGAGCACGAGACGTATTCCGTCAATGTTCAGGGTACGAAGAACGTGCTCGATTTCGCCCTTGCATGCAGGGAGCGTGGTGTCCTCGACAGGGTCGTGCACGTCAGCACCGTGGCGGTTTCCGGTAACCGGCAGGGAACGGTCCTCGAGGATGAACTCGACAACGGACAGGTGTTTAATAATCCGTATGAAAAAAGCAAATTCGAAGCAGAAAAGCTGGTGATGAAATACCGGAGCATCGGCCTCCCGGTCACGGTAGTGAGGCCGTCCATGGTTATCGGAAGTTCGCGGACGGGATTCACGAACAACTTCAATATATTTTATTTCCAGCTCCGCCTGCTCTCGCAGGGCGTGTTCGACACGGTGCCGATTACGGAAGGGGCCGTGTTTAACTTTGTCCCCGCAGACCTTGCTGCGCGCGCGATTTGTCTGATTTCCGGCAGCCGTGAATCGGTGAATAACAATCATCACATCGTCAACGACCACAGCATACCGGTAAGGAATTTCTTTGAAAAAGTCAGCGCCTATCTGGGATATAAGAAACCGCACTTTGTCTCTCCGGCAGACATAAGCCCCGCGGCACTTGCCGGCGTGCGTGGAAAGATACTGAGCATCTACTATCCGTACGTTACCGCCCGGAAAGCATTCGATTCCTCCCGTGCACGGCAGATCCTGGAGTCCCGCGGTTTTGTCTGGCCGGCGATGAACGACGCGTCGCTTACGAAAATGCTCGATTACTGCATCTATTCGGGATACACCACACTGGGAAGCGAGGTGGGGCATGAAACTGGCGCTTATAACGCCTAAGGGCGTGTATTTCAGCAATGATCCGGCCATAGCGGAGTTTTTCAAATCCAACCTGGAGGCGAACGATCATAATTCATTCGCCCCCCGGTATGCCTACTGGACCGGCGGCAGTCTCGGCCTGCTGATCGTTGCGGCGCTCACGCCGCAAGAAATTGAAGTCGAATTTATCGACGAGAATTACGAAGCCATCGATTTCGACAAACCATACGATGTGGTCGCTCTTTCAGCGATGACGCAGCAGGCGGTGCGGGCGTATGAAATCGCGGACCGGTTCAGGGCGAAAGGCAGCACGGTCGTCATCGGGGGAATGCATGCCACGGTTCTGCCTGAGGAAGCGAAGGAGCACGCGGATGCCGTCGTCATCGGAGAGGCGGAACATACATGGCCGGTTCTGATCAATGATCTGTCGGAAGGCGCACTCAAGCCTTTTTATAAAAGCGATACGCTGGCGGACATGACGAAATCGCCGCTTCCTCGCTACGAACTGCTCAAAAAATACAATTATTCGATGATCTGGGTGCAGACGACGAGGGGCTGTCCGCGAAGCTGCGATTTCTGCGCAGCTTCCAATATCTACGGGAAAGCATACCGGCACAAAACAATTACGCAGGTGCTGAACGAAATCAACTACATTCGCGGCCTGTGGAACGAACCGCTCATCAATTTCGCCGATGACAATATGTTCGTCGATAAAAAGTATGCGGCGGATTTGGTTGCCCGGCTGTCACGCATGGATTTACGCTGGACCGCGCAGACCGACGTCTCTGTCGCAGACGACGGGAGCTTCCTGGACCTGCTGCAAAAGAGCAATTGCAAAATCCTTTTTATCGGCTTTGAGACACTGTCAAAAAGCGGGATCATTGATGCGCATGGATGGAAGCGGAACAGAATTGATGCTTATCCCGAAATCATCAGGAAAATCCAGTCGCGCGGCATCGGGGTTCTGGGCGCCTTCATCATCGGCCTGGACAGCGATGACACCTCGGTTGTTGATGACGTTTCGCGCTTTATCGTCGACAACCGAATGTATGCCGCGCAAATATCCGTCTTGACGCCGCTGCCCGGAACGAGGCTGCGCGAAAGGCTCGAGCGGGAAGGGCGGATCATTCCCTCGAAATGGAACAACTATACCTTTACGGATGTGAATTATCTTCCGGCACGGTTGACGCCGGCTGAACTGCAAAATGGGCTCCTGGATGTATATAAGAGAGTGTACAGCAAGGAAGCCCGACGGGCGGTCGTGCTGCATTTTAAAGACATCTATCTGAAGCTTCACGTTCAGCGGGTCGCTGAGTGAAAACAATGAACCTGGCCGATATATTTTTGCGAACAATAGTGCAGTACAGCAAGAAAACCGCACTCATAGAGAACGAAACAATAATTACCTATGGTGATCTCCGCAGGAGAATAGATTCGCTGTCAATGGTTTACCGCGCCATTGGCATTCGAGAAAATCACCGTATCGCCCTGATCCTCCCGAACGGGGCGGACTTTATATGCTCCTTTTTTGCACTTCTCAAACTCAAGGCAATTATTTCACCGCTGAGCCCTGAGTGCACTCCTTATGAACTGAAGGGGATATTCAATAATCTGAATCCGCATGCTATAATTACGCAGCACACAGTGGCGGAAAAAATGGGGGGGGCATATCCGGAATTGTTGAACAAAAGACGGATGATGATAACCCCGGATGTAATCGCCGCATATCGGGAGCGGCTGGGCGAAGGCGGAGATTCCGGCGTTCAAAACGCGGAGGTGAGCGGATGCGGTGAACCGAAGCAAAATGATTCCGTTGCGACGATCAACTATACCTATCGGGGGCTGGGTTTCCCGCTTGGAGCGCAGCTATCGCATAATAATTATTTTCAGGCTATTTTGTTTTATATAACCAGAACCGAACTCGACGAACAGCAGAGAGTTTTGCTGGTGCTTCCGTCCTACCACGTATTCGCGCTTATGGGCGGCATATTGGCGCCATTGTTTGCAGGTGCTACGGTCGTCATAGCGAAGAGTCTTATCATCAGCCACATTGTAAGCGTTATCAAACATTCTCAGATCACCATGTTGTTGGCCGTGCCGACCCTTTACCGGCTGCTGCTGGATTACTGCCGAGACCCTTCTGATCTGCGTTCTGTGCGATTTTGTATAACCGGCGGTGATATCATGTCGGCGGAGATGCATGAGGAGTTTTTCAGTACATTTAATGTTCCGGTCCTCCAGGGCTACGGTCTTACTGAATGCCTCCCCGTAACATGCAACCCTTCGTTGAACAATAGGGTCGGCTCACTCGGTTTGCCGGGACGGGCTGATGTCAGAATACGAATCGTGAACGAGTCCGGCTCCGATATGGAGCCGGGCAAAACTGGTGAAATAATCGTGCAGAGCCCCACCGTTATGCTGGGTTATTACCGCCAGGATGACGCAACCCGCGAGGTGTTGAAAGGAAATTGGCTTTATACGGGCGATTACGGCTTTCTTGATGCTGCCGGCTATCTTCACTTTGCGGGCCGCAAAAAAAATGTCGTAAAGGTCGGCGGGAAACTGGTGGATCCGTTAGAAGTAAAGGCCGTGCTCCTGTCATATCCTGGAATTGAAGAGGTTTCTCTCTCTGCGGTCGAGGACCGGCTTTGGGGGAATATCATTGCAGCGGAAATACTGATGCGCCTGAAAATGCAGCCTTCGACGCGGGAAATCCAACTGTTCTGCTCCCGGAAACTTTCGTCCTATAAGGTTCCTAAGTTGATAACATGTCTTGAACGGGTGGAGGTCTGCTAGAAAATGAATCCGTACGCAATACCACCGCTCATCACCTCTGTTTTGATATTTCTGCTGGGACTGTTTGTTTTGCTTAAAAATAGAACATCAAGGACGAATGTTCTTTTTTTCCTTGAAAAGTTTGTGATTTCGGTCTGGCTTTTTTCTGATTATAGAATGTTCATCGCCCGAACGCCGGACGACGCATATTTTTGGTGCAAACTGTCCTATGTCGCAATTATTTTCATTCCTGTTTTTTACTTCCACTTTACACAGGCATTTCTGGGAATTCAACGATTTCGAAATATTCTCCTGACCGTTTACGTCCTTGGTATCGTGTTCGAAGTATTACTTTTCTCGACAAATTATTTCATCAGCGGCGTTACAAAACACTACTGGGGGTATTATGCCAAAGTAGGGCTCCTTCATTCGGTGTTTTTGGCATATCTCGCCCTCCTGGTCGCCTTTTCTCTCTGGTTACTCTATGCCGGCGTACGCGACAGAACACGATCGCCCGAAGAACGGAATAAAATCAAGCTGGTGCTCCTGGCATACCTTGTTGCCTATCAGGCGTGGATGGATTTTTTGCCAAAATACGGCATTGAATTGTATCCAATAGGCTCCATTCTTGTCGGGAGTTGGGTGCTCATGGTGACGTATGCGATTGTCAGGCATCGTCTCTTCGATATTCAGGTCGTAATCAGCCAAGGGACAACCTATTCTCTCACCGTTATCCTCGGCCTCCTGCCGGTTGCCGGTATCGTATATTTCCTCCAGGAAGTATTTCCTCTGACTGTCCCGATCGCGCTTGTGTTTGCGCTTGCCGTTCTTCTTTCGTTCGTATTTCATAATATCTACCCGTATGCAGAACGCTTTGTTCAAAAAAGACTTTTTAAAAGTCGTTTGGATTACTACCACGTATTGCGGAATTTTACCAACGACATGGTGGCCGCCCTCGATCTGCAGCAGCTTCTGCAGCGCTTCGATCAGACACTTCGCGATACGCTTCAAGTCAGCTCCGTTGCCGTGTATCTCACCGGCCCCCTGAACGGGAAATATCCGCTCATTCACATTTCCGACCAGATGAACTTCATCCCGGGCAGGATACAAAAAAGCCTGGGCCTTTCCGACCATCGCGAAAGCGTGGAAGTTCCGACCACGGACCTGAGCGGTCTGATTCCGCAGTGGACCTCGGGTGACGCGCTTGTCGAAACAGCATACAAGGCGAAAGACGTTCTCGTGCTGGGCGAGATGGAGATGCTGGCGCGGGAGCGAAAGAACGAAACGCTTGAACAGGCTATCCTGCAGATGCGTGAAACCAAGTCGGAGGTCTGCATCCCCCTCAAACGCGACGGCCGGATGATAGGGATCGCGCTCCTGGGACCGCGTGAGAACAACAAGTACTACACGCCGGGCGATCTCGAACTGCTGCACAGCATAGGGCAGAACGCCTGCGTCGCGATCCAGAACGCCCTGCTCGTCGAGGACATGAAACGATCGTTCCAGCTGCTGCATCGTACGCAGCGGTTCGCAGCCATCGGCGAACTGGTTGCCGGCATGTCGCACGAGATACGAAACCCGCTGATGCCGATTACCTACCTCCTCGAGCTGGCTGGCAACCCGACGATCGACCGGGAGCGCATTAAACGCCAGACGGAAACATCCTGGCTTGCGCTCCGCCGCATTACGGGTGTGCTGAACGAAATCGAGATGCTTGCTGCACCCTACCGCCCCGAGCTCAAGCCAGTCGACATCGAGATGTTGCTGGATGACGTCATAACGGTCCTCGAGCCCCAGATCAAAGAAAAGGCCCAGAAAGTGATCCGGCAGTACGCCGCCCTGCCCGAGCCCCTAGTGGACTCAGACCGGCTTTCACAAGCGTTTCTTGACGTTCTGCTGAACGCAATCGAGGCGAACCCGGAAGGCGGCTCAATATGGGTCCGTACGCGCGAGATTGTGCTGCGGGGAGACCTTATGGGGCTGCAGGTTGAAATCGAGGACTGCGGGAACGGCATTGCTCCGGAGAACATCGAACGTGTGTTCGACCCCTTTTTCACGACAAAATACAAAAGCATCATGCGGGGAGGCACGGGCCTCGGGCTTTCACTCGCACAGCGCATCATGCAAGACCATCGGGGAACAATCGAATTGGTGAGTACGGAGGGCAAGGGGACGAGAGTCCTGATGAATCTCCCGATGCGGGGAGCGAACGATTAGACGGGGTTAAAAAAAAAGCAGAGGCGAGCACCTGTGCTGCGCCTCCCGAAGATTGTCAAGATTTTCACTCAGCTGTCGGAGTTGGTGAAACTAGTTTTTTTACTGCGTCGTGCCGCATCCGTGATACAAGCTGGCAGCGTGCCGGTTTGTTCGTTTATTCAGCCTTTTTAAACGCCTGTTTCCTTGCTTTGCAGACCGGGCAGGTATCGGGGGCCTCGCCTTCGGCAGTGTAGCCGCAGACGGAGCAGACATAATAATCGGGGGCTGGCCCTTTGCTGAGGCTGTTGAGGACCTTTTGATAGAGCGCAGCGTGAATCTTTTCCACTTCATTGGCCATCGTGAAGCTGCGGAGCGCATAGTCCTCGCCCTCCGATTTTGCATCGTTGATCATCTGCGGGTACATTTTCTGAAATTCATAAGATTCCCCGCTGATGGCCGTCATAAGATTCTCCTTCGTGGATTTGACGCCGTTCAAGCCTTTCAAGTGGTTGTGGGCGTGAATCGTTTCCGCTGCTGCTGCTGCGCGAAAGAGCTTCGCAGCCTGGAGATACCCTTCCTCCTCCGCTTTCTTCGCAAAGGCGAGGTATTTCCTGTTCGCCTGTGACTCACCTGCGAATGCGTCTTTGAGGTTCTGCTCGGTTTTGGACATCGTCTTTTTCTCCTTGTGCGTATTATGATTATTTGAACCGGGCCTCAACCGACGCCCAGTTGATGTTCTTGAAAAACGCTTCGATATAGTCCGCGCGCTTCAAACCGTAATCGATCATGAAGGCATGCTCGAACACATCCATGATAAGTAGCGGATTGCATCCGGCGGGATGCGCCGTGTCGTGTTCGTTAATCCAAAAATTGATAAGCCTGCCTGACGTCGTGTCCTGGTACAATACCACCCAGCCGATGCCACGCATGGCACCCGTTGCGCGGAAATCCTTTTCCCAGGAATCAACACTACCGAAACTTTCCGCTAACTTTTTTGCGAGTTTCCCGTTTTTGTCGATACCGCCCTTGCCGCCGAGGTTCTCGAAATACAATTCGTGCAGCCGCATTCCGTTAAACTCCCAGCCGAGCCTTCGTTTGAGCTCAGCGAATTCAGGCGCCGCCGTCTTTCCGTCCTTGACGAACTGGTCGAGCGTATCGAGCACTTTGTTCGTGTTCGTTACATACCCCTGATACAGGGTGAAATGGTTTTTCAGCAGTGTTTCGCTGAAACCTTCTATCCCAATGAGCTTTGCATAGTCCTTTGGCGCATACGCCATGGCGTGTTCCTCCCTCGTTACCGTTTAGATTTAAGGCCGATGTGCTTAAGTATACCAGAATCGAACGGGGCTGGCCTGCATCCGGTTTTTCCGGCCATACAGAACGTATGTGCCCCTGGGCCATGGATTCAATGGGTCGTTCCCTCGCGCGTAAACAGTCGGAATTGGCAGAATACGCACACTGGTTCCGAAGCACGGGTCCACAGGTTCATTTCTCCACCGCACTTGGGGCACGTTGTAACAAACTCCCCGTTCAGCGCAGGTGCCTGCGCAGTCGGCCGTCGCTGAGGTTTAGGCTTTGACGGGTTGCCTTTCATTTGCTTTTCTCCATCCCTCCTGCGCGAGCCGCGCCATGCGGTTGTTCGCCCAGGACTTGATCGCCTCAAAATATCGTCTTCGATCCGTTTTCGCGAGTTCCGACAACTCGTTTCGCTCCCGCACCGAGTCGATATGATCCGAAGGGGTCACGCCGCGCCAGGTGCAGTAGCCCTCATCAAAAATGAATTCCGGAGTGATTTTATTGCCTGCCGCATGCTTCTGGAGCATGAACCGTGCGACATCCATGTCATAAATGATCTGCCAGCCGTTGTCGGAAAGTGTCGTTTCCGGATCATGCGCGGAAACGGGGGAGCAGGACGGGCAGTAGAGTTTTACGATGACTTCATGCGGAAGCACATCGTCCTTGAAATTAAAGCTTGCGGAATGCTTGCTGCAGGAACAGTTGGTGCTGTGGTCAACGCACATGGGAATCCTCCTCTTTTGCTTTCGCTTTTTTCTTGCATGACGGGCAAAGCCCATAAAATTCAACGTGGCTCTTGAAAACAGCAAAATCCTGTCCCAAGTCTTCCGGCAGGGCAACAGACCCTGCGCCCGGGATGTCGATGATGGTTTTGCACTGGATACAGATCAAATGGTTGTGCATGTTCGTGTTCGGATCGTATCGTTTTTTGTCAGGGTCAACCGTCAATTCAAGCACATTTCCCTTCACTTTCAAGGCTGACAAGGTGCTGTACACCGTGGCAAGCGACATGGTAGGGAATTCATTGTGTACTTTGCGGTAAATATCTTCCGCCGATGGATGCGATGTATTGCCCTCCAGATATTCAAGAATTGCTAAACGCTGGGGTGTCAGCTTGAGGCCGAGATTGCGATATTTCATTAGCGTATCCATACTAGGACATTCTTATAACACAATAATATTTACTTGTCAATAATTATTATTAGATAATGAACAATATTGATAATATATGATTAATAAATAGCCATCTGCCTAAAATAGTGGCTTTTCAAGTCGTTTTGGTTTCAATTTTGTGGTTATGAGTTGTATATAACATATTGAAATATTGATATTTTATTGCTCAAAGCAAAAAAATTTCAGTGGCATGGGCCTTGCTAAACAATGAAGCAGCACCTGTACAAAGGTTGACCACATATTGCCTCTGCTTTTTCTGGTGAAAGGAGGATTGAGTTTATTGAAGCTTCTCAAGTGTATCATTCAGCCGTACAAGTTGGAGGAAGTTAAAGATGCACTCGCTGCAATTCATGTATCGGGGATGACAATTTCAGAAGTGCGCGGATTCGGCAGGCAGAAGGGACACACTGAGCTGTATCGCGGCGCGGAATATACGATCGATTTTGTACCCAAAGTGGAAATCGAAGTCGTCGTTCCGGATAACATGGTCCGGCCGGTTATGGATACGCTGGTCAATGCAGCGCGGTCCGGCAAGGTGGGTGACGGCAAGATTTTCATCATGAACGTTGACCAGGCTGTTCGAATCAGGACGGGTGAGTCGGACGATATCGCCCTGTAGAGAACTGACAACATAGTTGTCAACGGCTTTATTCAGGACCTCCGTATCGGCTTCGAGATGATCCTCAAGGAAGATCCACGGGCGCTGAGGCAAGCGATTGCGATCAGCGCCGGCACAGCATTGCGTTCCATCAGATCTTTGACAATTGAAACTCAAGTTGTTTACTACGCATTGGGAGGATAGCATTCAATGGATGAAAGACGTTTGTTCAAATCAACTGCCATGGCGCTCTCACTGGCGGCGTTCACGCCGCTTGCAGCCCTGGCACAGGATGCAGGAAGTGTAGCATCAGCGCAGACGGTGAAAATCGATCTGGGTGATACGGCCTGGATCCTCGTATCGTCAGCGCTTGTTATGCTCATGACGCCGGGGCTTGCTTTGTTCTACGGCGGGATGGTCCGGCGGAAGAATGTGCTCGGTACCATCATGCACAGTTTTATTGCGATCGCCCTCGTGAGCCTGCAATGGGTTCTGTTCGGGTACTCGCTTTCCTTCGGCCCGGATGTGAAGGGGATCATAGGTGACCTGAGCTGGGCCGGCCTGGGCAGGGTCGGGCTCACCCCCAACGCAGACTATGCTCCGACGATTCCCCATCTGTTATTCATGGTGTACCAGATGATGTTCGCGGTTATTACACCCGCACTCATCAGCGGCGCGGTTGCGGAGCGCATGAAATTCTCCGCCTACCTTCTGTTCATTTTTGCATGGACCACGATTGTCTATGATCCCGTTGCCCACTGGGTCTGGGGTGCGGGCGGATGGCTCAAGAATCTCGGGGTCCTGGATTTTGCGGGCGGTATCGTGGTGCATGCTACGTCCGGATTTTCGGCACTGGCAGCGGCGCTGTTTATCGGCAAGCGCAAGGGATTCCTGCGGGAATCCATGCCGCCGCACGATCTGCCGCTGACGGTGCTGGGTGCAGGTCTTTTGTGGTTCGGATGGTTCGGGTTCAATGCCGGAAGCGCTCTCGCGTCCGGCACGCTGGCTACGATGGCGTTCCTGACGACGCATCTCGCCGCCTGCTCGGCGACCCTCACGTGGCTTGCTGTGGAGTGGATACACCGGGGCAAGCCTACGATGTTCGGCGCGGCAACGGGATCTATCGCCGGACTGGCAACGATCACACCAGCTTCCGGGTTTGT
>DATHDE010000111.1:0-9300 GCA_035490495.1 Nitrospirota bacterium
GCTCTGCATCCAGTGCGGCAGATGCCGCGACGTCTGCCCCGGAAAGATCGACATCCCCGAGCTTATTGTAGAACTCCGGCGCAGGCTCGTGAAGGAGCAGGGTTTGCCCGTGATCCAGCGGGCGATCTATGCCGTGGTGAACAACCGAAGGCTCTTCCATTCCATGCTGCGTACGGCATCGGTGACGCAGAAGCCCTTTGTAAAGGACGGATTCATCCGGCACCTGCCCCTGTTCCTGTCCGACCTGACCAAGGACCGGAGCCTCCCCTCCATCGCCGCCGTGCCGCTGCGCGACAGCATCGGGAAAATCGCCCAGCCCAAATCGACCGAGAAGGCTGCTTTTTATTCGGGATGCCTCATCGACTTCTCCTATCCGCAAATCGGCGAGGCGGTCGTGAAGGTGCTGAACAAGGCAGGCATCGAGGTGACGTTCCCCGACGGCCAGACCTGCTGCGGTGCGCCCGCCCGGTACAGCGGCGCATTCGATGTTGCGGCGAACAATGCAGTCGACAACATCAAGGCCCTGACCGAAGGCGAGGCGAAATATGTGATCTCGGCTTGCCCGACCTGCACCGTGGCGCTCAAGCACGAGTTCATCAAGGCGCTTGAGAGCGAAGGCAGGACCGAGTGGCTGGCCAAGGCGCGGGAACTTTCAGTAAAAACGATTGATTTCTCGTCTCTTGTCGAGAAACTGGTCAAGGACGGCAAACTTACGCTGCAGGATGCTCAGGGCTTGGGAAAGGTGACGTATCACGACTCGTGCCACCTCAAGCGGACGCTCAACGCCGTCGAGCCGCCGCGTGTACTGCTCGTGAAAGCCGGTTATCCGATCGTGGAGATGAACGAGTCCGACAACTGCTGCGGCATGGGCGGCTCATATACCATAAAGCAGCCTGAAATCTCCGCTGAGATTCTGAAGCGAAAGCTGGAGAACATCAAGGCGACATCAGCGGAAACGGTTGCTGTGGACTGCCCGGGCTGCATCATGCAGATCCGTGGCGGACTTGACAAGGAAGGTTCCGCGGTTCGGGTGAAGCATACGGCGGAACTCATTGCAGAGCAACTGCGATAGTGCGTTCATAGCATGTATAATTCGTTCTACGAAGTGATGTCTTATAAAAAATCGACTCGACCTGCGGCAAACTGAAGGGGGTGCAAAGGCCCCCTCAATCTGTCCCTCTCCTTCATTGATTGTTAATTGCAAAACAATAGAGTTGCGCATCTTTATCTTTAATGAAGTGTCTGCCCCTTGTGCGACTGCCGCCCAGAGCTCATAAAGCCATAAAGCGTTGATGGGTTCCGTAGTAAAGCCCCACGCTTCCAGCAAGAACGCTGTTCATCGAATCATTGCAGATAAACCGGCCACAATGCATTTCTTGCTTTCCAGTTCGTTGGATAACTCCCTCCTTGCATCATCAGTAGTATTATGCTATGGTACAATTCTCAGACAATGAATTTTGAATATCAGCTCTTTTCTTCTTCGATTCAATTTATTTTATTCAGACGACATTTTTCCCTCGAAACGCATGGAGATTGTACTCGCAACGAGAAATAAGAAAAAAGTAGAAGAGATCAGAAGAATTTTTGCTGACATGCCTTTAACCATTTTGTCCCTGAGCGATTACCCCCAGTGCCCTGAAACAGAAGAGGACCAGGAGACATTCGAAGGCAACGCCAAGAAAAAAGCGGTTGAAGTGTGTACGTGTACTGGCAAGACAGCTCTTGCGGATGACTCGGGGCTGCAGGTTGACGCATTGGGCGGCGCACCGGGTGTATATTCTGCCCGGTATGCAGGAGTCTCGGGCGATGGAATGGACGCAAAAAATTGCGAAAAACTTCTCCGGGAGATGCAAAATACCCCTGATGATAAACGGACAGCGCGGTTCGTGTGTTGTATGGCCCTCGCTTATCCTGATGGTGATGTTATAACATTCGTTGGTTATGCAGAAGGGAGAATAAACAGGAAACCAAGGGGGAATTCAGGGTTCGGATATGATCCCGTATTCGTTCCCGAGGGGGAAACCGCGACATTTGCCGAAATGTCTGGCAAAAAAAAAGACCAACTCAGCCATCGGGGTAAAGCTCTTGAAAAACTGGCTGAATTTCTCGGATCCCAGCCTCATTTATAAAACTAATATTCAAATTATTATTTTTTACTTGAAAATTAATCCGTTTTCAACGATGATAGACCGTCAAAAAAAATCCAAGGGATAGTCTCGCCATTTTGTAATAAAGATCTTTTCTCAAACAACATAAATATTCTTCGGAGGACTCATTCATGGCCAAGAGAGTAGTGTTGCTCGGCGCTCCCGGCGCGGGCAAGGGTACGCAGGCGAAGATGCTGATTGAGAAGTACAAGATTCCTCAGATTTCGACGGGCGATATTCTCCGAAAAGCAGTTGCAGACGGCACCCCGCTCGGCAAGGAAGCGAAAGTCATCATGGACCAGGGCGGACTGGTTTCCGACAAGATCGTACTCGGGCTTGTCGAAGAACGCATCAAACAGCCGGACTGCAAAGATGGTTTCATTCTTGACGGATTCCCCCGCAATACAGCCCAGGCCGAGGCGCTCGATAAAATGCTCTCCGCCATGGGCGCCCCCCTCACCATCGCACTCAACATCGACGTCGACATGAACGATCTTCTCAAACGCCTCACCGGCCGCAGGACCTGCAAAGGCTGCCAGCAGATGTACAATATCTATTTCTCGCCGCCGAAAAAGGAAGGCGTATGCGACAAGTGCGGCGGCCAGCTCTTCCAGCGCGACGACGACAAGGAAGAGACCATCAAGAAGCGCCTCGATGTGTATCAGAAGCAGACAGCGCCCCTCATTGACTACTATTCAAAAAAGAATATAATGAAGACCGTCATGGGTGTCGGCAGCATCAACGATATATTCAACAAGGTTGTTGCCGTACTCGGCTAACGGAAGAACCAGGATAGGGCCTCTCTCGATCTCGAGGCCCTATATAACTTATAAAATTTCAATTAAGGAGGAACTTCTTATGGCATTGGTAAAGCCTCATGGCAAAAAGAAGAAGCTTATGCCGCTTCTTCTCGAAGGTGCCGCTCTTCAGAAAGAGATGAAGAAGGCAAAGACCCTGAAGCAGCTTCGTATCTCGTCACGCGAGACCGCCGACCTCGTAATGATGGGCATTGGCGCATTCACCCCGCTCACCGGTTTCATGACGAAGAAGGACTGGAAGGGCGTGTGCGACAAGTACAAATTGGCGGACGGCACGTTCTGGCCGGTCCCGGTAACGCTCTCCGCTTCCACGGAGTTCGCCACCTCGCTCAAGAAAAATGAAGAGATCACGCTCGTGGACGACGAGTCGAACGAGATCATGGCAACCATGAAGGTGGCCGAGAAGTATGCCATGTCGAAGTCCGACAAGGAGCACGAGTGCAAGCAGATATTCCGGACGAACGACGTCGCAGGCCATCCCGGCGTGCAGAAGGTCATGAACCAGCCTGACTACAATCTGGCCGGCCCGGTGAAGGTCCTGTCCGAAGCACACTTCCCGACCGCTTTCAAGGGCATCTATATGAAGCCCGTTGAAACGCGCAAGATGTTCGAGTCCAAGGGCTGGAGCAAGATTGCTGCGTTCCAGACCAGAAACCCCATGCACCGTTCGCATGAATACCTCGCCAAGATCGCCATCGAGACCATGGACGGCGTTCTCATCCACCAGATTCTGGGCAAGCTCAAAGAAGGTGACATCCCGGCGGATGTGCGCGCTGATGCTATCAACACTTTGCAGGAAAAATATTTTGTGAAAGACACGGTCATTCAGTCCGGATATCCCATGGAAATGCGCTATGCCGGTCCGCGCGAAGCTCTGCTGCATGCGGTCTTCCGACAGAACTTCGGCTGCAGCCACCTGATCGTAGGCCGCGACCACGCAGGTGTGGGCGACTACTACGGGCCGTTCGATGCGCAGAAGATCTTCGATGAGATCCCAAAGGGTGTGCTCGAGACGCAGCCCCTCAAAATAGACCACACGTTCTACTGCTTCAAGTGCGACGGCATGGCCTCCATGCGGACCTGCCCGCACCAGAAGGAAGACCGGCTCATGCTCTCCGGCACCAAGCTCCGCAAGATGCTCTCCGAGGGCGAGAATGTTCCGGATCATTTCAGCCGGCCCGAAGTGCTCGAGATTCTCAAAAAATACTATGCGGGTCTCACCGAGAAAGTGGAGATCAAGCTCCACAGCCACGCAGAAGGCACGCATACCGAGAAGAAATAGATACCAGCTGCTTTAGCAGTTTAACTACAATCCTAAGATAGGAGGTTCAGAAACATGCCGAGTTATGTAATCAATGAGAAGTGTGACGGCTGCAAGGCGCAGGATAAGACTGCTTGCCAGTATATCTGCCCGAATGACCTCATGACCCTGAACAGGGACCTCATGAAGGCGTATAATCAGGAACCGGAGCAGTGCTGGGAATGCTACAACTGCGTTAAGATCTGCCCGCAGCAGGCGATCGAAATCCGCGCCTATCAGGACTTCGCACCCCTGGGCGCAAACGTGATCCCCATGCGGGGCACGGACTCCATCATGTGGACCATCAAGTTCCGGAACGGTATCCTGAAGCGCTTCAAATTCCCCATCCGGACGACGGCAGAAGGCTCGGTCGATGCCTACAAGGGAAAACCAGAACCAGATTTCGCGAAAATCAAACAGCCCGGCTTCTTCACGACAACAAAACCCATGCCGGTAATGAAGAAATAGGAGGAAAGACCAATGGAGAAAGAGACCTGCACATTTTCATTCTGCAAGAAGCCGGCGATTGAAGAAGTAGAAACCGACCTCCTCCTCATCGGCGGCGGTATGGCATGCTGCGGCGCGGCCTTCGAAGCTGCCCGCTGGGCAAACGCAAAGAAAATGAAAGTTACGATGGTGGACAAGGCCGCGACCGACCGGTCCGGCGCTGTGGCCATGGGGCTGTCTGCCATCAACACCTACCTCGGTGAGAACGACCCCCATGACTACGTAAAGATGGTTCGCAATGACCTCATGGGCATCATCCGCGAAGACCTGGTCTTCGACCTCGGCCGCGTCGTTGATGATTCCGTGCAGTTATTCGAGGAGTGGGGCCTTCCGATCTGGAAAATTGGCGACGACGGGTTCTCCCTCGACGGCTTCCAGGCAAAGGAAGCGGGAAAGGCCATGTTGAAGGACGGCGGCAAACCGGTCCGCTCCGGCAAGTGGCAGATCATGATCAACGGTGAGTCCTACAAGGTCGTCGTCGCGGAAGCCGCGAAGAAGGCCCTGGAGACCAACCGCGCAGCAACGGGCGTTGCCCAGAACCACTACGAGCGCGTATTCGTCGTGAAACTCTATAATGACGCGAAAGAGCCGAACCGCGTGGCAGCAGCCGCAGGGTTCAGCGTTCGTGAGAACAAGATCTACGTCTTCAAGGCAAAAGCCATGGTGCTGGCAGCCGGCGGCGCGGTGAACGTGTTCCGACCCCGGTCCACGCAGGAAGGCCAGGGCCGCGCCTGGTACCCCGTATGGAACTCCGGTTCCGGTTATGCGTTGGGTCTGCAGGCAGGCGCCGAGCTCACCATGATGGAAAACCGCTTCGTGCCCGCCCGTTTCAAGGACGGCTACGGCCCGGTGGGCGCCTGGTTCCTGTTCTTCAAGGCAAAAGCCACCAACTCCCTGGGCGAAGACTATTGCGCCAAGCAGGATGCTCTTGACGAGGCAAAGTCGAAATACGGCAAGTATGTCGACGCCCTTGGCACGGCTGTCCGCAACCACCTCATGATGCGCGACATGAAACTCGGCAAAGGCCCGATTCTCATGCAGACAGCCGAAGCCATGAGCGTAATCAGCAAGAACTTCAAGGAAAAGCTCGGCGATAAGGAAGGCGCCAAGAAAGTGAAACACCTCGAAGCTGAGGCATGGGAAGACTTCCTCGACATGGCTATCGGCCAGGCCGGCCTCTGGGCTGCCAAGAACGTAGAGCCGGACAAGGTCCCGTCCGAAATCATGCCGACCGAACCGTATCTTCTCGGCTCCCATGCGGGCTGCGCAGGCTTCTGGTGCTGCGGTCCGGATGATCTGGGCGCGCCGGAAGAGTGGAATAAAAAATGGCCTGCAGGCAACTACAACCGCCATTCCACAGTAAAGGGCCTCTTCATGTGCGGCGACATTTGCGGCGCATCAGGCCACAAGTTCTCCTCGGGTTCGCATGCGGAAGGCCGCATCGCAGCAAAGAGCGCGATCGCGTTCATTCTCGACAACCCGGGCTATACGCCGACGATCAAAGAGACGGCCGATCATCTGGCCGCCGAGCTCTATCTGCCGTTCGAGGTCTATGAGAAATACAAGACCCTGACCACAGACCCGTTCATCAACCCGAATTACATCAGACCGAAGATGCTCCAGACGCGGCTCCAGAAGATCGCGGACGAGTACTTTGGCGGCATCGGGACCTGGTACATGACCTCCAAGACCATGCTCGAGGAAGGCCTGCGGCAGCTCCAGGTGCTGAAGGAAGACACCTCGAAGATGGCGGCTGCAAACCTGCACGAACTGATGCGCTGCTGGGAAAACTATCACCGCATCCTGTCCGTGGAAGCTCATGCACGCCACATCCTGTTCCGTGAAGAGTCGCGGTATCCCGGCTACTACTATCGCGGCGACTTCGACAAGATCGACGATGCAAACTGGAAGTGCTTCACGAATTCCAACTACGATGCTGAGAAAGACACCTATACGTTGAAGAAAGTCCCCTACGTACAGCTCATCCCGTAAGATGCATCCGAGAACTCCGGGGAGGACGTTCCTCCCCGGAGTTTCATTGGAAACTGGAAATTGGAAATTTCAGTGTGCACAATAAAAGACGACAAGGAGAGCTGCCTTATCGTTTTTTTTTAACAAAATTTCCAATCTCCAATCTCCAATTTTCAATTTTTTCAGCAGTACTGCCTGAAGGAGGAATACACTACCATGGCGGAAAATACGGTTTTAGTCGTCGGCGGAGGCTTCAGCGGCCTCACGGCGGCAGTAGAAGCTGCTGAGGCGGGTTCCAACGTAATTATTGTTGAAAAGAACCCCTACCTTGGCGGCCGGGTGACGCAGCTGAACAAATATTTCTGGAAGATGTGCCCCCCGAACTGCGGTCTCGAGATCCAGTACAAACGCATCAGGAACAACGGACAGGTGAAGATCTACACGATGGCTGAAGTGGAGAAAATCACCGGATCCGAAGGAAACTTCGATGTTACCCTGAAAGTGCAGCCCCGTTTTGTGAATGACAAGTGCGTTGCCTGCAACAAATGCGCGGAGGCCTGCCCGGTGGAGCGGTCGAACGACTTCGACTTCGGCATGAGCAAAACGAAAGCAGCGTATCTGCCGCACAGCCAGGCGTTTCCGATGCTGTATGTGATCGACGGCTCGGTCTGCAAGGGCACGGCGTGCAACAAGTGCGCCGAGGCCTGCGCGTACGGAGCCATCGACCTTTCCATGAAGCCGCAGACGGTGACCGTGAAAGCCGGCGCGGTGGTCATGGCAACGGGCTGGAACCCCTACGACGCAACGAAAATGGACAACCTCGGGTTCGGCAAGGTCCAGAACGTCGTGACGAACATGATGATGGAGCGGCTTGCTTCTCCCAACGGCCCCACGGCCGGCAAGATCGTGCGTCCCTCGGACGGCAAGGAAGTGAAGAACGTTGCGTTCGTGCAGTGCGCGGGCTCCCGCGACGAGAACCACCTGCCATTCTGCTCCTACATCTGCTGCCTGGCCTCGATCAAACAGGCAACGTATGTCAGGGAAATGTATACCGACTCCAAGGTGAAGATCTTCTATATCGACATCCGTACTCCCGGACTCTACGAGAACCGGTTCTACACCAAGATCAAGGAAGACCAGAATGTGTCCTTCCTCAAGGGCAAGGTCGCCAAGATCGAACAGGCGGAAAACGGCGACGTGAAGGTAACGGCCGAGGACATCCACGGCGGCAGCAAGATCACCGAGACCTTCGAGATGGTCGTGCTCGCGACAGGCATGCAGCCTACGGCCGGGTCCCTCAAGAGCGCGGGCGTCAAGGTCACGGACGACGGCTTCGTGGACCAGGCGACGCTCGCGGCCGGCGTCTATGCAACGGGCACGCTCAAGACCCCCGTTGACGTGGCACGGTCAGCACAGGATGCGACCGGCGTGGTCATGAAAAGCATCCAGAGCCTGAGGAGGAAATAAGGATGGAGAAGAAATACTGCGCGTATATCTGCAAAGGATGCGGAATAAAGGACGCGATCGATATCGCAAAGCTCGAGGGCGCCGCGAAGAAAATTCAGAACTACAAGAGCCACGACGCCCTGTGCAGCCCCGAGGGCGTCCAGATGATCAAGGATGACATTGCGAAGGAAGGGTACAACACGCTCATCATCGCGGCGTGCTCTCCCCGCGTGAAATATGAGGAATTCAGCTTCGCCGGCGCCTTGGTGGAGCGCGTGAACATCCGCGAATTTGTGGCATGGACCTTGGAACCGAAAACGGACGACGCAAACGACGCAGCCTACGATTATCTCACCATGGGGATCGTGAAGGCGCAAAAGGGCGATCTTCCGGAGCCTAATATTCTGCAGGACCTGTCGAACGACATCCTCGTGATCGGCGGCGGCATCGCTGGCATGACCGCGGCACTCTCGGCCGCGAACGCCGGCCATCAGGTTACGCTCGTGGAAAAGGACGCCCAGCTCGGCGGATTCGTGAACAAGCTGTACAAGAAGATCCCGACCGGCTCCTACTTCAGCAAGCCCCTCATTGTGGACACGGACATTGCAAAAACCGTGGGCGAAGTCGAGAGCAACAAGAACATCAAAGTCTATAAATCCACCACGGTGACCAAGACCGAAGGCCAGCCCGGCCTCTACAACGTTACACTTTCGAACGGCGAAACCTTCAAAAGCGGCGCAATCATCATGGCCACGGGATGGAAACCCTACGACGCGAACAAGCTCGAGTACCTCGGGTATGGCAAGATCAAGAACGTTGTGACGAACATTGAACTCGAGGAGATCGCAAAGAAGAACAACGGCAAGCTTCTCCGCCCCTCGGACGGAAAGCCCGCGATGAAGGTTGCTTTCATCCAGTGCGCTGGACAGCGCGACCCCAATCATCTTCCCTACTGCTCGTCCATGTGCTGCGCCACGTCGCTCAAGCAGGCCCAGTACGTGCGCCAGAACGAAGATGCCCTGGCCATGATCTTCTACAAGGACATCCGCACCCCGGGCAGGACCGAGCTCTATTATAAGGAAGCGCAGAACGATCCGGGCGTGATGCTCAC
>DATHDE010000112.1:0-34265 GCA_035490495.1 Nitrospirota bacterium
GGCTGAAGTCGCTTCCCTTGTCCAGGCCGCCCGCGATCAGGATTACGGGCTGCATGAACCCCTCGACCGATTTCACCACCGCGCCCACGTTCGTGCCCTTGGAATCGTTGATATAGGTGACGCCGCCCCGCTCCCGCACGAATTCAAGGCGGTGTTCAAGTCCCGGGAATTCCATCAGCACCGCCGCAACCGATGCCGCGTCCGCACCTGCGCAGAAAGCGACTGCTGCTGCCGCAAGGGCATTCTCGAGGTTATGCACGCCTTTGACCCTGATGTCCTCGACAGGAACGACCCGTTTCTGATTCCACTCCACGAACCCCGCGCCCACGCAGGCCCCGGGGTTGAAGCTCAGCAGCCGCGAGAAGGGAATCACCGCGGCCTGCGTCCGCGTCGTGAAGGACTTCACGATGGGATCGTCGAAATTCAGGACGAGGAAATCCTCTTTTTTCTGGTTCATGAAGATCCTGGCCTTGGCTTCGCCGTATTCCTCGATGGAATGGTAGCGGTCCAGGTGGTCCTGCGTCACGTTCAGGATCGTCGCCACGCGGGGCCGGAATGTCTCGATGTCCTCGAGCTGGAAACTCGACAGCTCCGCCACAATCCAGTCCTGGTTTTCGAGCTGACCGATGTCCTCGGTCAGCGCATTTCCGATGTTGCCCGCGACGAGGGTTTTCTTTCCCGCCCTTTTTAACATGAGCCCCACAAGTGTCGTGACCGTGGATTTCCCGTTCGTTCCGGTGATCCCGGCATAAGGAGCACGCGAGAGCAGCCAGGCGAGCTCGAGTTCACTGATCACCCTGATGCCGCGCCGCCGAGCCGCGACGATCTGCGATATCTTCGGCACGCCCGGACTGAGCACGATAAGATCCGCATCGGAAAAAAGACGGTCGGGGTGTCCGCCTGCCTCGACCGCAATACGGCTGCTTCCCAGCGCCTTCACCTGCGCCTCGAGCTGGCCCAGGGGCTTCTTGTCCGTCACGGTAACGCGCGCGCCGAGCGAATCAAGCGCCCGTGCCGCGGCGATGCCGCTTCGGGCAAGTCCTACGACCGTCACCCGTTTATTGCGAAAATCCATGCACCGATCTCCGGAACAGCTCCAGCTTTTTTCCGTCGCTCCCGTACCGAATACGCCGGGGATTAATTTCTCCTCCCGGCCGCTTCGTTCTCACCTCAACTTCAGCGAACTGATCGAGACCAGCGCCAGAATGATCCCGATGATCCAGAAACGCACGATGACCTTGGATTCCGGCCACCCGGTCTGCTCAAAGTGATGATGAAGCGGCGCCATTTTGAATACGCGTTTTCCCGTCGTCTTGAATGACGCGACCTGCAGCATGACCGAGAGCGTCTCTGCCACGAACAGCCCCCCGGTGACAACGAGGATTAATTCGTGTTTTGTCACGACAGCCAGCGTCCCGAGAGCGCCTCCGAGGGAGAGCGAACCCACATCGCCCATGAACACCTCGGCAGGATGGGCATTGTACCACAGGAAGCCGAGGCACGCCCCGAGCAGCGCCCCGCAGAAGATCACGAGCTCGCCGCTACCGGGAATGAAGGGAATTTTCAGGTAGTCGGCAATGATCCGGTGGCCGCCCAGATACACAATGAAGGCATTGGCCGTTGCCGCGATGCCCACGAGGCCGATGGCCAGGCCGTCGAGGCCGTCCGTCAGGTTAACGGCGTTCGAAGAGCCGACGATCACAACGACCACGAAAGGTATGTAGAACCACCCCAGATTGATGATCATATTCTTCAGGAACGGCACGGAAAGATGCGTCGTGGCCGGGTCGTTCGGGTTGAAATACAGAAAGACCCCGATGACGAGTGACGCCAGGATCTGCAGGCCGAATTTCTGGTACGCACGGAGTCCCGTCGACCGTCTCTTGACGACCTTGAGGTAGTCGTCCCAGAAACCGATCCCGCCGAAAGCAAGCGTCGCGAAGAGAACGACCCACACATAGATTTTCGTCAGATCGGACCACAGCAGCACCGACGACACCAGGGCGGTGATGATCAAAATCCCGCCCATGGTCGGCGTTCCCTGCTTGTTGAGATGCGTCTGCGGTCCGTCCGTCCTCACCTGCTGGCCCACTCTGAGCCGCCTGAGCCAGGCGATCATGGACGGTCCGAGCAGGAAGGTGACGATCATCGCAAAAAGAGCCGCACCCGCACTCCGGAAGGTGATATACCGGAACACGTTGAAGCCGGAGAACACGTCGCGCAGCGGGAACAGAAGGTGATACAGCATCAGAACGCCTCCAGGATCTTCTCCATCTTCATGCCGCGGGACCCCTTGATCAGGATCACATCCCCGGGCCGGGACAGCTTCTTTGCGAGCTGCGCCGCTTCCTCGTGCGTGCGCGCTTCGATCGTCCGGCTGGGAAGCATGCCCGCGAGCCGTGCGCCTTCGCCGAAGTGCTTTGCCAGATCGCCGAGCATGATCACGAACGCTACGCCGTTCCGGGCGGCAAAAGCGCCGACGTTCCGGTGAATCTCAGCCGATGCGGAGCCCAGTTCCAGCATATCGCCCACCACGGCGATCGCGTTCCTCCCGGCTGCGAGCGAAACCATGGTGCGGATCGCCGCTTCCATGGATGCGGGATTGGCGTTGTAGTAATCAGCCAGGACCGTCCTGCCCTCGATGTTCCTGACCTCCGACCGCATGGCGACAGGCGTAAAATCTTCGATGCCGTATTTCACCGCATCAAGCGGTATGCCCATCGCAAGCGCGGCGGCTGCAGCGGCAAGCGCATTTGCTATATTGTGGTTTCCCACCATGCGCAGTCTGACGTCCACGGACTCGTTGCGCGCCGTGATCGTGAAATCAATGTGGTCGAAGCCCGGAACGATGCGCACGGCGCGCACATCGGCGTCCTTCTCCATGCCGAAGGTCACGATCGGGCCGTTGAATTTTGTGCGAAGCTTTTCACAGAAGGCATCATCCGCGTTCAGTACGGCAACGGCGTCGCTGTTTAGATTGTCGAGCAGTTCGCCCTTCGCGTCGGCGATCTTGTCCAGGCTGCCGAAGAATTCAAGATGTGCCGGTCCAATGTTCGTTATGACGCCGATGGTCGGGGCTACGATCCGGGCAAGGACATCGATCTCGCCCGCGGCGCTCATGCCCATCTCGAGCACCGCAGCACGGTGCCGCTCATTCAGATTCATGAGCGTCAACGGCACGCCAATGTGGTTGTTCAGGTTTCCCTCGTTCTTGAGGACAGGCCCCTTCTGCTTTGCCATCGCCGCGATCATTTCCTTCGTCGTGGTCTTGCCGTTCGACCCGGTAACGGCCACAACGGGGATCGTGAATTTCCGGCGGTGGGCGATCGCCATTTCCTGCAGGGCAAAAAGCGTGTCCTCCACGGGGAGAATGTTTTTGAGGCCGCCCAGCACCGCATATTTTTTCTCAAGAGAGGTTCGCTCCACCAGCGCGCCGCAGGCGCCCTTCTTCAGTGCATCGGGAACAAAGTCATGCCCGTCGAAACGGGGACCTTTGAGCGCAACGAACAGTTCGCCCTCCTTGATGCTCCGGGAATCTATGGATATGCCTGTTATCTCCATCCGGTCCAACCTCCTCAAGAGCGCCGCAATCGTATATGCGCGTTGCCTGTGCATTATGCTTCGCTCCGGCAGGCTGCCGCCCGCCTCCGGTTCTCCCGCCGGGAAACGACGGCCGAGTTACCGCCGCCGTCTGATCGCCTCCCGGGCCGCTTCCCGGTCGTCGAAATGGATTTTCCGGTCACCGATGATCTGGTAGTTCTCGTGCCCCTTGCCTGCAAGCACGACCACATCCCCCGGCTCCGCCATCTCCACTGCCGCTGCAATCGCCTCGGCCCGGTTGACGATGACAAGATACGGCGTCCTGCCGGCAGCGCCCCGGTGCGCTGCCTCGCCGGGGGCGATTCTCGTTCCCGCGGCCGCCATGCCTGTTTCGACCTCGCTGATGATCGCCAGCGGATCTTCGGTCCGCGGGTTGTCCGTCGTTATGATGACCACATCGCTTCCGGCGGCAGCGGCAGCCCCCATTTTAGGCCGCTTCGTGCGATCCCGGTCTCCACCGCAGCCGAAAACAGTGATGATGCGTTTCTCGGCCACGCCGCGAACGGCTGCCAGGAGGCTGATCAGCGACTCTTCCGTGTGTGCGTAATCGACAATCACGCCGAACGGCTGGCCTTCGTCGACTTTCTCCATTCTGCCGGGCACGGCGCGCATGTCCCGGATGCCCCGGATGATCGAGTCGTCATCAATGCCGAGGGACCGGGCAGCGCCGATCGCGGCTAGGATGTTGTAGGCATTGTGCATGCCCACGAGCTGCGATTCGACCGTCAGTGAGCCTTGTGGCGTCCGGGCAGTGAATTTCAGCCCGTGCATGCCCTGGCGAATTCCCTCCACGGGACGGATGGCGGCTCCTTCCGTCAGACCAAAGGTGAGAAGCCGGGCCTGCGTCTCTGCAATAACCTCCCCCGCAGCGGGATCGTCATTGTTGACGACCGCGGTTTTATCCTGTCCCAGCCCCTTGAACAGCAGCAGCTTTGCCTGGAGGTACGACTCGCGGTCCTTGTGAAAGTCCAGGTGATCCTGCTGCAGATTCGTGAACACCGCGGTCTGAAACAGGCACCCATCGGTGCGGCCGAGCGCCAGCGCGTGGGACGAAACCTCCATGACGCAGTATGCCGCGCCCGTGTTGACCATTTCGCGCAGGAGCATCTGCACGTCGGTTGCCTCCGGCGTCGTATTCGGCGCAGGATAAATGCGGTTGCCCACGCGGTAGTCGATGGTGCCGATAAGTCCGGTGACGTGGCCGGCAGCTTCGAGAATCGACTTCACCAGATAACTTGTCGTGGTCTTGCCTTTTGTCCCCGTGATTCCCACCAGCCCGAGCTGCCTCGACGGGTGGCCGTAGAATGAAGCGGCAAGCCTGGCGAGCGCCTTCCTCGTGTCCGGTACGAGCAGCACGGCAACCCCCGCCGTTCGGGCGCCTTCCTCGGCTACGACGGCGCACGCCCCCTGGCGCACGGCCTGCTCGATGAAGCGGTGCCCGTCCGAATGAAATCCGCGCACAGCCACGAACAGCGATCCGGGGATAACCTTTCGGGAGTCGTGCACGACGCCAGACACCTCGATATCCCGCCAGGCGTCGGGAAGTGCGGCTCCGGCATCGAGCCCGGCTATGAGTTCACCAAGTTTCATCTCGCCACCAGGAGCATCCTGCCTTCAGTCGCATCCGGCGGGATCTGGAGGTAGGCAAGACTCTGCTCCGCCACTGCTTTGAACACAGGCGCGGCGACGCTGCCCCCGTAGATGACGCCTTCGGGCGTGTCTATCATCACCACGACCACGAGCTTCGCAGATACGGCGGGCGCAAAGCCCACAAAGGAGCTGACATATTCTTTCCGCGAGTAGCTGCCCGTTTTATGATCTATTTTCTGGGCGGTGCCGGTCTTTCCCGCGCAGGTATAACCCGAGAGGCGGGCTTTCTGGCCCGTGCCCGATTCCACAACCCGTTGCAGCATCGCGTTCACCTTGGCGCTCGTTTCCAGCGAGACCACGCGTCCGAGCGGCCGGGGGGTGAATTTCTGCCGCGCGTTCGCTTCGCGGTCCACAATCTCCGAGACGATGTAGGGGGTCATCATGGTGCCGCCGTTCGCAAGGGCGCTGTAGGCAACGGCAACCTGCAGCGGGGTGACGCCGATCTCCTGACCGATCGATATCTCGCCGAGGGACACGCCCGACCACTGCCGGACATCGCGCAGCAGGCCCGGAATCTCGCCGGGAAGATCGATCCCTGTTTTCCTGCCGAAACCGAATGCGGCGATGTATTTATAGAAGCGCTCCCTGCCGAGACGCAGCGCAACCTTGATCGTACCCACATTGCTCGATTCCGCGACCACATCGGTAAACGTCAGAACGCCGTGCTCTTCCGCGTCCTTGATCACGCGGTCGGCGAGCTGGATTTTTCCTCCCCTGCAGTCGAAGCGCTCGAGTGGATGGACGACCCGCTCTTCCAGCGCTGCAGCCGCAAGAATGGGCTTGAAGATCGAGCCGGGTTCGAAGGCGTCGGTGATCGCACGGTTGCGCCATTCACCGGGCTTGTACGTCTGCGGTTCGTTCGGGTTGAATGCCTGTCGCGCAGACCCGCTTGTGCGGACCGTCATCGCCAGCACCTCGCCCGTATGGGGGTTCATAACGATGCAGACTCCGCCTTTGGCGCGGGAGCTGACCAGTGCGGTGTCGAGTTCCTTTTCCGCGATGTGCTGGATCACTTCGTCGACGGTCAGGATCAGGTCATTGCCCGGCTTCGGCACCTTGAACTGAAAGCCGGGGCCGCCGGGGAACACCATGCGGCCCTTGGCATCTTTTTCGGCGAGCACCCAGCCGTTCGTACCGCGCAGCAGCTTGTCGTAGGCGCGCTCAATTCCTTCCAGACCCTGGTTGTCGACATCCGTGAACCCGAGCAGCGGCCCCGCCAGAGACCGCTTCGGATAAAACCGTCTCATCTCGGAGCGGAGCCGGATTTCCTCGGAATCGAGCTCTTTCACCCGTGCTGCCTTTGCAGGGTCCACCTTGCGGCTGATCCAGACGAATTTTCTGTCGCCGGCGAGCTTTCGCTCGATCCGGCGCGGGTCCTCGCGCAGAATCCGTGAAAGGCGGGCCGCAAGTTCGCGCGGGTTGTCCACGTTCGACGGCACGCCATAGACCGAATCCACATCCACCGTGACGGCCAGTTCTCGTCCTCCCCGGTCATAGATCGTGCCCCGCTTCGGCTCCAGTATGACAATCTGTTCCTGCTGACGCTCCGCGCGGGCCGCGAGCCGCGACCGCTCCACGACCTGGAGATGCACAAGCCGCACGATCACGACCGCAAAAGCCAGCACCATGATCAGAAAAACAGCGATTATCCGTCCCCGTCGTTCCATGCCCGCTCTCAGTGTTTCCGCGCTTCCTTCCGTTTGACCACGACGATATCACCCTTCGCCGGCATAACCATGCCGAGCTTCTTGGTTGCAATTTCTTCAATGCGCGCGGGCGCAGCCAGGCTCGACGCCTCGATCCGAAGCGACCGGTTGGCCCGTTCGAGCTCCTGCTTTTCGCGCTCAAGCGCTTCGATCTGATAACCAAGCCTCATGATCCGCACTTTCCCACCAACGTACAGCAGCAGGCTCGTGACAATCACGAGGATCAGCAGAACGCGCCGCAGGCTCCCGCGCCTGCCCTGCTCGAACACGAATGCTCCGATATGACCTGTCCGCGGCGTCAGGGAGCTCATGCCCGCACCTCGGCCGGCAGTTTTTCCGCAGCCCGCAGTTTGGCGCTTCTCGCCGCGGGATTGCGCTCCACCTCCGCTGCTCCTGCAACAACGGGCCGCGGTGTCAGAATGGCGAGCATTGGCGAGCGTCCGCAGGCGCACACCGGCAGCTTCGGCGGGCAAACACACCCCCGGGCAGCGGCCACGAACGCCTGCTTCACGATGCGGTCCTCGAGGGAATGAAAGGTTATTACCGCAATCCTTCCCCCGGGGTTGAGAAGCGAAATCCCGTCCGCGATGCCATCCCGAAGGGCGCCGAGTTCATCGTTCACGGCGATGCGTAATGCCTGGAAGGTACGCGTTGCGGGATGAATACGTCGGGGAGGAAAGCGGGGAAACACGCTTGAAATGATGTCGGCAAGCTGAACCGTGCTCATGATCGGACTCCGGGCACGCGCCTTGTCGATGGCCCGTGCAATGGCGCCTGCTCTGCTTTCTTCGCCGTATTCGCGAATGAGCGCGGCGAGTTCTTCACGGGACAGGCTGTTCACCAGATCCGCCGCCGTCCGCCGTCCGCTCCGGTCCATGCGCATGTCCAGCGGACCATCCGATGAGAAACTGAAACCGCGCTCGGGCGTCTTGAGATGGAACGATGAGACCCCGAGATCCAGAATCAGCCCGTCTGCACCCGCATACCCGGCCGCGGCCAGGATCGGGGATATGCTCCGGAAATTTGCGTGCCGCAGAATGACGCGTTTTCCATAGGCGGCGAGGCGCTCACGGCAGCGATCGATCGCTTCGACATCCTGATCAAGACCGATCATAACGCCGTCGGGCGATGATTTTCTGAGCAGTTCCTCGGCATGGCCGCCCGCGCCGAGCGTGCCGTCCACATAGACGCCTCCGGGGCGGGGAGCGAGCAACCCTATTGCTTCAGGGAGCAGGACGGGAATATGCTGTACATTCGGAGTATCGAGCCCGGCGTTCGGAGAGCTGCTGTTTTCCTTTTGTGCCTGCTTTCTCACTCCGAACCCCCTGCCCCCCTTTCCGAACGGAACCTCGCCGTTTTGACTCCAAACTTCCGACGCCAAACTGCGTTTACAATCCCAAGGGCAGGTTCGTCACCGGTTTTGCAGAACCGAAGCTCTTTGCCGCCTGCTGAACCGTTTCGAACACCTGGAACTCTTCCAGAACCCCTGTTGTCCTGAATATATTCTTAATATAATCTGACATGGCTGCAAGCCGGATATCGCCGCCGAATGATTGCAGCCGCCGCTTCTGCTCCACCAGCGCAGCAAGGATGGTGAAATGGATATGCTCTGCGGCCCCGAAATTCAGTATCAGCCCGTACATTTCGCCTTTAATGAGCTGGCCGATGACACGATTGATCTCGGCCATCTTCGCCGCATCGACCTCCCCCTCAAGATTCATCAGATATACTTTCAGCTTTTCTTCCATGCCGTTAGAGACCCAATTCAGCGAGCGCCTCGCCGATTTTATCGCTGTTCTGGCTGTTTCTCGCTTCCCATGCCTTTGCATCCCAGATTTCTATTTTCTCAATGAGCCCGACGAGCGTAACGCTTTTCGTGATGCCGGCATGCTGACGATGCGTGGGAGGCAGCAGAATGCGCCCCTGCTTGTCGAGTTCGCACTCCATGGCAGATGACAGGAGGAACCGTCGGAACTCCTTGACCTCCTGCTTGACGAGGGATAAAGATTTTATTTTTTCTTCAAGCCGCTCCCATTCCTCGAGAGGATACACGGTGAGGCACCGATCATAGTCCATCGAAAGCACGATCTTACCGTCATAACGATCTGCAATGATCTCGCGGAATTTTGATGGGACGCTCACGCGGCCTTTGGCATCAACAGTATGTTCGAAGCTGCCTCGAAACATTTCTCAACCTCATCCACCATGTTGTCCCACTTTGTACCACCTACAAACCAAAGTATATATATCATAGCTATCAATGTCAAGAAAAATATGAATTTTTGAGAAGTTACATGGTGGGGGAGAATAGATGCCAGCAGGGATTTTCAGCGTGACAAATTAATGGATAAAAAGTAAGATATACGCCATGGCAATCGATTTTTTTGTACCCGCCAGTGACGAACATATGAGACGAGAGAAGGCAAAAGCTCGTGAAATCCGCTCCTCTCCCTGGTGGAAACGCAGACGGTCAACAGGCATGTGTTTTTACTGCGGCCGAAAATACAGAGCAATCGAGTTGACGATGGATCACATCATCCCGCTTGCCCGCGGTGGAAAGTCCATCCATGCCAATATTGTTCCCGCTTGCAAGGACTGCAACAATAAAAAAAAATATCTCCTCCCCATCGAATGGGAGGAGTATCTCGATACTTTGAAGAAGGGGAGCCCCTCTTGATATTTCAGGCCATACCTTTCCTCTTCTTTACACGGAACTCTGGGACGGCTAGACAGCCTCTTTGATCCAATCCACCCGCGCCAGTTTGTTGTCATGGGACCAGTGATAGGTCACTTCCCCGTGAAACGCCTTTTTCACCGCCCGGCCGATCCTTTGCGCCAATTTTTCATTCGTCGTGGAAATGACGATGCTTCCCAGTCCGTTCTCTTTCACTGAAATGACCCGTTCCAGGGGGTTGAACGCCCGTGCACGCTCTTCCTCGTTCTTTACCAGATTGATCAGATCCCTTTTATGAAGGAGCACAACGGCGCCCTTCAGTGTTACGATCCCTCCCGGGAAGTTATCACGAATCTTCATACATGCGGGACATACAGTCGTGGCGACGCTCTTGTCGCGTCTGGCAATCTCATAATCCGATGCGGCCGAATACCAACGTTTATTCTTGTATACGGATCGGCAGGATTCACAAATGGAGATACTGCACATTCCGCCGCGCGGAAGATAGGAATCAGTTGTTGGAGACTTCTTTTTATACGCAAGTTTGTAAGTCTTCGCGGACTTTATCGCTGTCTTCATATGCCTCCTCCTCCCTCCCCCCCCTGTCTTCTGCCTTCGGGGACATGTTCATTTCTCAAACCTCCTTCTGATTCAAGTATATCGTGACGCTCCAATCCTGTAAAGCTGGCCGACCCTCTTGATTTTCCTGTTGAAATACGGCCTTGTGTATGCAATAATTCTAATACTATCGTTGATCTCATTGCAGCGTCTCCTGGGCTTTTGATCACCCGCACTACAGGTATGCACGGAGCATTCAAATGGATTGCAATCATCCCTCTCCTTATCGCATACGCGATCTGCGCCTGTTTGTGCGCGCTTCTTCCCGTCAACCGCAGAACGCGGCGAATATTTCTTATACGAAACTCGTCTTTTTTTGCCCGGATGCTCTTGAAGCTGTTCGGCGTCCGCGTTCACCTTCATCATCGTGAGCGCCTGCGCTCGTTCCGATCGGGCAAGCTTCTTGTTTCCAACCACGTTTCTTACGTCGACGTGCTCGTCATTTCATCCCTTCTCCCGTCCGTATTCGTCACTTCCGTGGAGCTGGGAGATACCGTCGTTCTCGGCCTGCTCGCGCGGCTGGGAGGAAGCGTCTTTATCGAGCGAAGAAAAGCCATATCCTTAAAAAAGGAAATCCCGGCAATCGCACGCCTTCTCAGCGCCGGCCTTCCGCTCGTCCTTTTTCCCGAGGGTACGACTTCGAACGGAGATCGGGTGCATTCTTTCAGAAATGCCGTATTTGAAGCGGCACTCGTCGCTGGCTGCGACATCATGCCGATCTGCCTGCGGTACTCCCGGATAAACGGACAGCGAATCACGCCTGAAAACCGCGACTCGCTGTATTATTACGGCGGCGCCTCTTTTTTCCCCCACCTTATGCGCTTTCTCACAATACGCTCCGTTCAGGTGGATGTCACACTGCTCGCTCCAGTACATATCCGCGGCCGGCATTCCCGCAGAGAACTTGCCATTGAAGCGCACGATGCGATCAGCGCGGCATATAACGTCTGATGCGCCTGAGGCAAAATGATATGCAGGGGACGTCGCCTCTGCCTGCAGAAAACTTTGCATCTTCACCGTGAGGGTCGCTTATTGCCGCGTGGTACGCCTGCTGCGGTCCGTTACAGATCATACGCCGTTCTCGAACAAAGGCATCAGCATATCTTCCCTCTTCCCGGCCTCGTAAGGGTATAGCTGTTTAAGTGAAAAAGCCACTAATATCCAGACGCGAAACAGTGCCCGGCAATTAAACTAAAAATTATTGACATAACAAAATAATTATGTTATGCTGTGTTTAACAATTGAGTTCGCCTGTCAATCTGCGGCGGCGTCTTTGCCCCCCCTTCTTCGAGAATGAGGCTGCTGCAGATTTTCCCTCCGCCAGCCCCGGCTCATGCAGATCGTGCCGGGGCCCTGCTTTTCAGGACCACAGTCAGTTCTTTTCATCTTGACATTTATGCACCTTGCCATATAATAAACCGCTCGGTATCGAGGCAACGGTTCTCCGCCGCAACAACATTCGCGGCAGGATGGAGCAGAGAGCATCGTATGAAGGAAACAGTGCTGAAGGCATTTGAGGACAGCGCCGCGATCAAGGTGAAATTCGCCAGGGAAAATGCCGGGAAGATCGTCGAGGTGTCGCAACTGATCGCCCAGGCTTTCCGCGAGGGGAAGAAGGTCCTTCTCTTCGGGAACGGCGGCAGCGCAATGGACGCTTCCCATATTGCCGCAGAGTTCATCAACCGTTTTCTCATGGAGCGCCCGCCGCTGCCGGCGATCGCTCTCAATACGGACGTTGCAGTGCTCACGAGCATCAGCAACGATTATGATTTTTCCCAGGTCTATTCCAAACAGCTTGCCGCGCTCGGGCATGAAGGCGATGTCGTGATCGGCATCAGTACCAGCGGCAATTCCCCCAACGTGATCAAGGCGCTCGAAACGGCGAAAAAGAACGGCATGAAAACGGTTGTCCTGACCGGAGGATCGGGCGGCAGAATAGCGGGCCTTGCGGACTACGCGTTCACCGTTCCGACGAAAACAACCCCGCGAATCCAGGAAACGCACATCACGCTCGGGCACATCATTTGTCAGCTCGTGGATGAAGAGCTTTTCGGCGCGTCACGGCCATCATGAAAAAAATCGACCCATCGAAAATAACATCCTACTCGTTAAAAAAACGGCAGAGCAAGGTGCGCATTGACGAATTTGCCCGCCCCTTTGCAAAAGGGGGAACGTTCGGCGAGTTTTTTTCATCCCTTCCCCGCATTCTCGCCGCCCGGCACTTCAAGGACGTCGTCGACGCCGTCGTGCTCGCGCGGAAAAACGCAAAACCGGTCATGCTGGGCATGGGCGCCCACTCGATAAAGGTCGGACTCAATCCGATCATCATCGACCTCATGGAGCGCGGGATTGTGACCAGCCTGTCGCTGAACGGGGCTGGCATCATTCATGATTTCGAACTTTCGTTCATCGGCCAGACATCGGAAGACGTGGACAAGGAGATCCTGTCCGGCGCTTTCGGCATGGCCGAAGAGACCGGCAGCATGCTGAACAATGCCATTGCTTCGGCTGCAAGCGACGAAGGTCTCGGCGCAGCTGTCGGCAGAATGATCCAGACAGGCGATTTTGCCTATAAAGATAAAAGCATCCTGGCAGCCGGACATCGACTCGGCCTGCCGGTGACGGTGCATGTGGCCATCGGCACGGACATCATTCATATGCATCCGTCCTTTGACGGCAGGAAAACCGGGGAGCTCGCACAACGCGATTTTCAGACATTCTGCTCGCTGGTATCTGAACTCGAGGGCGGCGTATACATCAATCTCGGTTCTGCGGTTCTGCTGCCCGAAATATTCCTCAAAGCTGTCACGCTTGTACGAAATCTCGGCTATCCGCTCAGGAGTTTTTCCACCGTCAATATGGACTTCGTGCAGCACTACCGGCCGAACACAAACGTGGTCAGGAGGCCGACCCAGGGCGGTGGAAAAGGCTATGCCCTAACGGGACACCACGAAATCATGCTGCCTCTGCTGGCGGCGGCCGTCATCGAGTCCTTGTAATCTCTACCTGCCTAACAGAAGTTCAAGACCAATAGACGCAGCGCATGAAACATTCCCGCTTGAGTTTTTTCCGGTGAAACAGACTGCCTGCAGACGGCAAAGAGCGGGATTCATAAGTATGGGAAGCCCCGGATTTTGCAGACACGGGCTCCGGGTCGCTGCTCTCCCTGAACGAGTTCCCACAAGGCATCAAGGAAATCTCGCATTTCACAGCCTATCGGAAAATTGACAGCTTGCTTAATTCACGTCCGGATCACGACACGTCAGTTTTGTTTTCTATTCAAACAGTTATCATTTTTGCCCTGCAGCAACAGTTCAAAATACGACATGGCTGAGGTTTTAGTTTTTTACAACAGCCCGATAATTCAGGGAAAAGCTGCTGGCAGTTATTTTGCAATTATAAATGTATGACATCAGGGAATTGAGTGAGAGTTAATAATCCCCCCATTTGATCAAACAGTCATCCTGACTCTTTTTTCTGAGGAGGAATAAAATGATCGCCACAATTGGGATACTCTTGCTGGCTGGATATGGTTTTTTCATCGTTATACTGATGGCGTCTCTGGCGATCGGCCAGCAAGAGGATGACCAAATGGATGCCATCTACTCAAGAATGCATGACTATGGCGTGAAAAATGGTTCGCATTAACTGAGGTCGTGATAAATCTGTCACCGCAGATGATGCGGACAGGATCGTTTTCCTGATCGCCGCAATGCCAATCGGGTTCCTGTATTCGTCATCATCTCAATCAACTCCCCCCCGACGCCTGCGCGTTTCCGATGTGCTTGCATATCTGAGACGCCCAGGCGTCCCCCCTTATACCGGTACTTCTCTATACAAACCAACGGCTATCGTGTATAGTATATCTGTAATTTACATTGCATCCGAAGTTGCCGAACCCGCACATCCGCAGGCAGTGTATCATACCGAGACCGGACAGCGCTATGCAAACAATCCCCATCACCCTCGCAAAAGCAGGAATGGTCATTGCGAAGGACATTAAGAATTCCGACGACCCTTCGAGCATGACTATTTGCGGCAAGGGCGTCATCCTGACGGAACCGCTGATCGACCGGCTTCAGCAAAAGGGCGTACAGTCCATCACTGTCGAAGGGCATCCGGTGCACGAGGAAGGTGAAGCCACGCTGGAACAGATGCTTGCGGCGCTCGACGTCCGGTTCAGCCGAGTAGCGGACGACCCGTTGATGATGAAGATCAAGGCCGTGTACCGGGATCTCATCATACGCTCCATGGGAGACTCCGATGGCAGATAGGCGCTCGCAGATACAGAGCATGATCCGCGACATCAAGTCCCTGCCGACGCTGCCCGGGATCATCGCCAGGCTCGGCTCCCTCGCTGAAAATGACAAGGTCTCGTCCCAGGAAATTGCCCGCGTTGTATCGGCGGACCAGGTCCTTTCGGCAAAGGTGCTCAGGCTCGTAAACTCCGCATTCTACGGTTTTCCCGGCCGCGTTTCGACGGTGTCGAACGCGCTCATCCTGCTCGGCGTCAACGTCGTAAAAAGCCTTGCCATCACGAGCTCCATCTTCGAGATCATGGAAAAAAACGTGGTTGGCCTGTGGGAGCACTCCATGGGTGTTGCTGTCGCCGCCAATACCCTGTCGAGAACGCTGAAGCTTCCCGATGCCGAGGAAACGGCGACTGCGGCGCTCTTGCACGATATCGGGAAGGTGATCATCAAAATCAAGCTGCAGGAAGACTATGGCGAACTCACGTCGCTTCTGCGCGACCGAAACATGACCATGCTGGAAGCAGAGCAGGAGCTCCTCGGGACCGACCACGCGGAGATCGGCGGCTGGCTCATTCAGTCCTGGCATTTGCCCGAAAAACTGATCGAACCGGTGGCGTGCCATCACCGGGTTGAGAAATCCTCCACACACCAGGTTAAGTCAGCGGTCGTGCACGTTGCTGACGCGCTCGTCAAGGCATTCGGCTTCGGCTTCAGCGGAGACCCGTTTGTTCCGCAGATCCATCCGGCGGCATGGAACAAGCTCGGTCTGACCGATATTGTGTTCGCTTCCGTTGTCGAGGAGCTCGAAAGCAAACTGGCGGAAGTGAAAAATTTCAGTCTCGAAATCCAGACGGACAATGAATCTTCAGCGTAGCCTCGCTTTGCTTCATGTCAATTCGGACCTGCACCGCCTGCTTGAAGAACATTTCGAGAGTGTGCAGTGCAGGCTCCTTGTGTTGACCGACGCGTCCCTCGTTCTGGGAGTCGCGTATGCCGAGCCGCCCGATGTGATCATCATCGACCTGTCCCGCGGCGATCCGGCCCATACGGGCGTGCTAATGGGTCTGAAACAGGACAGCTATTTCAGTGAGATCCCTGTGCTCGGACTTTTCAGTACGTCTGACAGCGCCGCCCCGTTGTGGGACGAGCTTCCGGTTGATGATTTCGTTTCCCTGCCTCTTGACTGCCGGGAACTGCAAAGCCGCATTCTGCTCTCCCAGCAGCGCATCAGGCGCATCTTCGACAACAACCCCCTGAGCAAACTGCCCGGCAACACATCGATACAGCATGCAATCGAACAGTCGCTCGGCGCACCGCGGGCGGTCTGCTACCTGGACATCAACAACTTCAAGCCCTACAATGATACCTACGGTTTCAGCAGGGGCGATGAGGTGCTCCGCATGGTGGCCCGCATCACAGCCAATGCAGTCCGGGAATCGTGCGTCGGCGGATTCGTCGGACACGTGGGGGGAGATGACTTCGTTTTCATCACGCCGAAAGATGATGCCGAAGCGATCTGCAAACGGATCATCGACAACTTCAATGTCATCCTCTCCGATATGTTCAGTGAACCGGATAAGGTCCGGGGCTTCTATGTGGCACGGGACAGAAAAGGCGTGGAGCAACAATTTCCCCTGCTGGGCGTGTCCCTGGCCGTTGTGCCCCTGGACAGCCCCCGCATCCAGCATGCGGGAAAGGTCGCTGAAATAGCTGCGGAACTCAAAAAACTTGCGAAGAAGTCCCCTTCCAGTGCGTATATCATCGACAGGCGAAAATGATGTTGGTTCGAGCTGCCCTCTGTCTTCACTCATTCACGACCGCAACAATTGAAACAACAATTATATCGTCATTCCCGGGGCCTTTATCGGGAATCTGATGCGGCACCATTCCCGATAGAGCCTTCAAGGAGGCCCCCGGCTATCGTGTCAAAACTATTATGCGACTGTCCTCTGTAATCGCAGTTCTTCCCCTTTCACCGCAGTGCTTCGTCATGGTATATAATTTAAAGAGAAGACCCTGGGGAAAAAAGCTCCCAGGGGAGGCTGCCGTGGCAAAGGAAGATGTTATAGAAGTCAAAGGTATGGTCGTCGAAGCCCTGCCGAACGCCATGTTCAGGGTCAAGCTGGAGGGCGGACATGTCATCCTGGCCCATCTCGCGGGCAAGCTGCGGGTGCATTACATCAGGATACTGCCGGGAGATACGGTCGTGGTGGAGCTGTCTCCCTATGACCTCACGCGGGGACGGATTACCTACCGACAGAAAAACAAAGCCGCCTAACCAATACTATACGGATGCTTCCTGCCCGTTTCCGAGAAGGATGAACTTGTATCTTTTCCTGTCAATCCCCCGCATTTCCTGATATAGTAATCCGCGACAAGGCAGCAGGACGCAGCGATAACCAGGGAGCAAACGCCATGCAATTCGAGAAGGGTACGTTGTGGGATTGCATCGTCCGCACGACGGAACACGCTGTCAGGACGGGAGCGCTCATTCCCATACCAACGGACCATGCGTTTGTGGAAGAGGGCGGGATCAGGTTTTTCGTGCGTGTGCTTGCAAGCCTGTCGCGCAAGGATGAAGCGCGCACGCGCCAGAACCGGGAGGAATCCGCAGGCAGGAATGCCAACCCGTTCCTGCCCCCGGAAAAGGATCTTACCGTAACCGGCGTGTCGGAAACGCACACAGCTGTGCTGAACAAATTCAATGTGATGGAGCACCATCTGCTCATCGTGACGCGGCAGTTCGAAGACCAGGACATGCTCCTCACCTCTTCGGACTTCGAGGCGCTCTGGCTTTGCCTTGCGGAATATCCGTCACTCGGATTCTACAACGGCGGCCGTGCAGCGGGTGCGAGTCAGCAGCACCGTCACCTCCAGGTCGTGCCGCTGCCCATCTCTCCCGAAGGACCGCGGACACCTATCGAGCCGCTGCTCGCCCACGTCGACCGCCCCGGACCCGGTCTCGTCCCCGGCCTGCCGTTTCTCCATTCTTTTGCGCGCCTGGACAGCGGGCTCGTTCACAATCCCCGCAACGCGGCGCTGGCGACCTTCGATCTGTACCGAACCATGCTCGCATCCCTCGGCATGGCTGCCCCGTCAGGCAATGCATTGACGCGCCAGTCCGGCCCCTACTGCCTGCTTGTGACTGCGGATTGGATGCTGATCGTGCCGAGGACCAGAGAGTTTTTCGAGGACGTTTCCCTCAACTCGCTCGCCTTTGCGGGTTCGTTCTTTGTGCGCAACGCCGGGCAGCTCGGCCGCCTGAAAGCCGTAGGACCGATGAATGCACTCAGGACAGTGACGGCGCCCCGCGTGGAATCATAAGGGCTTCGGCATCTGTGCGGCAACTCATGAGGCTCACGCCGCGCTCTCCGTGCCTTATCCCTGCACCTTGGCCATACCGCACAGATTTTTCCCTATTTCGAGCTCTTTTCTTTTTTCCTCATCCGGCAGCATGACGCCCAAATTAACCTTGCGGATATCCTGATACCGATCCGGATTCTCGAGAAGACTCTCTCTGATCCGGCGCGCAAAGGCGCCTCTGTCCTTGAGCTGGAACAGGTCCCTGTCCCGGCGCGCCTCGCCCATGGTTGTCCGGATGATCCTTTCATCGTCCTGTTCGCGAACGGAGGATGCATGACTCGGCAGAATAACAATGTCATCGCTGAAACGGGCGAAGCGGCGGAAAAGCGTATCATGGAGAAGCGCAGACCATTCATCAGCCAGACCGCCGAGGTCCGGCCGTCCGATGCTCGTTTTCATGATCGTATCACCCGTAAACAGGTATGTTCCGTTCAGGAGAAACGATGTACTCCCCGGCGTGTGGCCGGGAGAGTGAATGACCTCCAGTACGCAGCTGCCGAAGGTTACTTTCTGCCCGTCCGCGAGTTGTTGAAAGGAAATTGCCGCGCCTCCCGCATCAGCCGTGTTCAGGTGGTACAAAGCACCGACAGCTTCGGCCAGGTCATGCCCTCCCGATATATGATCCGCATGCAGATGCGTGTCGAGAACATCCGTGATTTTCACCTTGAGAGATTCAGCGAGCGTCCTGATCTGCCCGATGTGGCGTGGTGCATCGATGACAACCGCCTGCCCCCGGGAGGAGATGAGATAGGAAATGCATCCCTTTGCTACACGATAGACCTGATATATGGCGGGATCAGAGCTTACCTTATCGACTTCGTAATACTCGCTCCAGGTATCCATGCCGCCTTTCAGGCTGAGCGCACGCAAACCATGGCTTCGCAGCAAGTCCGCTGCATAGGCCGCGGCATCGCCGTGAGCGCATATCGTGAGAATTTTTTTATCCTTCGGGAACCGCCCGAGGTGCCTGTCTTCTTCCCCGATAAAGTCCTCCTGGGGAAGGTTCAGGGTCTCGAATTCCCTCTTCCCCTCTATGTGCCACGATTTGAAGTCATCGGCATTCCTGAGGTCGAAAAGAAATTCCACGCTGCTCGTATCCAGCATCTTTTTCAGCTCTTCCGGCGAAATAGCGGTACTGTCAGACATCGCGATACCTCCGTATTGACATTGTTCGGCGTGAAAGAATCAATCATCATCCGGGAATACATTTCATGATTTTTCATCGTATCCGCGGCGGCTCAAACCTTTGCGCCATGCCGCCTCTACTTATCGGCATCTTCTTATAAAACTTTAGCTTTTTTAACATCGGCGGGAAAATGACGGAACTTCATGCACTGGCGGCAGTGGAGCCCCCTCCGGCAGGAGCCGGAGGCTCCCCCCTAATAACGCGACCTCCCGCGGCCTACGGCGTGAACCCCCGGCAGGAGCCGGGGGATTGCAAGTCGCGGGATTCATGGAAACAAAAGCGTTTTTCGCAATAATTTGTGCTCCTCTATGAAGCGCCGGAACTTACTGCGATTGCTAACAGAAGGTTCGAGGCCGTTCACTGCGAACGGACAGCAGGACGGCCTGCATCGTCTTATTCGCAACGTGCTGCTTTATGCCGCGGATTTCCGCCTCACGATTACCGCAAGGCCGACCCCTGCCAGCACCATGAGCGAACTCAGCACCTGGCCCATGGTAAAAGGCCCTGCAATGAAACCAAGTTGCGCGTCCGGCTGGCGGAAGAACTCGACGATGATGCGGAACAGGCCGTAGAGCATCAGAAACGCCGCAGTCATCATGCCCGGAGCATGCCTGCGGTTTTTCAGGAGCCAGAGGACCGTGAAAAGGACCACGCCTTCGAGCGCGAGCTCATAAAGCTGGGAGGGATGGCGTGGAAGCGGCCCGCCGCCGGGAAAGACCATGGCCCACGGCACATCGGTGACCCGTCCGTAGAGCTCGCCGTTGATGAAATTCCCGATCCTTCCGAAGCCGAGGCCGAGCGGCGCAGTAACGGTTACGAGATCCGCGGCCTTCCAGAAATCCACGCGGTACTTCCTGCAGCAAAGATATCCGGCGACAAGAGACCCGATCATGCCCCCGTGGAAGGACATGCCGCCGTGCCAGACGGCGAAAATCTCGAGAGGATGCGCGGCGTATGCGGAAAGATCGTAGAACAAAACATACCCCAGCCGCGCGCCGAGGATCAGTCCGACGACGAGATAGGTGTAGACCGCGTCGATGAACGCATCGGGGATCTCGGCAGCGCCCCCCTTCTTTCCCGCGTGCGCGGCTTTATTTAATTCATTCACCTGCCGCTTGACAAGAATATACGACGAAGCAAATCCTGCAACATACATAAGACCGTACCATCTGAGGGCGAACGGTCCGATTCGGACGATCTCCGGATCAATGTGCGGATAAGGTATCATGCATCCACCTCGCTGTCGATAGAGAACTTATGCATGGTGATACAATTATTATATCGAAATGTCTTCGTGTTGCATTATTTGAGAGCATGAAAGGAGGCTCTTTATGAACGCTGAACAACATGCCATGAAACACGCGGCAGCACCACATATATCGCTGGCGGCTTATCTCGGCTCCGCAGGGCTTGTGCTTGCAATGCTCGCCGGCATCGTGGAAGCGCTGGCCGGTCCCGGCAGCAGGATGGGCTGGTGGTATTTCCGTACGGGATTCACCATCTTCACCTGGGCCGGCATCGGGGGAGCCGCTGCTGCCGTCATCTCCCTGATCGGCGCCATCGGTGCTCGCCCGGCCGGGCATCGTGGCGCTTTTTACTCAGCTCTCGCCGGGGTCGTTATCGGCCTCCTGATCGCGGCGATTCCCTGGGCGTGGATGCGCACGGCAGAGCGCGTGCCGAAGATTCACGACATTACCACGGACACCGCGAACCCGCCGCAGTTTGAAGCGATCCTGCCGCTTCGCAAGGATGCATCGAACTCCTCTGCATACGGCGGGCAGGCAATAGCAGCTCAGCAGCAGGCTGCCTATCCGGATATCAAGCCCGTCGTACTGCCGATTGCGGCGGCAACGGCATTCGACCGAGCTCTCATCGCCGCGCGGAACATGGGGTGGCGCATCGTGTCCACGGATCCGGCTGCGGGACGCATTGAAGCCACGGCAACGACCTTCTGGTTCGGATTCACGGACGACATCGTCGTGCGCATTACACCGGCGCCCGGCGGCAGCAGGATCGATATGCGCTCGGAATCGCGCGTCGGTTTGAGCGACATGGGAACGAACGCCGCGCGCATCAGGAAATTGATGCATAAACTGGAAATGGCAAGCATCATTGATCCAAAATGGAACGGGTAATGCGGGAGCCCCCTCTGCCGAGCGTCGCCGGCGAGCAGAAGAGCCCGGCAATCCGCCGCGTGCCATGAAGCAGCTTACACTCCCGGTGAACCGGAACCTTTGTCGTCGCACTCCTTGAGCTGCTTGTGCAGGAGCACAGGTTCGCCTGAGCGTTTGCGCATCCGGATATTCAGCATTTCGACGACAACGGAAAACGCCATGGCGAAATAGATATATCCCTTGGGAATGTGGAAATCGAATCCTTCGGCGATCAAAGCCACTCCGATCATGACCAGGAAGCTGAGCGCCAGCATCTTGATGGTCGGATGGCGGTCCACGAAATCGCCGATCCCCCTGGACGAAATCATCATTACACCCACGGCAGCGATGATGGCGAGAATCATGACGACCACGTCCTGCGCCAGCCCGACCGCTGTGATCACGGAGTCGAGGGAGAACACGATGTCCAGAATCGCAATCTGAACAAGGACTGCCCCGAATTTCGCGGCGCCCTTCGGGGTCGTGCGCTCCTCGCCCCCTTCCAGGCTCCCATGGATTTCCATCGTGCTTTTCCAGATCAGGAACAGTCCGCCCGCGATCAGGATGAGATCGCGGCCCGAGACTTCCCTTCCGGCAACGGAAAAAAGCGGCGCGGTCAGGCGCATGACCCAGGTGATCGACAGGAGCAGCAGGATGCGCGTGATCATGGCAAGGCCCAGGCCGAGCACGCGCGCCCGGGACCGCTGCTCCGCGGGGAGCCTGCCCACGAGGATCGAGATGAAGATGATGTTATCGATGCCGAGTACGATCTCGAGCGCCGTGAGGGTCACGAGCGCGATCCAGGCTTCGGGGCTTGTTATCCATTCCATTTCACAACGGTCCTTTCATGAGGGAAGGAGGTTCGGCGCAGACACCATCCGATGAAAGACGGATAACATCGGAGTTGCGCTCCACCCATGAGGTAACGTTCACGTCTCTGCCGCTTCCGGATCTGCAATCTGTTCATCCGCTTTTTCAGTGTCAGATTGTTTTTCAAGGAGCCGTCGCGTTCCCTCGCCGAATAATGCATCAATTCCGCCGGACCAGCGGACAGCGGCAGGACAGGACGACTCTGGAGTATAGCAGGGGATGAGGGCGCTGTAAACAGGAAAGGGTCACACCTTCACGTGCAGGAGGGGCAGCCTGAGCCGCTGGCGTTTGTTCTCGCCCGAAAACAGGATCGCGCGCCTGACCGGGATGTCGCCGCGCGCGCCTTCGTGCTGGGCCTGCAGTTTCGTGGGCAGGCTCGCCGCGTGCTGGATGGTGTGCTTGCCGTACTTGCGCGAAATCTGGTCGACACTTGCGTAGATCTTCGCCATCTTATCGATCTTCGACGTATTCTCGAAAAGCGAATACTGCACGCCGGATTCGGCAACGAGCCCCGCGAGCGCAACGCCGGTCTGGCGGTAGAGCGCCCTGCTCTCGAACAGCCGGCCGAACCCCTGGCGCAGCAGTTCGAAAAGCTCCACAGGGTAGGCCGAGGGCCGCGTGAGCTTCAGTTCCACGGCGCTGCCCGTGAAGTCCTGCTTCCGGAGAAAGATGACGATGCGCGACGCCGCAAGGCGGTAGCGCCGCGCCTTGATACAGGCGTTCTCGAGGTTCTTCGCGACCTGCGCGAACACGAACTCCCTGTCCGCCGACGCGGGGGTGAAGGTCTTTGCCTTGCTGATGGTCTGGTAGGTGTTCTTCACCTCCGTTGTCACCGGGTAGACGCTCCTGCCGTTCAACTCGTCCCACACCTCGCGGTAGGGCTTGGACAGGTGCTTTTTGACGAACGCCTCATCTTTGCGCGCGAACTGGAGCGCCGTCGTGATGCCGTGTTTGTTCAGGAACGCGGCCGTGTTCGGCCCGATGCCCCAGACCTTCTCCACGGGCAGCGTTTCGAGGATCAGGTGCACCTCCCGCCCCGGAATCAGGGTGATGCCGTGCGGCTTCGTGTGCTTCGATCCGATCTTGGCCAGCACCTTCGAGAGCGAGACGCCCACGGAAACGGACAGCCCCAGTTCCTGCTGGATGGTGTCCTGCATGGCCCGGGCGATCTCCCCGTAGGAGCCGTGAAAGCTCCGCCTGAGGCCCGTGAGGTCAACAAAGGCCTCGTCGATGGAGTACTCCTCGACGAGCGGCGAAAAGCGCCGCAGGATATCGAACATCCTGACCGAGAACAGGCTGTACGTCTCGTAATCCGACGGCAGGATCACCGCGTCCGGGCATATCTTCTTCACATCGGAAAGCCGCACGCCCCGCTGCACGCCGCGCGCCTTGGCTTCATAGGAAGCAGCGGCCACAATGCCGCGCTCCTTGCCCGTGATCACCGGCCTGCCGCGCAGCTCGGGATGGATCGCCTGCTCGCACGAGGCGAAAAACGCGTCCGCGTCGATATGCGCAATGGCGCGGGGCCAGGAGGAAAGGGAGATGAATTGATTGTCCATGCCGGGGTCTCCTGCGGGAAAAGCGGATCGCTGCTGCGTGGGCTGCTATTTCTTTTTGAGCGCTGATCTGATCTTTGCCGCCAGATTCACCATCGTAAAGGGTTTCTGGAGAAAGTCAATACCCTCGTTCAGGATTCCGTGGTTCACGATGGCGTCGTCCGTGTACCCGGACATGTAGATCACCCTGAGATCCGGCACCGTCCTGCGGAGCCGTTCCACGAGAACACGGCCGCTCATGCCCGGCATGACAACGTCGGTGATCAAAACGTCAGGCCGCATGCCCTGCTCCTCGATCATGATCAGGGCCGCGCCGCCGTTCGCCGCTATGCTCGCCCGGTATCCGAGGTTTTCAATCAGCAGCTTTGCCAGGTCCCGGAGCATGGGCTCGTCCTCCACGACCAGCACCTGCTCTCCGTTCCCGCGCACGATTTCCGCATCCCTCCGGTCGCGCTCGAGCGGCACCGCATCCACGTGAGGCAAATAAATCTTGAAGGTCGTTCCCTGTCCGGGTTCGCTGTACACCCGGATGCTGCCGTTGCTCTGTCGGACGATCCCGTAAACCGTCGCAAGGCCGAGGCCGGTCCCCTTTCCCTCGGCCTTGGTCGTGAAAAAGGGTTCGAAGATCCTGCTTTTGGTCTCATCGTCCATGCCGCAGCCCGTATCGCTCACGGCGAGCATGACATGCTGTCCGGGCACGATGCTCATGTGGCCGGCGGCCCATACCGCGTCCAGTTCGACCAGGGAAACCTCAATGGTCAGCTTGCCTCCCTGGGGCATCGCATCACGGGCATTGACGGCAAGATTCACGAGCACCTGCTCGATCTGGCCGGGATCTGCCGTCACCATCGCCGGCTGTTCTGCCGGACGGGTTGTCAAGGCCACGTCTTCTCCGATCAGCCGTCTCAGCATATTGTCCAAATTGACGACCAGGCCGTTCAGGTCGAATACAGCAGATTGAAGCACATTCCTGCGGCTGAACACAAGCAGCTGGCGCGTGAGCGCGGCAGCCCGGTCGGCGCAGGCATCGATCTGCGCAAGCCCCTCGTACAGGGGGTCTTCAGGCCTGAGCTGGGCTTTCATCAGATCGCAATAGCCTTTCTGCGCCATAAGAATATTGTTGAAATCGTGGGCCACGCCGCCCGCCAGCCGCCCCACGGACTCCATTTTCTGAGCTTGTATGAACTGCGCCTGCAGTTTCTCCTGTTCTTCCTCCATCCGTTTGCGCTCGGTGATGTCCCGCGAGGAGTTGAACAAAACCATGCGGTCACCCAGTTTGAGGGGATAGCCGCTGACCTCGACATCGAACACGCTGCCGTCCTTGCGCCGGTGCTTCGTTTCGAACAGCGAACGCACCGGATGCTCGAGCTGTTCCCGGAGCTTGACGGGGATTTCGGATTCAGAATAACCCGCATCCCAAAGCGAGACATGCATGCCGATGACCTCGCTGCGTTCATAGCCGAGCATGCGGCAGAACGAATCGCTGGCCTCGATGACGCAGCCGCTTGCATCCAGAATATGGATGCCGTCACTGGCGTTGCGCAACAGGGCGAGGTTCTTCTGGCTTTCCTGCTCCAGGGAGAGAAGCGCCTGCTTGCGCTCGGTGATGTCGCGATCCATGCCGCGGTAGCCCAGAAATTCCCCGCCAGGACCGAACACGGGGACGCCGCTCGTCTCGAGTACAACGGATCGGCCGTCCCGATGGATGTTGATATTTTCGAGCAGGGAGAACGGCCGCCGTTGGGCAACGATCTCCGAAAAAATCTCCCCCACCCTCCGGGCCTCCTCTGCTTCCATGAAGTCAAACGGCGTGCGGCCGACGACTTCTTCCGGGGCATACCCCAGAATGTCCTGTACCTTTGCACTGACGTGGGTATACCGCCCCATGCTGTTTACCTGCCACACCCAGTCTGATGTCGTTTCTACCAGCGAGCGATAGCGTTCCTCGCTTTCGCGGAGTGCTGCCTCCGTCTTCTTTCGCTCTGTGATATCGACATGCTGTATAACCGCGTTGATGAATTTCCCGACGGTATTTCTGACCGGGAAAATAGTGACGTTCAGTATGACGCGTGCTGCTCGTTCCAGCTTCGGAATTTTCAGGAGGGTGGTATCATAGATGAGATCGAAGTTGACAATTTCCCCTTCTTCAAAAACTGATCTGACAAGGTGCATCATCCCCTGTTCTTCAACAATATTGTCTTCCAGTACATTGTATTTTCCGACTACACCCTCAGGAGCAATCTGCAGAAGGTCGCAGCATGCTTTGTTGATGCGGATCAGCGTCCCTTCCTCATCGGAGATCCACATCGGGTGGGGACTTTGCTCAATAATGCTATCTAAAAAATTCCTCGAATTCACCGTCTCTTGTTCCGCACGCTTGCGCTCCGTGATGTCGCTGATCGTAGTGTACACTTGATACGGCTCGGAATCTCCTTCTCTGTATTCCGGAACAGCGTTGATGTTGATCCATCGTGTTTCATTCTTCTCCGGATTGTGGATCCCCATTATCACATTGTTGACCTGCCTCCCCGTCCCTAAAGCGACCATTGACGGATGGGTCTGCCCCGGAAAATCGGACCCATCCTCATGAATCGATTTCCACCTCGGGTCGAGGGAAGTCGCACCCTTTATCTTGTCAAAAGAAAGCCCCAGGATTTTTTCTGCAGCAGGATTGATCGATATGATTTTACCATTCTTATCCTGATAGACGACTCCATCGGCCATCGTCTCAAACAGTGTGCGATATTTTGCTTCACTTTCGCGAAGCGCTGTCTCCGCCTTCTTGCGCTCGGTAATGACATCGAACACGGCAACGAAGTGGTCGCGGGCAGGACTGAAGACCGAAACCTCGAACCACATCCGGAGCGGCTCGACGTAGGTCTCGAACCTCTCGGGAACACCCGTCCGCGCCACGCGCCCGTAAATCTCGAATACCTGGGGGCTGGTCTCGCGGATACCGGGGATGACCTCGGTGACTCTTTTCCCGAGCACGTTGTGCAGACCCGTCTGTTTTGTAAAGGCGCGGTTCACGGAAAGATACACGAAGTCCTGCGGACGGTCCCCGTCAAAAAGCATCCGGCAGTAGGCAAGCCCGTTCAGCATGTTGTCAAACAATGAATGGTAGAGCGCTTCGCTCTGCCGCAGTTCCTCAATCACCAGCGCTCTCTCCCTCCTGCTCTCAATCGCGTGCAGGGCAAGACCGATGTCGCCTGCAACTTCCCGGAAAAGCGACTGTTCCTCGACGTCGTCCGCCATTGCCGGAGGCAGCGCAACCACGATCATACCGTAGTTGTGCTCACCGTGCCGGAGCGCTCCTGCCAGGGCCGCCATGCCGCTGTACTCCCTGGCCAGGGCGCAGTCATTGCAGGTTGCCGCCTGGTCGTGCACGACCACGATGTCCGGTTCGGTAACCGCCCGACTGCAGCACAGGGGCAATGCTCCGCTTTCGATCTGCGCTTGCAGGGCCTCCAGACCCGTACCGACGCCCGACGCGCCCGCAATATACATCCGCCCTGCGTTATCGCGCAGGCTGACCCAGGCCGATGGATAGCCGCGTGTTTCGGTCAGGAGCCCGCAGGTCTTCTGCACCAGTGCGTCCGGGTCCTTTTCCTGCGTAATAAGCTGGTTGACGTTCCGGATGGCGCGCAATACATTGACCAGATGCTGCTGCCTCATTCCGGCTTTCTTGCGTTCAGTGATGTCCCGTGTGATCCCCTGGATGTGAATGACGCGATTATTTGCGTCGGTGAGAAGTGTGGTCACGACTTCCGTGGGAACGGTGCTACCGTCCTTGCGGGTCTGGATTACCTCATGAATCTGCGTGCGCGCCGATTCGTCGCCGGCCGCGAAAGCCGCCAAACGTTTCGGCAGGTTTTCCGAAATCATGCGGTATGATTCCGGCGTCATGACCTCCTGCATTGTTTGCTGCAGGACCTCATTAACTGTGAATCCCCTGAGCTGATGCACAGAGGGGCTTACATAGGTGAATCGTTTTGTGTTGATATCGAGAAGCCAGATGACGTCGCTGCTGTTCTCGGCAATCAGGCGATAGCGCGCCTCGCTCTCCTGCAGGGCCTCTTCCGCGCGCACGCGTTCGGTGACCACTTCGGAAAACAGGAAGATGCCGCCGATCTCGCCGTCATCGGTCCGCCAGGGCTGGATCTCCCAGCGGACGTAGTCCAGCGTTCCGTCCGCCCGGGGAAAGGGGTCCTTCTCCGCCTTCTCGACGGCGCCGGCAAGGCAGCGCTGATGGATTTTTTTCCAGCGCTCGGGGATCTCCGGGAATACCTCATAATGTGATCTCCCGACAATGTCCTGATTGCCCAGCCGATAATCGGTAAGATAGCGGTCGCTTGCGGCAAGATAGCGCATGTCCCGGTCGAACATGGCGACTGCAGCGGGTGTGTGCTTGACGAACAACGCAAATGTCTGATCGTTTCGAGGCATGAAATTTCCGTGTTTAAAACCAGGGCTGGCTGGTTCAGTCAGGACGATGCGTTCTCGTTCTTACTGATGATGGCAAGCCGGACAGCAGGTGCAGCGCAATAAGGGTTCAATCACCGCTCCATTGCTGCTGACAATAGAGATCGCATGCCCTGCTTATGCAGGAATTGCTCTCATCAAATTCATCCTATTTCTGTAGGATTTTACCCTACATATTATAGCAAAACAACTAGCAATCGACAACGTAACAGAGAAGGCTCTGACTAACGGGAAGTGCACGACCTTATAATAAAACAGCAATCCTGAAAAAAATGACGCAAAAACATGCCCGTATGGGAAAATACGCTTGACAGAAGATGCAAAAATGCCTAACCTCACCCGGCAGAAGAGACATCATGAAAGGATGCATTCATGAAGCATAAATCCCTGTATGTGCACGGCTACGACACAAAAGAAAACATCCGTCTTCAGGATCAGGCATCGACCCTGGTTGAACTCCTCCATTCCGACACATCCTATCCTGCAAACAGTCGGGTGCTCGAAGCAGGCTGCGGCGTGGGGGCGCAGACCGTGACGCTCGCAAAAAACAGCCCGCATGCACGGATTACGTCCGTCGATATTTCCGAAGCATCCGTTGCCGAAGCCAAAGGAAAAGTTGAAGCCGCCGGATTCGCCAATGTGTCCTTTCAACAGGCGGATATTTTTCACCTTCCTTTCAAGCCGGGTTCGTTCGACCATGTATTCGTATGCTTCGTGCTCGAACACCTTTCCAAACCGGTTGAGGCGCTTCTTCTTTTGAAAGAGCTGATCAGTCCAGGAGGCACGATTACGGTCATCGAGGGCGATCATGGGTCAGCGAATTTTCATCCGGACAGCGAGGCAGCGCACCGTGCGATACAGTGCCAGGTGGAGCTGCAGCGCAGGGCGGGAGGCAACGCCAATATCGGGAGGGAGCTCTATCCCCTTCTGTGCAGTGCGGGCTACTCCCCGGTCCGCGTTTCGCCGCGCATGGTTTACGCCGATTCAAGCAGGCCGGAGCTCGTTGACGGGTTTACAAAAAAAACATTTATTGCGATGATTGAAGGCGTCCGGCAATCGGCAATTCTGGCAGGTCTTACGGATGCTTCATTGTTCGATCAGGGCGTCCGCGATCTGTACCGGACCGCGGAAGGGGACGGTGTTTTTTGCTACACCTTTTTCAAAGCTGTCGGCGAAAAAAAATGAAGCGAACACCCGGATTCATACCGGTTCGTAGGTTAGCAGGACATTCCCGTTCTTAAACACGCGTGAATTCGTCAACCGCAGCGACTGTTTGTTTTTCAGGCCTTCGAAGAGCGTCCTCCCTGCGCCGAGCAGGATGGGATTCACCACGATCTGGTATTCGTCGATCAGGCCTTCCTGGGCGAGCTGCGACACGATGCTGCCGCTTCCCATGATGACGATGTTCGGCCCCCCGGCTTTTTTCATCTTGCGCACTTCCTCAGCTAGTCCCTGGTTCACAACGCGTGTATTGCTCCAGTCGGCTTTCTTCATTTTTTTCGAGAACACGACCTTCGGCATTGCATTCATTGCTGTGGCGACGAGGGGCGCCTGCTGCATTGCCGCCGGCGTCGGCCACCAGCTCGCCATGAGATCATAGGTCTTTCTGCCGAACAGCGCCTCGCCGCCGCCTTTCGCATTTCCATTTACGAAGTCCAGCCACTCCGGATCGTGCTTGTGCGCCCAGCTCATGTCGCCGTTCGCATCCGTAAAATATCCGTCCAGGGAGACCTGGTTGAAAACCATCACTCGTCGCATTCCCCTCGTCCTTTCCTGCTGCATCCGGTCAGATCGTCACTCCAGGGCGAATGATCCCGTGACGAGCTTTCCCGCGGGCCGGTACACGCTGATCACAATCCCCCTGCTCGTCATCGATGAGCTAACCAGCTTCAGCGTGCGGGGAACCGCTCCGCTCCCGAACAGCCGCTTTCCCGTGCCGAGCGTCACCGGAAACGTGAACAGACGGTATTCGTCGATGAGATCGTTCTGCATCAGCGTTTGCGCGAGACCTGCGCTCCCGTGGACCTGCACTTCGCGTTTGAACCGCTGCTTCAGGTCTGCCGCATCCTCAGGCACCCTGGCAACATGCGTCGAATTGTTCCACGGAAACGAGCTGCGCGTCCGCGAGGCCACGAATTTCGGCAGCGCGTTCAGTCCGGCTGCAATCGGATCGTTCGGGTCCGTGACTCGGGGCCAGTGTGCGGCAAAAATATCATAGGTGCCCCGTCCCAGGAGAAACGCATCGGCCTTTGAAAATATCTCGATGATCGTCCTGCCCATGTCATCGTCAAAAAGCGGAAAGACCCATCCGCCGTGCGGAAATCCGCCGCTTTCATCCTCGTGCGGACCGCCCGGCGCCTGCATGACGCCGTCGAGGGAGAGAAATGTTGTCAGCGTCAGCTCAGCCATGATGCGCATCCCCCTTCTTTCCCTTCGACGCTGCCTGCAGCCTGGCAATATCGAGCTTCCTCATCCCGAGCATCGCCTGCGTCACGCGTCCTGCCTTGAGCGGGTCGCGGTCCTGCATTAATTTGCCGAGAATCGTCGGCACCACCTGCCAGGACACGCCGTACCTGTCCTTGAGCCAGCCGCACTGTCCTTTTTCGCCGCCCCGGGACAGCGCGGTCCAATAGTGGTCGACCTCTTTCTGGTTCCCGCAATTAACTACGAATGAAATGGCCTCGTTGATTTTCCTGAAAGGACCCGCCGCCATGAGCGTGAGTTCCTGCCCGCTAAGTTCGAGGGTCACCACCTCGACCGTACCCGACGGCGTGTCCGTAACCGTTGATACGTTTTTTACCTTCGAGCGCTTTCCGAAGATTTTCACGTAGAAATCCGCGGCTTCTTTCGCGCCTTTTTCAAGCCATATGAACGGAGTGATCTTTTGCATGCTCTGCCTCCCGAACGGCATATTCGCGCCTCACTTTGCTTTGTGCATGTTTTCCGCCGCCCTGAACTTCACGATTTTCCTGATAAGCCCTGCGGGAAGCGGTTTCTCCAGAGGGAACTGCACCGAACCTTTTGCGTGTTTGTACTTTGACAGCTCTTTTTCAAAAGCCCGGATGCCGCTCGACGTCGGATAGAACCCGATATGTTTTGCAAACGCGGCAAAATGAACGAGATTGCCGTTCAGATAAAACGTCGGAATCTGATAGCTGATCTTCTCCAGCGCCTGCGGCGCCTGCTGCCGTATTATGCTCCGCATCTCCACGAGCTTCTTCCGGGCCTCTTCGGGAAAATCGCTGATGTACTCGTCGATGGATTCGTATTTTCTCATCCGATTATCCGCCATCATGTCAGCCCGCTTCAGCGGGCCTCGTCGGTGCCTATTATAAAAGTAGCGGATTTCAGCATGCCTGTCAACACATGCCCATATTCGGCCTGAAGCAATGCGCAAACCGTTGTGATCCGCCTGCCGCTGCGGACGCAATCCCGCGAGGCTACCCGCGGGGCGCATATTTCATTGGTATCGTTCGGTGGTTACTTGGTATAGGAAAAATCCTGCCAGGCGCTTTTGGGGCTTTCCTGTCCGTCCGGTCGCACCGCCCACACGCGCCAGCGCCCCTGGTTCGCCCCGACCCATTCAAAGGTGAATGCAGTAGCTTTGATGCCCGACGCGGCAATTGCCGACTCTCCGGTATCAGAGCACCATTTGCCGACAGTACAGCAGTCAAAACAGTCGACTTCAATTGCATACGCAGCTGCCGTGGCAACGGCTTTCCACATTACTTCCGTTGTGCGCGGAAACCGATCGAATACGGTGCCCGGTTTCGGAGAGATTGGAACGGGCGCCTGCAGTGCGGCAGGTGAAGACCCATTCTGTTTTCCTGTGTTGGTGATGAGTGCGCTGGAACAACCTGTCAGTACGGCAAGTGAAACAAGAATCAACCGGAATGTTTTCATGTCTTTTCTCCTTAAATTAAACAGATAGAATCTCCAGAACAATCTGACCTGGTTATGAACATATTACGTGCACGAAATAATTGATGCTTTTATCGGCCGATGCGGCAGCTATGCCCGCTTGTATTTCCTGCGCATTGCGAAGATGAACGCGGACCAGATCTCATCCGGTTCCCATACATCGCGCATCAGGGCAAACGCTTGCTCGTCGTCCTGTTTCTTCCGGATGGCAAAATAGAGTCCGAGAAACGCGCTCACGCGCTTGTTTGCTGCGCAATGAACGAAAATTTTCCTTCCCGCATGCTTTTCCATCGCGGTGAAGAATGCAAGCAGGTCCTTTTCTTCCGGCCGGTTGAATATAACGGGGATATGCTCGTAAATCATGCCGAGGGAGCGCACGGACCCGGCTTCATCCGGTAGCGAGTACCGGGGATCATCGTGCAGCGCGAGGTTGATCACCACCTCGAACCCGGCGTCGGCGATCAGGCTGAGCTCGTTTTCCTTCGGCTGGCCCGCGCTCGCGAGGTTCTCATCCACGGGGACATAATTGAAAATGGTGCTGAGCGTGTCGTCACTCATGGCATCTCTATGCACTCAACGCATTCCTTTGTGGCCTTATGCCTGGGAAATCACATTGTCTGCAGCTCGCTGCAATTACGGTTATTCTCTATGGCTGCCAGGATTGACGATGGCCGCGTCGCCGGGATGGGGGCGGATTCGTTCGAAGACCGTGAGTTTTCTCCTGATCTCCTGAGCTGCTCACGATCTTTTCTTAAGCTGTTTCATGGCTGTGTTGATGAACTTGCCGAAAGCTTTGTCCTTTTTGCGTTTTTCCACGTAGGACAGCTCATTGTACTCAGATTCCTTCATTAATTTGAGAAAACTCTGATAGCGGTCCCCGCGCACGGTGCCGGCTGCAACCGCGGCCAGAACTTCGCAGCCGGCCTCCTGCGTGTGCGTGCAGTCAGCGAAGCGGCAGTTCTTTGCAAGGCTCCAGATGTCTGCAAAACTCTCCTCAAGCCCGGTTTCTGCGCCGATGTTCCCCAGTTCCCGCATGCCGGGCGTGTCGATCAGCATGGCCCCGTTTTCCAGCACGATCAACTGGCGCTGCGTGGTCGTGTGCCTGCCCTTACCGTCGCTCACGCGGACTTCATTTATTTTATATGCATCGCGGCCCAGGATGCGGTTCACCAGCGTTGTTTTGCCGACTCCCGAGGAGCCGACCATGCAGTACGTCCTGCCGGGCTTCAGTACGTGTTGCACCCGCTCCAAGCCGGCGCCGGTCACATTGCTGAGCGGGATGACATCGCATTCAATTCCAGCCTGCCGAACGTCCGCTATCTTCCGGTCGATCTGCTCGGGCCCGACAAGATCGCTTTTTGTCAGGATCAGAACCGGCTCAATGTGGCCTTCACGCACCATGATAAGGTAGCGCTCCAGCCGGCGCACATTGAAATCATTGTCGCAGGCCTGGACGATCAGGGCGCAGTCCACGTTGGCCGCAATCATCTGATAGTCGATTTTTCTGCCGGGGCTTTTCCTGCGCAGAAACGTTTTCCGGGGCAGCAGGCCGTGAATGATGGCGAAGGTGCCGTTGTTGTGATACCGGACGAGCGCCCAGTCCCCGACCGCGGGAAGGTCCATGCTCGACTCGATGAAATATGCAAGCGAGCCCAGGAGTTCCGCGAAAACTTCGCCGGATCCGCCGCGCACAAGGCAGCTGTCGCGATGGACCGCGCTCACGCGTGCGGCGTCGCAGTCGGGCTTCCCGGCTTCCGCCCGCGCGTCGTGAAACCACTGATCGAATCCAAGATCACTCAGGTCCATGGCAATCCGCACACAACGTGTTCGACTATATTCTCTTCGGCAATCGATGTCAATATAAGGGAGCTGCTGCTCTGCATAATCTGCGCAACATCAATCCGGTGTGATCGAAGCTCACAGTGTGTTGACCCAACATGTACACAATGCATAAGAAAGGGAAACTGTTATGACACTGAAAAATGCGGAGAGAGGCTATGAAACATATGAACCTGCATAGCTGCTGTCGGATAATATCAGTGTCTGAGCCTCATTGTACACTTTGTGCCGTTTATCATCCACACTGAGCTCGGTTTTGTTATATGCATCTCCTTCAGACCGGGCGTTTACTCGATCAGTCCCTGCTTTTGCCGGTGGACGACATCATCCATGATGGCCATGGCTGTCCTCATCCGGCGGAACCCGAACCTTCCGTAGAAAGGTTCCTTGCCAG
>DATHDE010000113.1:0-3219 GCA_035490495.1 Nitrospirota bacterium
CGTTCAGGTTGATGGCCGCGATTCCGGCTTTCCAGGAATCGCTGAACACGTACCAGGCGTTCGCCTTCACCATGGAGCTGTTGTGCTCGGGATTGTAAGCCACGTTCAGGTTCGTCTCGATCTTCTGGTTCATCCAGTTGATCTTCACGTTCGCCCAGAGAAGCGTCTCGAACTTCCGTTCGTACAGCAGATCGACATTGCCGATGATAGCGGTCTGCTGCACCTGCGCCGTGAGCATCGCGTCCTCGAACAGCCGGTAATCCAGGCCGATCCCGTAATCAACGGTGTCGTGCTCCCGTTCAATCGCGCTGAGCGGATGGATGCCGGGCGTAAGCACCGCGGGGTATCCCCAGAGTTCGTGCCTGATGTTGAGATAGCGGTGAAACGCATACCGCGCTTCGGCGCGGATGCTGAGATCGCCGCGAACGACCGCCGCATCCATCCCGACGGAGCTCATCCTGTGGAAATCGGGCACGTATCCCGGATCGATGGTTACGGAACTTCCCTGCGGCAGGAGCGTGAAGGCTGTTCCCTTGAACACGGGATTGAGATCGTACCCGTTGTACAGGTTCAGGGCCCATTCGATGTCGCCGAGATGTTTGATGCGCAGTCCTGCATTGCCGTTTTCGAACTTCCGGTCAGGCAGGTCGGGTTCCCGCGGCGTGATCACCGCATTCGGAAGGGCGCTGTGAATGGTTGATGCGATCGACGAACCGGACCAGCGTTCATCAGGCATTGCCAGGCGATAGGGGACGAGTACGGGAATCCAGACTGCATCCAGGCTCCAATCCCCCCTGTTCAGCGTCGCGGATACGGAAGGAACGCCGATCTTTCTGTCTTCAAGCGGCTTCCTGAGGAATTGGGTGTAATCCCAGGGATTGAGCACATCGTTCGGCGGATATTCGTCCAGACGCCCCCATGCGAACCGCTGGATGCCCGCGCGCAGGTCGAGCGAGCCTGAAGTATGGGTTAGGCAGAGCTCCTTGAATTCGAGATACGGTGAGTTGCTCTGGTAGACTTCGTCGTAATTCTTGAACAGCGACCTGTCCCGCGGCGGCCGCAGGACCGTGCCGTCCCAGCCACCTTCGAGCCAGGAGTGTAAACGCCACGATGAAGCCGATGCGTCGAGCTTGAGCCTGCCCTCGAGCGAAGGATCTTCCTTGACGCTGTCTTTCTCCTGCCGTTCACCACCGCGGGCATTCAGACGGCCGGAGAGGGACAGCGCATCATCGGCATGGGCGGGAAGGGTGAAAAACAAAATGGAACAGAACAAGATGGGGAGTTTCATGTAAAAAGAGAGATGTTGAAAAAAAATAGTATGCATGTTCGTTGAGATCGACGAGTTGAGCCCCACGTCGCAGAGCGCGGGACTCGAACGACATGTTAGGCCGCTTTTTGGATTTCTTTGGCTTCGTACTCCGGGAACATGATGATAGCAGGATGGACGCTGAATGCTTTCGCAAGCTGTTCTGCGCGTTTTTTGCCGATCTCAACACGATCGTTTTCCAAAAGGCTGAGATTGGTGGCGTTAATGCCCGAGTGTTTGGCAAGTTCTGTCTGGGTCCAACCTTTTAGATCACGAAGCATTCGAATGACCTCACCGGAAGTTAATTTGGCATGAGGTTTTGCCGGTGCGAATTCACTACGTTTCCTTATCTTCATAGGGAATGGCCTCCTAATAATTATGCGGAGTTATCTCAAGAACCAGCACCGTGACGATATCTTTTTCTATGGTATAAATAACCCGATACTGCAAGCTCAACCTTGATGACCGCTGACCCGTACGGTTTCCCTTAAGCTTTTCATCGTGAAATCCGGGAAACTCGTGTAATTTGTCCGGGCCGTGCCGAAACACAAGACTCTTCCAGAGTTCGTATTTTTTCACTACGGCTGGAGGTAGCTTACGGCAAGCTTTATCGATGTCGCGATGCTCTTGTATCCGCCACATTGCCATTCATAATAACTTATTAAAAATAATAGGTCAAGGTGATTTTAAGGCGAGAGGGGGCTGCCTGAACAACTGAGCGTGTTTTCAGCGGCCCCATTACTCACGTAGTTAGAACAATTTAGCGGTTTAGATTTAGCTCCGTAATTTGCAAACAGCCGCAGTTATAATTGCTGAGAAGACCCAAGAACTTCATGAGCTTCTGAACAGAAGGAATGTATACGATAACCGCAATGAGCTGATAATTGACCGCTCCTGGCTACCGGCTACGGAACCCTGGATCTGGTTGAAGCTGTGCATCGGCCGGACAACCTACGTTCTCACTTCCCGAAGCTGCCTGTTATGGATGATGTGCACACCGGGTGCCTCTGATCTTGCTGCCTGCACGAGCGCTGCAGCCACCTGTGTGGCTTTGACCGGACGCCACCACGGCGGGAAAAAAGACCCGAATGGTATGAGAACCACTTCGTTAAAGCGGGGAGGGTGGCGGTCTCCCAGAAGCATCGAAGGCCGTGCGATGGTTACGGAGGGATATCCTAAACCCTGAATGGCATGCTCCAACTCCCCCTTGACGCGGGGATAGAAGAACGGGGAACGTGAACTGGCGGAGAGCGCGCTTACGAAAAGGAACTGGCGCGCACCCTGCGTCCGGGCCAGCTGTGCGATAGTAAGAGGATATTCGTAATCGACTTTGCGGAATGCGGCCTGCGATTTTGCCTGTTTCATCGTTGTTCCGAGCGCGCTGAAAACAAGATCCGCCCTGAACCACTCGGGATGGTCGCGGAGCCGGTCAAAGTCTGTTTCGTACTGCTTGATCTTCGGATTCATGAACTCCCAGGGAAGGTGACGGCGCACCAGCACGCGCACTTCCCCGATGCCGTTGTCCAGGGCCAGGAGGCGCATGATTTCCCTGCCCACGAGGCCTGTTGCACCGGCAAGAAGAGCGGTTTTCGAGCTGGTATTCATAGTGGTCCTTCTTCACGAAAGGAGGAAAGAACCGGTTCTTGTTTCCCGCGCCAGGCAGCTTCCTGCTTCAAACAACCCTGCCACGGATCCAGGTGAATTCCCTATGCCGATTTATTTGAATTCTAACATATTTTGAATCCCGCGACTTGCAATCCCCCGGCTTCTGCCGGGGGTTCGCGCCGTAGGCCGCGGGAGGTCGCGTTATTAAAGGGAGCCTCCGGCTCCTGCCGGAGGGGGCTCCACTAGAATAGATACGCTCTCTTTTGCTTCACCGAAAACCGTATCTTCTCTGCGCCTACTTTCCGGCG
>DATHDE010000114.1:0-2447 GCA_035490495.1 Nitrospirota bacterium
ACATAGCAAAAAGCAATGAGCGCAAACTCGAAACTCAGAATATGAGGCGGGCAATAAAAGCTCAGGCAGCCCTGGATAAGGGCGTGCAGCTGGAATCAAATGCTCCACACCAAGCGGATTAGCAGCAGGCGTAAGCGCCGGGAGAACGGCAGCAATTTCTGATGGTCACGCGGATATACCGTATGCCAGTGAAATCAGGAATCTATTTTTACGGGTGAAGAATATTTTGGACATGGCATTTTGATGCAGTTTGTTAAATCGCGGAATACAAACAAGGTCGAAAGATGCGTGCCCCGGAGCGCATCGGTTCATAACAAGCCTACGATTAAAGGAAAGGGGGCAGAGGGAGACAATTAATAATCATCGACTTACTTGCAGAATGTGTCGGAAAGTTTTGGTTCAAGGTTTATAGCGTATTATAACGGGGAGGGTTCAATTATGAAAATTGTTCGGATTTCTGCTTTTTGCCTTGCATTTGCCGCAATCCTGGTTTTTGGATCCGGCATGGCGCTTGCTTTCTATCAGAGCCCGCAGGTACCGCTCTTTGGAATACAGCTGCGCGGTATTGATGTCATTCCGGTGGCAGCTCCTGATCCGACGCCGGCTCCAGTGACCGGGGTCACCCATTATACGATCAACATCAATCAGTTCCAGGATCAACTCGTGCCCGCTTCCACAGGTTTGGGTCCGACCACGCTGTGGGGCTATCAACCGGCAATACCGCTCCTGCCGACCGTCAGTACGCAGAGACACCTCGGCAGCATTATCGTGGGGCAGAAGGGAAAGCCGATCCAGCTGACGGTCAAGAATAACCTGCCGGCTGCCAGCCCCGTCCCGATCGATATCACGATACCGGGCGCAAATCAGGATCAGAACCGCGCTGCAGTCCATTTTCACGGCGGCCATGTTCCGTGGATCAGCGACGGCGGGCCGTTCGACTGGTACACCCCGAGCGGAAGCCACGGTTTGAGCTTCCTGAACAATGTGCTCAATCCCAGCGCACCGGCCGGCTCGGGTGAATATTACTATCCCCTGGATCAGAGTGCACGGTTCGGATGGTATCACGATCACGCCTGGGGCATCACCCGGACGAACGCATATACCGGAATCGCCTCGGCTCTGCTGATTCGAGATAATTTTGAAAAAGCACTAACGTTTCTCGGGCTGCCAAATTATATCGAAGCAGGCGGGAACGAAATTCCGCTCGTGTTCCAGGATAAGATCTTTGTGGGCCCGAACATCGCTTCTGCTGATCCTTCCTGGACCGGTCTGAGCGCGCCAGGCAGCCTCTGGTATGCGCACACCTATGAGGTCAATCAACCGGACGGCACCGGCCGCTGGGATCTTGCGCCCCAGCCGCTCAATCCGTCGCTTCCGGATCCATCGGTCATCCCCGAGTTCTTCGGCGATACCATGCTCGTGAACGGCACTGCGTATCCCCAGGCGACTGTCCAGGCGCGGCGCTATCGTCTGCGCATGCTGAATGCCTGCAATGCCAGGTTCCTGAACCTGCAGCTTTATATTGCCGACGGCACGCCCAATGGCATCACCTTGGACGCCGCGGGCAATCCTACGAATGCGAAATTCCTGAATGCAGCCAGCGGAATCACTTTAGCGTCCAACAGCATCACGTTGAATGCCGCGGGCGCTACTAGCGTGACACTGCCCGTAATAAAGCCGGCGCCGCCGAGTGCGAAATGGCTGGTGCTCGGGACGGAAGGCGGATTCCTTTCACATATAACACAGGTTCCATCCGGTCAACCGATGGTGATCCAGCCGAATGCAATCGACCCGACGACGGGCCAGACTGACCCGCGTCTGCTAACTACCTCGCTTCTCATGGGGCCTGCAGAACGTACCGACGCTCTTGTGGACTTCAGCAGTGTTGCACCAGGCACGGAGGTAATTCTGTACAATGACGCGCCGTCTCCGTTCCCGGCTGGTGATGACCGGAACGACTACTTCCCGGGCTGGAACTGTGGAGACGGTCTGTTCGGTGTCGGCAACCCGGTCAATTGTACAACAGCAGCGGGCTTCGGACCCAACACGCGCGTCTTGATGAAGTTTAAGGTTGCCGCGGCAACAGGCACAAAGGATAAAACCCTGTTCCTCACGCCGGGACTGAACCTTATGCTCGGTAACGACCTGCTTCCCCAGCCGGCAGTTGCATCCGGTGTTGTGCCAGCTGCTTTGCCGAGACGGTTCCTCACTCTGAATGAGGCGTTTGACGAGTACGGCAGACTGATCCAGATCATCGGTGATGCCCAGGCACCCGGCGGCTCGCCCTATGTGGTGACAGCCAGCTTCAGCGGTCCTCCGGCTGTATTGAACGTCCCTGCTACTCAGGAAACGGTCGTGAACAACACAACGGAGGTATGGGAGATCTACAATACCACCGGTGATGTGCATCCCATGCATTTCCATTTGTCGACTGTCCAGATAATCAA
>DATHDE010000115.1:0-2914 GCA_035490495.1 Nitrospirota bacterium
CGCGGACCTGAACCGCGTGTTCGGTTTGACGTGCGTCGTCGTGACCCATGCTGTGGAAGAAGCGATGCGCATCGCCGATAAGATCGTTATCCTGTACATGGGCAAGATTCTTGCCCAGGGAACGCCGCAGGAGATCCGGGACAGTACCGACCCCCTGGTCCGCCAATTCATCACCGGCAGCCCGGACGGCCCCATTGCCTTCCATGCATCGAGCAAGGACTTCCGGGAAGACCTCTTGAACTTGTAGTGTTAGGGAGAACCTATGGAATACCGACGGAAAGAAATAGGCGCTGGCATATTCCTCCTGGCGTCCTTTGTCGTCCTGACGGTCATGATTTTCGCGGTCAGCGACATACAGAGCCTTTTCAAGCAGAAGAGCGAATACAAGGCACGTTTCAGTTACAGCGACGGAATCGAGAAGAACGCTCAGGTGCGATTCTCCGGGATCAAGGTCGGGAAGGTGACGAACATACGCGTGGCGACCGGGCACGGAGACCAGGTGGAGCTGACCCTGAGCGTGTACCGGGACACGGTCATCAAGAAGGATACGCACGCTGCCATTAAAACGCTGGGACTCGTGGGAGGCAAGTATGTCGAGCTGTCGGGGGGGTCGGCAAAGAGCGAGCAGCTCATGCCCGGCGATACACTGATCGGAGACGAATCGTTCAAACTCGAAGACCTGACCAAGGCGGGGCTCGATGTCGTGGACAAGATGAAAGGCGTTGCAGACAACATGAACCGGCTGCTCGGCGATCCGGAAACGGCAAAATCGATCAAGATTGTCGTCCGCAATCTTCAGGAGGCGTCCGAAAACCTCAAGGTCATGACGTCGAGCAAAGAGGAAATCGCCCAGGGATTGAAGAACCTCCCGGAGATCATGAAGAAGCTCGACGATACGACGACGAACCTCAGGGCGCTTACGGAGAAGTCCGACAAGCTCGTGATCGAGAACAAAAAGAAGATCGACGAGACGCTCGACAATATCCAACAGACGACGCAGAACCTCAAGGACGCCACCGAGGAGGTCAAGAAGGCGCCCTGGAAACTGCTCAGGAAACCCTGATGACGGCTTACCGCCGCACCGAACACACGGCGGCATTCGACAAAGGATAAGGAGTAGGGATGGCGATTCAGGCAATCAAAGGAGTGAAAGACATCCTGCCGGAGGATATGCCGGCATGGCGGCATCTCGAAATCACGGCGCGCTCCCTGTTCGAGAACTACGGATTTTCGGAAATTCGCGTGCCCGTGTTCGAATACACGGAGCTCTTCGCACGGAGCATCGGCGCGTCCACCGACATCGTGGAAAAGGAGATGTACACGTTCGAGGACCGGGACGGGAAAAAAATAACCCTTCGTCCGGAAGGCACGGCAGGAGTTGTGCGCGCCTTCATCGAGCATAAGATGTACGCCGAGCGCCAGCTCGTGAAACTCTATTATCAGGGCGCGATGTTCAGGCATGAACGGCCCCAGAAAGGTCGTTACCGGCAGTTCCACCAGATCGGCGTGGAAGCCCTCGGCATCGACCACCCCCACGTGGACATCGAGGTCCTTGCCATGCTGCACACGCTATTCGCGCGGCTCGGCATCAGCGGCCTCACGCTCCAGATCAACTCCCTCGGCGACGCTGCGTGCCGCGGCGCCTACCGCGAAGCGCTGAAGGCGTATCTTGCACCGAAACTGCCGGAGCTCTGCGCCGATTGCAAGCGGAGGTACGAAACCAATCCGCTGCGCGTGCTTGACTGCAAAACGGATGCGGATAAATTCACGGATTCTCCGGTCATGCTTGACTATCTGTGCGGCCCCTGCAAAACGCATTTTGACACCGTGGAAAACGGGCTGCGCAGTCTTGGTGTTCCCTTTACCATCAATCCGCGCCTTGTGCGGGGACTGGATTACTACACCCGCACGACCTTTGAGCTGGTCATGGGGCATCTGGGTGCCCAGAATACCGTGGCCGCGGGCGGCAGGTACGACGGGCTCGTGCAGGAAATCGGCGGTCCGCCGACGCCCGGCATCGGCTTTGCCCTTGGCGTAGAACGCGCTGTATCCCTCCTTGACCGGTCGAACCTCCGGAGCCCGGCTCCTTCGCTGTTTATTGCCGCACTCGGCGCAGGCGCGCTTTCATTCGCACTTCCTCTTCTTCATGAGCTGAGATCGTCAGGCGTCCTCGTCGATACCGATTATACCGGCGCAAGCCTTAAAAGCCAGATGAAGAAGGCGGACAAGACCGGCGCACGCTACACGCTCATTATCGGCGATCAGGAAATGCAGGCACAAACAGCCGTCCTCCGCAACATGCAGACGAAGGAACAGGTGCCGCTCCCTTTCAAGGATATTGCCGCACTGCTCAAAACGATGCTTGCCCAATCAGCCTGATCTGAACGGTCAGGGCAGATTTTCCTGGAACACGCTTCGCAGAAGGGGCCGCTTGCAGCACGCCGGCCGCGCCGCGAGCGTGGCTGATTTAAAAAAAAGCAACGGAGAATTTTTGTGAAAATCGGAGTGTTGTCGGATACGCACATCCCTACTGCCGTTCGGACGCTGCCGCCTGCCGTGTTTGACATTTTCAAAGGAGTGGACCTGATCCTGCACGCGGGAGACATCGTTGATCTTTCCGTGCTGGAGGAGTTGAGCGCTCTTGCACCGGTCGAGGCGGTCGCCGGCAACATGGACGATGCCCGGGCGCGACTCAGCCTGCCGTACAAGAAGGTTCTTACGCTCGGCGGATTTACCGTGGGATTGATTCACGGAAAGTACAAAATAGACGTGCAGCGTGAAATGATCAGGAGAGAATTCGATGCCGTGGACGTAATCGTGTACGGCCACTCCCATACGCCGTTCTGGGCGAAGATCGACGGCGTCTACTTTCTGAACCCCGGAAGCCCCACGGACAGGCAGTATGCGCCGTACA
>DATHDE010000116.1:0-28399 GCA_035490495.1 Nitrospirota bacterium
TGACGAACGTCAAGCCGGGTGACCGCGTCTTTGTCACCCATCACGTCCCCTGCAATGCATGCTATCATTGTCTGAACGGACACGAGACCGCCTGCAGCACATTCCAGAGCAAGAACAATTTCGACCCGGGCGGTTTCTCGGAACTCCTGCTCATCAAGGGAAGAAGCGCAAAAACGGGGACCTTTCTCCTGCCTGACGCCATGAGCTTCGAGCAGGCAACGTTCATCGAACCCCTCGGCACCGCGGTGCGGGCCATGCGCACCGCCGGTCTCAGCCCCGCGCAGAGCGTTCTTGTGCTCGGCAGCGGCGTGGCCGGTCTGCTCATCATCAAGCTCGCGCGCGCTCTCGGCGCGGGCAGGATCTTCGCGACCGACGTCAGCCGCTACCGGCTCGAAAAAGCGCGGCTCTTCGGGGCTGACCATGTCGTACCCGCGGACGCCGACGTTCCGGCTGCCATCAGAAGCGTGAACAGCGGCCGGCTCGCCGACATCGTCGTCGTTTCAGCGGGCACCCTGCCCGCGGCCCGGACAGCGCTCCGCTGCGCCGAACGCGGCGGAACGATCCTGTTCTTCGCCGTGCCCAGGCCGGAGGAGACCGTGGAGGTCGATTTCAATCCCTTCTGGCGCGACGATATTACGATCACGACGTGCTACGGCGCAGCGCCCCTCGACAACCTGCAGGCCCTGGAGCTCATCGCGACCGGCAGGGTCGTCGTGAGCGACATGATCACGCACCGCTTCAAGCTCGCCGATATCGGCAAGGCGTTCATAACCGGCACCCGTCCCGAGGACTGCATGAAGATCATCATCGAGCCGAATGGCGCGGGAAAGGCATAATGCATCGAAATGGATTCACTGTATCTCAAAGCGGCAACGCTCCGGCCGGATGTCTACCCCTGCCGGGACCGGCATCCCTTCAATCTTCCCATCTTCGGGACTGCACAGACAATCGCATTTACCGCCCCGGTCACTTTTTTTGCCGGTGAAAACGGCACGGGCAAGTCAACGCTGCTGGAAGCGCTTGCTCACGCGTGCAGCATCTATATCTGGCGCGATACGGACAGAACGCGCTTTCATTACAATCCGTACGAGAAGCTGTTTCACCACTGCATGACACTTGACTGCGCACCGGACGTTGTCGGCGCATTCTTCTGCTCCGACAGTTTCCGCCACTTTGCCCAGCTCCTCGACGAGTGGGCGACAAACGATCCGGCCCAATTGGAGTACTTCGGCGGACGCTCGCTCATGGAGCAGTCGCATGGCCAGTCCATCATGTCCTTTTTCAAAAGCCGGTGCCGGCGCGCGGGACTGTACCTGCTCGACGAACCGGAAACGGCGCTCTCTCCGCGAACCCAGCTGGATATGCTCCGCGTGCTCGACGAGGCTGGCCGGTCAGGTCACGCCCAGTTCATCATTGCAACGCATTCGCCCCTCCTCCTGGCATGCCCGGGAGCCGTTATCTACAGCTTCGACGGCAGCCGAATCCGCGAAACGACCTATGAAGAAACGAGCCATTATAAAGTGTACCGGGATTTTCTGAACAACAGGAATGGCTATCTCCGGCGCAAATAAGGGGCGCCCGGCATGATCAAAAAACTGGATCACATCAACATCGTTGTAAGCGATCTTCAGCAGGCTGCTGATTTCTTCAGGCAGCTCGGCTTCACGGAGGAGATCCGCTCGCGCATATCAGGCGAACGGTTCAGCGCGGTGACGGGACTGCCTGATTTCGATGCCGAATTCATCGGCCTGTCCCTGCCCGGGTCCGCAACGAACGTGGAAATCATCCAGTATTACTCGCCCGAGGGCGGAAAAGACGAGTTGACGAACCACGCAAACAGGATCGGCTTCCGTCATATGGCATTCGCTGTTGATGACATAGCGTCAGAGGTCGAGCGGCTGAAGGCTGCGGGAGTCAGATTCCAGAGCGATATTCAGGTATGGGAAAAGACGGGGAAAAAGCTCGTGTACTTTTACGGGCCGGACGGGATCATTCTGGAATTTGCGGAATATCCCAAGCACTGAAGCCGTTCTCAGAGGTTGTATGCGCCTCGCCCCTGCGGCAGTTATCGCGGCGCCGCCGTTTCACGATGAGAGCTTCCCCCGTACAGGTTCACAACACCGGGGAGACCGTTTCAACGGCATTTTCCCGATCATAGCTGCACGATCAGGTCGATTCCGCTTTGCACCGGGCTGGAAAGCCGCCCGTTGACCTTCCGTTCATCGATTATCTCAATCCGTAATTACCTTTGAGAAACTGCCACTCATACCGGTCCACGTCGCGGTCGTCGTGCAGCACGGCGTCGAGCTGGCGTGCATAGGCAATAAGGGTGCCTGTTTTTTCGAGCAGTTCCTCCATCTGCGCATGCGGAAGCCCGGATATGCGCCCGATCAGGAGATCGCCTTTCATTTTGACGGACATGCCAAGGGACCCGAGAATGCGGCTGATGAGCTCCAGCCTGCGCGACCGTTTCACGAGGTCCGTCGCTCCCCCTGCGAAGCGGAAATAGAGGTGGTTATTTTTCGCGTTGCCGCTGCAGAACGCGTCGAGCATGTTGAAATGGTAGCCGAAGCGGATGCTCATGTTCACGTAGTTCGCGGAGATGACGGCGACATTATAGCCGGCGGTGCTGTCATGGGCGGTTGCGAGATCCGGCATGCGGATCATGCTCGACAGGAAATCGCGGGCCTTGAGCCGCACGGGATCAGCGTGCCAGGCGCCCGGCCGGAGCATGCCCCGCAGAATCGCTCGAAAAGGAACGGACGCGACCGTGTCCTGCCCCACGGTCTTCACCGGGCCGGCATCAACGAGCCCTCCGCCCAGGTCCATCACCATGATCCCGGCGGGTACGGGCAGATCAAGCGGCACGACGCCGTTCCGCTTTTTGAAGGACCTGCCTGCCTCCCGCGCCGTATCAACCAGCTCCGCGACCGCCTTCTCATGCATGAAACGCAGGATATCGTGCAGGGTCCTGCACCGCTCCGGCATGAAATCGTTCATGAGCGGATCGATGAGATGAAGCGTCGAGATATACCGAAGGATATACCGTTTTCGGCGGTACTCGTACACGGCCTCCATCCGGCTGAAGTCGCGCCCCGTCGAGCCGAGCGCTTCCGGGATGATTCCGTCATAGACAGCGAGGCGGTCGGCGTCCGCGATCACGGTCACCTCCTGTCCGTGCTTCAGGATATGCGTCGCACGCGGTACATTCACAATCGTCGGCACCTGGAGCTCGCGGCTGAGCGCAGCCATGTGGCTCACGGCGGATCCCTGCTCCGTTATGATGGCAGCGAGGGAGGGCATGCTCTGAACAAACAGGGACGAGTCGTGGGAGGCCACCAGCACGGCCCCTTTCGGCATGTCAAAGATGTCGGATGGCTTTTTGGGAATGAACACCGTGCCTGCTCCGACTCCATGCTGCACAATCACGCCGAGACCGTCGATGATTGCCGCTTGTCCGCTCGCAACAACCTGGGGAGGGTGCGTTTCCGGGAACGATATGTTTAAACGGCGGGCCTGCAGGAACCAGATAACGCCATTCCGGTCGACGGCCCACTCGATATCGCGGGGATTGCCGAAATGGCGCTCGATGTCCATGACCTTCTTGCCAAGTGCGCCAAGCTGCCCGGCGTCCAGGCTCGGCATGTTCCTCCTCTCATCAGCCACGTCGATTTCCACCGGCTCGCAGCGCTCCCGGGCGGCCAGCATCGTTTTTTTCTCGCGGACGGTTGCTTGCACGAGTTCCGGCTGTTCTGCCTTTCTGAGCACGAACTCGTCCGTGCCGGTCCTGGCTTCGACCACGGATTCCCCGAGCCCCCAGGCCGAACTGATCATCATGCGCCCCCGATCATGTTCGCCGGGGATTGTCGAATATGCCACACCGCTGGCAACCGCGTCCACCATAACCATGCAGCCCACGGCCATTTTCAGCTTCGCCAAAGGGATTTCCTTCTGCGCGGCATAGGCGGCCGCCTTGTCGGAAAAAAGGCTCGCGAGCACCTGCCGGTATGCAAGTTCCACTGCGAGCGGCTCCGGTGAAACGCCGAGCAGCGATGCGAACTGCCCGGCGAATGAACAGTTTCCGTCCTCTTCATCCGCGCTGCTCCTGAGCGCAAGCGAGGCTGAGGGATGCTTCTCCAGAAGCTTAAGAAGCGCCCGCGCGATATTGTTGCTCACGGCAGGCGGCATGGCGCCGTGCAGAATCGCCCCGCGCAGATAGACGCGCGCCTGCTCTCTCGACGGGGCATTCGCCAGCCTGCGGATATCGTCTCCAAGCCCGTTGAACTTCATGTACTCGTCATATGCCGCGGTCGTGACCACGAAACCGTCCGGGACCTCCATGCGGAGGCGGTTCCTCACTTCCGCAATCGGCCCCATCTTGCCCCCTGCGCCTTGTCCGCTGCCCCAGCTGATACTGTCGAGCGGGATGACGCATTCGTCCGACAGGCTGGGCTTGTCGTCGAGCACCCGGGCAATGAGACCGTCGATGCGTTCATAGGAATCGTCGAGCTGGGGATACCGGTTGTGCGTCAAATCCCGAAAGATCGCCATCGAATGCCGTACGTCCTCCCTGAGTCTCCCATAGGCATCGCGCAGGTATATCGCATCGAAGAGGTAGCCGCCTCCCAGTTTGTCTCCCATGTCCGCGATCGTTTCGAGCGCCTTGTTGTTGCTTTCCAGCACCTTGCCGAACAGATCAAAGGCGGACCGGACCGGCGCAGTATCACGTGGCTTAGTACGGAAAGCCCTGGCAAATGCATTGAGAAAAGGCATTATGGATGAGGTCACGTTCATAGCTCCAGAGGCGGTCAGCGTCCGCCACGACACCGCGCTGCTATTTCGCAGCCAGCTCCTTTTCGAGCGCCCGTTTGATGGAAGCTTTCAGCTCTTTGATCTTGACCGGCTTGGGAAAGAAGTCGTGCACGTCGCCCCGCAGCGCCTCGATGGCTGCATCGAGGTTCGCGAATGCCGTAATCATAATAACCGCCGTGCCGGGATAGTCTCGTTTGACCGTCCTCAGCACCTCCATGCCGTCGATACCCTTCATTTTATAATCCGTCACCACAACATCGAACCGCTTCTCCTTCAGGCGTTCGAGGGCGGGCTCTGCGTTCAGGAAGGTCTCGACTTCGTAGCCCTCCTGCTCAAGCGACATCTTCGCCATATCGCCCACGATCTTCTCGTCATCGATCACCATGATTCTGCTTTTTTCCATGTCATGCTCCTTGCACTGTTATTTTTTCCGGCCGCCCCGGCGGAACGAGTTCTTCAGCGCCTCTGCTCCTCCGCGGCCGTCCGCTCTGCCGTTTTCCTACGCCTTTCCTACCGTTTCGCTCTCCTCCGGCGCAATCACTTCGTCAGTTCTCAAACCCCTCACCTGTACCGGCAATTCGACGGTGAAGGTTGTTCCGACACCGACCTTGCTTTCCACCCTGATCTCCCCCTTGTGGTTCCTGATGATGCCGTAGCTCACCGAAAGACCGAGCCCGGTGCCGCCCTCGCCCTTGGTGCTGAAAAAGGGGTCAAAGATGTGCGGCAGATACTCGGGGGGTATCCCCTTCCCGGTGTCCATGACCGTCACCTCCACGGATTCGCGTCCTTTGCCGTGCCGCGAGGCGATATACAGCCTGCCGCCGGGCTGCATGGCCTGGACCGCGTTCGTCACGAGATTGACGAAAACCTGCTGAATCTGATGACCGTCGATGAACAGGCGCGGAAGGTCCTTTTCGAGATTTATGACGGTCTCGATGTTCTGGATGTCGATCATGTTCTGAACAAGGGTCAGCGTTTTGCGGATCACGTCATTGATGTTCGATTCCTTCGGATGTGCTTCCTTGGGCTTGGAGAAATCCAGCAGGTTCTTCACGATCTTCCGGATGCGTTCGGTCTCGGCGTCGATCTTCCGCATCAGGTCGAGATGGTCCGATTCGCTCAGGCTCGCGGATATTTCCTGGGATGTCTGGGCGATCATCGAGATGTTGTTCAGGGGATTTGTTATTTCATGGGCCACGCCGGCAGTCAGAATGCCGAGCGATGCCAGCTTTTTTGATTGAAGGATCTGTTCCTCGCGGTGCGCAAGCTCTTCGGACATGGAATTGATCGCCGTTATGACCGATCCGAGCTCGTCCTTCGTCTTGAATCCTTCGATCCTGTTGAAATTCCCTTCAGAGATCGAGTGGGCCAGTTTTTCGATCTCCCTGAGCGAACGCAGGATTTTCTGCGATATGAAGTGGCCGAGCAGCAGGGCAACGAAAAGAATTGCCGAGAACGATATGACCAGGATGCGCTTGGAGCCCAGGATAATGTCATTCATCCTCCCGCGCTCCATTTGGGTGATTGATTTTGAAAATTCCTTCAGCCGTTTTCCCTCGATCCTGATCAGGGCTTCTTCGTCGGGACCGCCGTCGCCGTGCGAAGCGGCGCGTTCAATCGCCGCTCCATATGCGGTCAAATATGCTTCCAGCCGCGCCAGTTCGTCGCTGCCGATAGCCTTTACGATGTCTTCACGTACGTCCTGAATGGATTGTTTCGTCTGCTCGATTTTTTGGAGGATATCGTTCAACTCCGCCCGGTCATGGTGGAGAAAGTAGTTTTTTTCCGACAGCCGCATTACGAGAAACGAGGCGTTCAGATCGTCCGCGATCTCAACGAACCGCAGTTTGGTCATTACGAGATTCATGTTGTCGAACGCAAACAGCCCGATGAGGACGATAACCACGCCATACATCACGTTCGAGAGGATGAGCTTTTGTTCAATTTTCATGTCCGATTCACACCTTTCCTGCCGCCTTCTGGTACTCAAGGTTCCCGCACCGGGGCGCCATCATCTGTTCCTTCCTCACCGGCAGATACCACAGCATGCCGTCAACAGCCATGGCAGTTCCTGATACGATCAATATCACATCGAGTGCCGTGAGAACGCTCAGCCCGAAGTAGTGCAGCAGCCCGAACCCCAGGCTCATGAAAGCAACGCCTGTTCTTATGAATGCAAGACCCGTGCGTGCACGGGCGTATATGGTCCGATACGTCGCCGCGATCGTCCGCTGCGCGGCAAGTACGTTCCGTTCACGCGCAAGATGCGTCCGTTCCCTGCTTGCCGGCGAAGGGAACAGGATCGTGCTGTAGCCGCCGATACAATCGCCGAGCCTCGCGAGCATCGTACTTTTTGTTCCGGGCCGGTACGTGCACGCATCGAGGTCATGGTACTTCTCCAGAAACTGCGTTGTCGCTGCCGTGACTTCGACAAGCGTCTGGTGGCCGGGCCTGCGCATCCTCGTCCCGCGGACCGTGAGGTATCCGCGCAGTCCGAACAGCGCAAGCGCCAACCCCGAGCCAAGCAGGAGCCACGATACGGCTGCGATGCCGGTTCCCGTCCGCAGCCTGAGCACGACATCGGACAATGCCGTAAGCCCGAGGCCAGAACGAAGCAGGCCCAGGTCGGTCCTCCCCTGGGCAAGGTCATTGCGATAGCAGGCAAGCCGTGTTCTCCAGTGGGCCATCGTATTGCGCCAATAGGCGAGGCCGGTGCGTTCCGTCCCGATAAGAAGTCCCGGTTGTGCGTGCAGATAGTCCAGGATGAACCACTGGATGTCTTCCGCCAGAGCAACGCGAAATTCATACCGTTGCGCAGCGATGGCCGTTTTCACTTCGCTCAACATCCGTTCGTCGCGCGGATCGCTGGCTGCTATCACAACGGTCTCGCCTTCGCGCGCGACCGGGAACCACTGAGAAAACGTCAGGCGTTCGCCATCGAGACCTGCCAACAGCCCGGGGTCAATGGGCATGCGTTCATCATATTCAATTGCCGCACAGTGATAATATTCAGAGAGTGCCTTTACCAGAACACGCTTCGGTACGCCTTCATCGTCCTGCAACACACGCTCCAGATCCATACCGCGCGCGAGCGCGGATGCGACAGCCAAGGCCATCTGTCCTTCATCCAGAACGCCCCACTCCACAAGGATATGAAAGGTGCCGGCCTGGTCGAGAATCCCGGCTGGTGCACCTGTTTCAGATATCATCATGGCTGAACTCCACCTTGCTCCATGTCCGTGCCGTTCTTCCGTAATCAGCATCGGCGATCTCCATCCCGCCGAAACAGTACGGGAACTTCGCACGTTCCCGCTCGGCGGGGATATGCCACACAAAGCCGTCGGTAATGAACAATGCCCCGACTGCTATCATGAAGCATTCAGCGGCAGTCCAGACAAAACTCGCTGCCCCGAAGTAAACAAGCAAACCAAGCCCGACGCCGGCCATGCTCAGGCCGGTTCTGATGAACGCGAGCCCCGTACGCGAACGCGCCATGACGGTTCTGAGCCTCGCCATCAAATTGCGCCGCTCCGCCAGAAGCGTTCGCTCGAGGGCCAGTCCCGTCGTAGCCCAGACACCGGGGGTCTGAATCCCCTTGACGGGCGGCAGCATGGCCCTGAGGACCGAGAATGCAGGACTGGATTTCAAAAAAGTAAATGCCTCATTCCAGATCGTACTTCTGTTTTCCGCGGCGCGGATCGCCCTGTCGCCTTTGACTCCCCCTTGCCTGCCCGCAGCGTACCAAAACAGGCCCTCTCCGAGCATTACCGTGCCGAGGAGGATAATCGCCGCATCTGCGATGGTCCACGGACTTGCCGGAAACTGCCTCAGAAGCGCGATCCCGAGCCCGATAAAGGCCACCCCCGTGCGCATGAAGGAGAGGCCCGTTCTCGCCTTTGCCATCGACGTTCGAAAGCATGCAAGGGCATTTCGTTCTTCTGCAAGATCCGTCCTGTCGCTTGCAAGAAACCGTCGTCGCATGACCGGTGAAAGCGTCTGCCAGCGGCGCCGCATATCAGCAGCTCCGGGGACCTCGGGGGTTCGTAGGAACAGCGTTCCCGTTTCCCGAATCCTGGCATCCAGCACGGTTGTTCCCCCTGTCGGCATCGGCTCGTCGCACAGAAACGTTCTTTGAGCTGCCCGTCGCGCCGGCAGATACCAGACAAGGCCGTCCGCCACGCCGGCGATGCCTGCGACAAGCAGAACTGCTTCGATGATCGAGAGATACCCGGCTCCGAAAATACGCGCGAGCACCATCGTAATCGTAATAAAGGACAATCCCGTGCGTAAAAATGCAAGCCCGGTCCTTCCCCGGGCAAGCGCGGTACGAAGGCATGCAAACTGGGACCGCTGTCCGGCCAGAAGCGTGCGCACTTTCGCGAGCTGCGTCCTGGCCGCCACGGGAGGGAAATGCGGGTTCAAATCCTGATTGTGCTCAATAATTCTGACAATATCCGAGGGGAGGCCTATGCGGAAATCAACGGTGCTCACCTGCAGGGTAGATTTGACGTCATCCAGAAGCAACGGGTCATCGGGATACGAAGCCACAACCTCCGCCCTGCCGTGTCCCGCCGACAGCGGCAGCCAGAGCGCCCGCTTCAACCGCTCCCCGTCCATACTCCGCATAATCTGGAGCGAAACCACGAGTGATTCGTCGAACTCTACAAATGGAAGCCGGTAATACTCGGCCAGACAGAGAAGCAGTTCATACTTCGGAATCCCCTGGGAGAGCAGGAAGTCTTCCACCCGCACGCCTGACCCGAGCGCTTCGTCGATGAAGCGCTCAAGCGTGTCGCGCGCCACGATGCCTCGGTTCACGAGACGGACGTATTTGTTACACATATTGGTTGAGTTTGATGCTGTCATGACACCCAATAAAAAAGGAGAAAGCGGCAGCATATGCTTTCTCCTCGATATAAAAAACGGGGAAATGATTGTTGTCGTTCACACCGCCATTTCGCAGCGTAGACATCCATCGCAGCAGGTATATTCGTACCTGCCCGCGTACCGGAAAAACCGCCCTTCCCTAAACCGCGACGACATAGACCGGGCATGGTGCGCGGTCGATTACTTTTTCCACGATATGGTCGCCGAAGAGCCGGCTGAAAATGCCTTTCTTCTTTTTCGACCCCATGATGATGAGATCACATCGCTCTTCTTCGGCAACCTCGACAATGCGCTGCGGCACATCGCCCTGTTCAAGGCGCGTCTTGATAAGTGCACCTTCCCGCGAGGCTACCCGGTTGATCTCATTCACCGCCTGACGGCTTCCATCGTCAAGCACGTCTTCGAGGTTCTTGATTCCCGTCAGATTCAGGTCGCCGTCAAAAGGCTGCACGACCTTCACGACCGTGATCCATGTCTTCTCATCATGGGCGAGCTTCACCCCCTGTTCGAGAACCTCTTTTTTACCGTTCAATGCGATAAGGACTTTTCTGTAGCCTTTCATTTTTACCTTCCTCTTTTCACATTCCAACACGTTCTGCGCTCAGGGCGCCCAAGCGCAGGAGCTGGCCAGGTTGAATACCTTTCTCATTCTCACTTCACAACCAGCACCGGGCATTCGGCATAGGCGATGATCCGTTCCGCCGTGCTTCCCATAATCGCCTTGTTAACGCCGCTCCACCCGTGCGTCCCCATCACGATGCAGTCATTCCGCATCGCTTTTGCAATTTCCAGGATTTTGTCGCTGGCATGCCCTTCCTGGACCACGGCTTTAATCTGGACATTCGCCCCGGCCGCCAGCCGCTTGGCCGCATCGGTGATTTTTTCCGCTTCATGATAGAGGCTTTTGCTGATGGTCTCGGTTTTCAAGAAATCAACCATCTCCTCATAGCGCGGAATAACGTACAGCACAGAAACCTCAGCCCCGTCCAATTTGGACAGGTTGCAGGCGCGCTTGAGCGCCTGTTTGCTCGACTCGGACCCGTCGAACGGCACCAGCAGCGAGCTGTACCGGCCGGTGCATTTCGCACACTGTTTCTTTATCACCAGTACATCGCAGGAGGCGTTCAGGATGACCTGGGAAGTGACGCTTCCCATGAGCAAGCGCTTGAATCCCTTCCTGCCGTACGTGCCGAGCGTGATCAAATCCGCATTCTTTGCCGCGGCAGTTTCCAGAATCACTTCCGGCGGTTCCCCCTGGCAAATGAAGGATTCCACACTGCCGTTCAGGCCGAACTCCGCTTTCAGCTCCTGTTTCGCGTTCTTGCAGAAGGCGGTGCCGCTTTCAAAACGCCTTTCCATCTGCGACGGCAGGATGGCGAACTCCTCCTGGTCGAAGAACACGGCATGCACCATCGCGAGTTTCCCGCCATGTTCCTTGATCCGGAGCGACGCCTCTCTCAGGGCCGCTTTGCTTGATACTGAATCATCGTAACCGACAACAATGGAATTGTACATGTTAATGCGAGCCTCCGCCCTTTCTGAACACCATACCTACTCCGAATCCGGTCCCCAACGCGATACCCACGGAAAGGAACCCGTAAAACGCTGCGTTCTTGCCCGCCATGTTGGCCAGCATCTTGACGCTGCCCACCTGTTCGACCTTGACCTTTGATTCAGCCTGCTCCACAACCTTGTTGTTCTTGACAGCATACACCGTCACGACATAATCTCCCGGGCCCGCCTGGTGCGGCCATTGGGTAAGGATGTAGTAAGCCTGCCTTCCCTTTTCATTCGTTTTCAGTTCTATTCCGCCTGCAGATTCCGTATACACGTTGGAGTTTTCCTGGTACTTCACGAACTCGTCGAACCATTTCGCCTTATCCTCCGGATTCGACAGAGGCGAGATATCGACATGATTTTCAAGAGCCTGGTATCCGATGATATATTTGTTCAGTTCATCTTTGCCCAGGATGTCGCCCAGCTTCTTTGTGCTGTAAATTCCGTAAAATGTCGGCGTATGTTCGAATGTAAGCTGCCCCACGTTCATCCAGAGCAGCCCTGCAACCTTCCCTTTCTGCTTGAATGCCTCGTGCCCGTCGGGTGACGCAATCTTGATCACCAGATCGACGCCCGGATCCGATTCCCCCCGCACGCTCACCGTGCTGCCGTGGTAGAAGAAGTCGATGGTGATATGGTCGTGATTCGCTTTGGCGGTGAGCATTGCCGACGCCTCACCGGCAAGCAGCACCCCGGCAATCGCAAGCACCGCCGCAAAAAACATCACGCTCCTGAATTTTGATGTTTGAACTCTGCCTTTCGCCATGATCAATGCCCCCCTGCCTGTGATATAAGTAGCGACGGCGTAAGCGTGAGTTCGAAGATGATCTTAACGGTCACCGCCAGCACGATCGTCGCAAGAAGTATCTTGAGCTGTTCCCCTTTGAGCTTCCTGCCGAAGACTGCCCCGACCTGGGCACCCACCGTCGATCCCAGGAGCAGCAGCACGGCGAGGATAAAATCAACGCTGTGGTTCGTGTAGGCCTGCAGGAATGTCACTTCGATGCACGTGAACAGGATCTGGAACAGACTCGTGCCGACAACGACATGCATGGGCATGCGCAGGAGATACACCATGATCGGCACCATCAGGAATCCGCCGCCCACGCCCATGATCGCGGCCAGCACGCCCACGAACATGCCGAGCACGATCGGTACGAGCACGGAGTGCCTGATCCCGGATTTTTCGAAATGCGTCTGCATCGGCAGCGACTTGAGAAAGCGGCCTATTGCAGACTCCTTCTCTTCCTCCGTCTCCTCGGCGGCAGCCTGGGTCTTCTTCTTTTTCATGCTCTGCAGGCTTTCAATGAACATATATGCACCTACAATGCCCAGCATGAGCACATACGTCATCTTGATGACAAAGTCGGCGTTTCCCATGGCGTGCAGCAGTTTAATCGCCTGCACGCCGATCAGACCGCCTGCGAAGCCACCCGCAAGCAGATAGAGTCCCATCTTGAAATCCACGTTGCCTACCTTCCAGTGGGCATACGTGCCCGACGTGGAAGCTGCCACGATCTGGTTCGAATCCGTGGCAGCCGCAACAGTCGAGGGAATGCCGAACATGATAAGAAGCGGCGTCATCAGGAATCCGCCGCCCACGCCGAAGAGGCCCGACAACAGCCCCACGGCAAGCCCGAGCCCTATGGGAATCAGAATGTTGATGCTGGTGAGTGCAACCGGCAGGTATAAATACATCGTTTTTGCTCCTTTACCTTCTTTTTTTTAAGCCTTCAGAGCCAACTGCCGCACACCGGATCACGCCTGAGCAAACGGCTCTGTGTTTTTTCTTGATTGCTTGTGCTGAGATAAACTATGCTGTCCCCACGGCCTGACGGGTCATGGTAACAATCGGCCGCGCTGCGGTTCTCACCAGTCTGTTCAGGTCCCTGGACGTTACATCCCCCGCCTCCGTGACAACCGGACTCAGCACCACTTTATCGATGCCCGTATGAGATTTCAGATACGATCTGATGGCCGGAACCGCGTTCTCCGGAGATTCTTGGACCTTGAGCGTGATGCCTTCCTTCGAGCATTTCTCCACCAGTCGGGATATTTTCCTCTCCTGCTGAATCGGAGAGTGCGGCTCACCAGCCATGATTTCACGCGCCGCCTTGTGCTCGCCGACACTGGCAAAGGTGACTGCTGTCATGAGCGTTTCGAACTTGTCTATGAAATTATGCTCCTTGTGCACAAGCAGCAGGGTTATGTCTTCGTACATCGCCTTTGCCAGCTCAATGGCATAAGACACACCCTCTTCAAGATTCTCATCGCGATAGGTCACAAACAGCAACTGCCTTTTACTCATGTTTATTACCTCCTTATACCGTACTGCAATATATGGTTGGGTAATAGCAACGGTGATGCCAATATATATCTATTTGTTTTTTAAATAAAATATTGAAATTTGATCAGGAGCAGCGTTTCATATTTGAACAGCCATTAAACACTAATAAAAAACTGGGAACAGCAATGATCCATAATTTTAGTGAAATGGTTGTTTTCGCAGCCGGAATAACGATCTAAAATTACTGATGTAATTCTCTTTCAGGCACAGAAAATAAGTGCATGTTTAAATATGGAACAAGTTAAAAAATCGTTCTATAATCATCAATGCCAACATGTTGTTCACTCCGGAGCGAAGGGTTGGAAGAGCACCTTACGGGCAGAAGGAGCCTGAAGCGGCGCACATGGCACCATGGGGTGCCTGTCTCCTTTCGCTGAAGCTGGACATGCAATATTCATTGGCATCGCCGTAAGAAAATTCAAACCACAATTCTTTTGACTCTTTTCACTCTTCCCTTTATAATCCCCGATTATGATGGGAAAAATCGGAGTTATCGGAGCGGGAGCTTGGGGAACTGCCCTGGCGATGCTTCTGGCTGACAAGGGGTATGATCCGACACTCTGGATGTATGAGAAGGATCTTGCCGGCGAAACCCAGCGGACCCGTGAAAACAGGGTATACCTTCCCGGCTTCACCCTCCCCCCCTCAATCACCGTTACTTCCTCTCTCCAGCACGCAGTCATGGGAAAATCGTTTCTTCTGTCCGTTGCTCCTTCGCACACCGTACGGGCCGTCACGAGTCAGTACGTGCCGTACCTTGAGAACAACGCTCTTATCATCAGTGCATCCAAAGGCATCGAACTCGATACCCTCATGCCGCTCTCGGACGTTTTCAGGGACGTCCTTCCCGGTGCATTCCATGACCGCCTTTGCTTCCTCTCCGGACCGAGCTTTGCCAAGGAAGTCGCCCGGAAGATGCCCACGGCGATCGCCCTCGCTGCATACGATCCTGAGCTCGCCAGAATGGCGCAGAAAGTCCTGAGCAACGGCTATTTCCGCGTCTACACCAATGACGACGTCATCGGCGTTGAGCTTGCCGGTGCGCTTAAAAACGTCGTCGCGATCGCTGCAGGCGTGCTCGAAGGCATGGGGTTCGGATACAACACTATGGCCGCCCTCCTGACGCGGGGGCTGGCGGAGATAGCGCGGCTCGGTGTTGCCCTGGGAGGAAAACCCGCCACCTTCTCCGGACTGGCGGGCATGGGGGACCTCGTGCTGACATGCACCGGCGGCCTGTCGCGAAATCGAACGCTCGGAGTGCGCCTCGGCAAGGGAGAGAAGCTCGATGCTATCATGCAAAGCGCCAAGACCGTTGCCGAGGGGGTGAAAACCGCCAAGGCCGCACGCGCACTTGCGCAGAACAACGGGATCGTCATGCCGATCGTGGAAGAGGTCTATCAGCTGCTGTACGAAGGCAAAGCCCCGGCGCTTGCCTTGAAGGACCTCATGACGAGGGAACTGAAGCCGGAATGATGCTTCACGCGTTTCACCGGAAGGAGGGGGCTGTGTTGAGAAAATTCATCCCGGTGCCGTTGGCGGTCATCATGCTGATATTCCCGTACGGCACGGGCCGCGCCGAAGTAAAGATCGTCGAAGCAGACGGCACCTACAGCATGGGCGACAATGACAGCAAAATCGACGCCCGCCGCATCGCAACACAGGAAGCGAAGCGCAAAGCCCTCGAACTGGCCGGATCCTATGTCGAGAGCATGACGCAGGTCCAGAACTATCAGCTCACGAACGACGAGATCAAGTCCTACACCGCCGGAATACTCGAAACCGAGATCGTGTCCGAGCAGATGGGCGGCACGACGGACCATCCGCAGATATCCATCAAGGCGCGGTGCAAGATCGATACGGACACGGTCGCCGCACAGATCAAACGGTACCGGGAAAGCGAAGAGCTCAAAGAGCAGTTGCATTCCGCGATGCAGGACAAGGAAGCGCTCCAGAGGGAGCGCGATCAGCTCGTCAAACAGCTTGCAGCCCAGACGAACAAGTCACAGGCAGCGGCAACACAGAAGAAACTCGACACCGTGCTTGCGAAAGAGGAAGCAAACGACGAAACCGACAAGGTCTGGAAGAACATCGGCCTGCAACTATTCGAAGCCGAAAGGAACGGCCAGGCCATCAACAGTGAGGATCTCGACAAGGCATCACAGGTCCTGAAAAAAACCGTAGCAGCGAACCCGCAGAACCTGCGAGCCCGGACCCTGCTGGCGGCGGTATATCAGCACGAGCGGAATTTTTCCGCTGCTGAGCAGGAATTGCGTGCCGCGATACAAACAAACCCTTCAAACGCCTCCCTGCACAGGAGATTGGGAGACCTTTTTACTGCACAGGGGCGCTATCGCGACGCACTCCGCGAATACCACTTCGTGGAGCGCATGAAACCCCATAATGCGCTCATCTACTATTCCATCGGCATGACGTACAAGGCCATGATGAAATGCGGCCTCGCAGTCCAGAACTTGAACCGTTTTGTAAAAAATCCGCAGTCCGGCAAATTCCCGCATAAAAAGGATGAAGCGATCCAGACGATCGAGGAATGCGGGGGGAGCCGGCCAGGCCGCCGGGTGCGGCATCAGGCGAAATGATGATGCAGGGATCTTGCTTGTACGAGCATGAACGTACAAGCTGCAGCCTGAATTTTCCGACCTTACGACAACAACCGATTCTGTTCGTGCAACGAGGCGACCGGGAGGCGGAATCGCATGAACAAGACATTACGCTCTGAAGCTTCGTGTCGTCATGAGAGACAGGTTCAGCGTCTTTAAGGATAAACAGAGGCAACAGCCATGGACAAGTCCGGCCTGACAACGCTTCTCCAGCAAGTCCGTTCGGGGAAAATCGATGTGGAAACGGCCCTCAACCGGCTCAGGCATTTCCCCTTCGAGGATGTGGAATACGCCCATATCGATCACCACCGCCATCTGCGCCATGGCATGCCCGAGGTTATCTATTGCGAAGGCAAAACGACCGAGCAGGTCGCGGGCATCGCAAAGCGCATGCTCAAGGCAGGCAGCGATATCCTCGCCACAAGGGCCACGGAGGAAAAGTTCAAGGCGGTGAAAAAAATCGACCGGCGCGCCGTGTACCACAAAGCCTCACGCGCCATCGTCATACAACACACGCGCAGGAAGTCCACCACGGGAACGGTACTCGTGCTCACGGCCGGCACGTCGGATATTCCCATCGCCGAGGAAGCCGCTGTCACGGCGTCGGCCCTCGGCAGCACGGTGCAGACCGTCTACGATGTGGGTGTGGCCGGCATCCACCGGGTCCTGAGTAAACGGGACATGCTCGACGCAGCGCGGGTGATCATCGTTGTCGCCGGTATGGATGGAGCCCTTCCCTCGGTCGTGGGCGGTCTCGTGGACAAACCCGTTATCGCGGTCCCGACGAGCGTGGGCTACGGCGCGGGGTTCCATGGCCTCGCCCCGCTGCTTACGATGCTGAATTCCTGCGCTTCTGGCATCGCGGTCATGAACATCGACAACGGTTTCGGTGCAGGGGTTCTGGCGCATCGTATAAATCTGCTGGGGGAATAAGTGCAGAGAGGAACCACGGATGAACACGGATCGGCACCGGGGAAGAAGCACCTGCAAGCTTGAACGAGGTACCGGTGTTTTTCAGCGTTCATCAGCGGTTGAAAAAAATCTATGACCTTCGCCTACTTCGACTGTTTTTCCGGCATATCAGGCGACATGATCCTGGGCGCGCTCGTGGACGCGGGAGTGTCCGTTGACGCACTGCTCACGGAGCTCGCGAAACTGAACCTGCGCGGATACGACATCTCGTCCGAACGCGTCCTCCGCGCCGGTATTGCAGCGACAAAAGTACATGTCCGCCTCGATCATGATCAGCATGAAGCCCGCCACCTATCGGATATCACGACGATCATAAACACCTCGCCGCTTTCGGCGCGTGTGCGCGAAAAAAGCATCGCTGTCTTCAACCGCCTTGCCGAAGCCGAAGCGAACGTGCACGGCACGACCCCGGAGAAGATCCACTTCCATGAAGTCGGCGCCGTCGACGCCATCGTCGACATTGTCGGCTCCGTGATCGGACTCGAGCTCCTGGGGATCACGCACCTGATGACCTCGGCGATCAACACGGGCAGCGGCTTCGTGAAAACGGAGCATGGGCTTCTTCCCGTTCCTGCACCGGCCACCGTCGAACTCCTGAAGGGTATTCCCCTGTACCAGTCTTCTGTGGAATTCGAACTCGCCACACCGACGGGCGCTGCGCTGGCAAGCACGCTCGCATCATCGTCCGGCCCCCTGCCTCACCTGAAGATCCATGCCGTAGCCTACGGTGCCGGAGGCAGGGAAATTCCCGGCAGGCCGAATGTCCTCCGCCTCATGATCGGCGAACCGATTCCTTCTTTTGATGAAGACGCATCGGTAGTAATAGAAACAAACATCGATGACATGAACCCGCAGGTCTACGGCCATCTCATGGAAAAGCTCATGGCCCGTGGAGCGCAGGATGTCTACCTCACGCCGATCATCATGAAAAAAGGCCGTCCTGCCGTCCTGCTGTCGGTGCTTGCGGAACATGCGACGGTTGACGCGCTTCTTGCGGTCCTTTTCCGGGAAACCACGAGCATCGGCGTCCGCCTGCGCGAGACGGGGAGAAAGAAACTTCCCCGCGAGATCGTGCCGGTCGAAACAGCCTACGGCTCCGCGCGCGTCAAAGTGAGCAGGCAGGGAGAGGAGATCCTGACGATCACGCCGGAATATGAAGACTGCAGAAGGCTTGCGGAAGAACGCTCCGTTCCGCTCAAAACCGTGATGGAGGAGGTCAAACAGGCATTCCTGCGGGGAAACGCAGCAAAATCCTGAATCCGGCTTTCAGAAAACCTATGAGAACACTCCGCATTTCCATGGCCCAGATCAACCCCACGGTCGGCGACCTCAAGGGCAACCGGGACAAGATCATCGAAAACATCGGCCGCGCGAAAAAGGCCGGAGCGGACATCGTCGTGTTCACGGAGCTTGCGCTTACGGGGTATCCGCCTGAAGACCTGGTGCTGAAGCCGCAGTTCGTGAAAGACAACCTGCGGACGCTGAAGGATGTCGTAAAGGCATCAACAGGCATCACGGCGCTCGTGGGATGCATCGATGTCAACGAACACATTTATGATGCCGCCGCCGTGATCAGCGACAACAGGCTCGCATACGTCTATCACAAGATCCTGCTCCCCAATTACGGGGTCTTCGACGAATACCGCTACTTCAAGCCAGGCACGCGGATTCCCGTCATTACCATCAAAGGCGTCAATATCGGCGTCAACGTGTGCGAAGACATCTGGTTTGCCGACGGCCCTGCGCGCACGCAGGCCCTGGCAGGCGCCGAGGTCATCGTGACCATCAATGCCTCGCCCTATCACAAGGGAAAGGGCAGAGAGCGGCAGCAGATGCTCGCGGAGCGCGCGCGTGAAAACAATGTCTTCATCGTGTACGCCAACACCGTGGGCGGCCAGGATGAACTCGTTTTCGACGGCCAGAGCATGATCCTGGACCCGAAAGGCCGTCTGCTCGTATCGGGCAAACAGTTCGAAGAGGAACTGATCACGCATGACATAAGGATTCCCGGCAGCTATCGGCGGATCGATCTGAATTCCGAACGGCTGCTCGACGAGCACCGGGACATTATCGACACAATCGTCCTGCAGGACAAACAGGGCGGGAAACGGAGTCCCCTGACGCCGGCGCGCAGGCTAAAGCCCTACCCGCTCTGCGAGGAAGTTTACCGCGCCCTCGTGCTCGGCACGCGGGATTATGTGAGGAAAACAGGTTTCAAGTCAGTTGTCATCGGTCTGTCGGGCGGGATCGATTCATCCCTCGTTGCCGCCGTGGCCGTCGAGGCGATCGGCAAAGAAAATGTCCACGGCGTGTTCATGCCGTCGCAATACAGCTCCGATGAGAGCTGCAGGGACGCGACGGAACTGGCGCGGAACCTCGGCGTCACCATGCTCACGGTCGCCATTCATCAGCCCTTCAATGCCTATCTCAACATCCTGCGCAGCGCCTTTTCGCAGACAAAGCAGGACGTGACCGAAGAAAATCTCCAGGCGAGGATCAGGGGCAACATCCTCATGGCCCTGTCGAACAAGTTCGGCTGGCTCGTGCTGACGACGGGAAACAAGAGCGAGATGTCCACGGGCTATGCCACGCTCTACGGCGACATGGCCGGCGGATTTGCCGTGATCAAGGACGTGCCGAAGACCCTCGTATACGATGTGTGCAAATGCGTAAACAGACTTGCCCGCAGGACCATCATTCCGAAGAATGTGCTGACCAAAGCCCCGACAGCCGAGCTTCGGCCGAACCAGAAGGACAGCGATTCCCTTCCCGTGTACGAAGTGCTTGATCCTATTCTAAAGGCCTATGTTGAGGACGACAAGGAATTCGGCGAGATGCTCAGCATGGGCTTTGACCGGAAGACCGTCGAGCGCGTTATCCGGCTTGTCGATTCAAGCGAATACAAACGACGCCAGGCCCCTCCCGGCGTCAAGATCACGCCGCGCGGCCTCGGCAAGGACAGACGGTTCCCGATTACGAACCGGTATAAAAGCTACTAAAAAGCAGGAGCCAGGTTCCAGGAGCCAGGGACCAGCATAAAGCCAGACTTTTTTCCCGGACCCTGTACCCCGGACCCAGTTATGACATCCGGCATTCTTTTCATCGTCGCCACTCCCATCGGCAACCTGGAGGATATCACGCTCCGGGCGATCCGCGTTCTGAAAGAAGCGGATCTGATCGCTGCTGAGGACACTCGCCATACGAGGCACCTGCTGGACCGGTACGGGATTGAAAAACCGCTCACGAGCTACCACGATCACAACAAGGAGGAAAAAGCGCCCGTGCTCGTTGCGCGCATGCTGGAGGGGAGCACCATTGCCCTTGTTTCCGATGCAGGCACCCCCGGGATTTCCGACCCCGGCTATTTTCTGATCAACCTCGCGATCGACAGCGGCATCGCCGTTGTGCCGATCCCCGGCGCCACGGCAGCCATTGCAGCGCTGTCCGTGTCCGGCATGCCCACGGACCGCTTCGTGTTCGAAGGCTTCCTGCCGGCCAGACCCGGTGCCAGGCAGAAGCGTCTACAGGACCTCCTGCAGGAGGAGCGAACAATCATCTTCTATGAGGCGCCTCACAAGATCGTAAGGACCATAGAGGATATGCGCGCCGTGTTTGGCGACCGTACTGCCGTGGTCACGCGCGAACTCACCAAGATCCACGAAGAAACGATCCGTGGTGCGCTGTCCTCAATTCTCGCACGGCTCGAAAAGGGAACGCTCAAGGGTGAATTCACCATCATAGTGCACGGGGCATCAAAAGAACCTCGCGCGAACGACGTGAACACGGCAGAGTACCTCAGAAACCTCATCCTGCACCGCGGCATGACGAAGAAAGAAGCGGTCGCAACGGCTGCAGAAGAACTCGGCCTGCCGAAAAAAGATGTTTACCGGGAAAGTCTGAAACTATGACTGGCAAAAACAGCACACCGCAACCGCAGGACAAATTCGCGAGGTTCCGGCAGTCCTTTGTCCGGAAAGTCAGGGACCGCTTTTTCCTGCGCTTCCATATGATGCTCATCCTCGGCGCGACGATCCTCTGCGGCGTTTTGTTCTCGAAGCTCCTGCTGCTCGCGCATGTCCACAATATGGTCATTCGCTATCCCCTGGCTGTTCTGCTGTCCTATGCAGCCTTCTTCATTTTTGTCAAACTCTGGCTCTACTATATTTCATCATCCGCAGCTGGCAAACAGGATACAGCGGGCAACATAGTGTCCGATCTCCCCGACCTTTCGAACCTTTCGGCATCCACATCAGAGCCGCCCGTCTTCTCCGGAGGCGGAGGGACATCCGGCGGGGGCGGGATCTCAGCAGCGTTCAACGGACCGGCAGACGCAGGCCATCAGGTGCTGAGCACGGCCACCGTCTCATCGGAATCCTCTTCCGGTGCTGCGGATGCTGCAGGCAGCGCACTATCCGGTATCTTCGACGGCGACGACGGCGTGGTGCTTGTGGCCATTATTGTCCTTCTTGCAGCGGTCGTCGGCTCCTCCCTTTACCTTGTTTACGACGCCCCGCATATTCTTGCTGATGCGGCATTCAATTTTCTGCTTGCATCCGGCCTGATTAAACGCTATAAGACTATGACGCAACCAGAATGGGTGGGCAGTGTATTCAAGGCGACCTGGCTTCCCTTTTTCGCCGTCATGGCAATAGCAACCGGCGTCGCCTGGTTCCTCCATTCGCGGTATCCTCAGGTAACGAAGCTTTCCGATTTTTTCGCGCCCCTGGTACAGAGAATGCTTTAAGCAACCGTACTGCAGGACCGGATCTCAGAACACGTGAGGGATGAATGATTCGACTTTCTATTCTGTTGTTGAGCGCATTGGTACTTGTGTCACCCGGTTACGCTTCGCCTCTGGACCGGCACGTCATTCCGGCAAAGGCCGCCGTTATCATGGATGCTTCGGGCGCAATACTCTACTCAAAATATCCCGACGCGAAGCTTGCCCCCGCGAGCACGGTCAAACTCGTCACCGCCATGGTGGTCCTCGACAAACTGCCTCTCGATGTCAAGGTCAGAATCAGCAAAAACGCAGTCAAAACCCGCTCCATCCGGCCGCGCATCCACCGGGATGAGGAACTGACGGTATCGGACCTCCTGCATCTCGCCCTGATGAAATCCATCAATTCTTCGGCCGTCGCCCTTGCCGAGGCGGCTGCGGGCACGGAACGCGACTTCGTCGAGCTCATGAACAGGAAAGCAGAGGAGATCGGCGCGCACAACACGCTTTTTGCGAACGCCTCCGGCCTTCCCAAGGGCATACAGTACACCACGGCAGAGGACCTTGCCCTCATCATGAAAGCCGCACTCTCCTACCCCATGATCCGCGAGATCCTGGGCAAGCGCATGTACGTGGTCAGAACCTCCGAAGGCAGGGACATCGTGATCGACAATTCGAACAACCTGCTCTGGCACTCGGACAGCATGATCGGCGGCAAAACCGGGTACACCGGCAATGCGCGGCACTGCTTTGTCTATGCCGTCAGCACCGACAAGGGTCCTTTGATCGCCGCCGTTCTCGGCGCCCGTTCACGCAGCAGCCTGTGGAGAACGGCCCAGCGCCTGACGGAGATCGGCATGGAAAAGGAGGGTGCTTCAGCAATCAATCCATTCAATCACCCGCCTGTACCGATTGATACGGAAAAATCCGAAGACTGACACAGGAATGTACCCATGCCCCTCTGGAAAATCAAACCAACGCTGGACCAGCTGAATGCGCAGTCAAAAAATACCCTGGCGGAACATCTCGGCATTGAATTTACCGAGATCGGCGACGATTATCTGAAGGCGAAAATGCCTGTTGACACCCGGACCAAGCAGCCGGCGGGGTTGCTGCACGGCGGTGCGTCGGTCGCCCTGGCGGAGACGCTGGGAAGCGTTGCGGCGTATCTCTGCATTGATATGGCGCAGAAATCAATAGTCGGAATCGAAATAAACGCGAACCATATTCGCCCTGCCACGCACGGCTGGGTTATCGGCATGGCGAAGCCGATTCATGTCGGCAGCACCACGCAATTATGGGACATCAGGATTTACAATGAGAAGAACCATCTTGTCTGCATTTCACGTCTCACCGTCGCGAACCTGCCGAAACCGCACAAGCTGCATCCGGAAGGATAACCCGGTCTCGTCCCCCGCTGGGTCGCAGCGGAAATCCCGGACTTCGATCATGGCATCCTGTTAAAAATTGATTTCCTGCGCAGCGCCAGTCAACAAACTTCCCCTTGACCGCATAATCCCTTTCTGAGATACTCGTAACGTTATAGATGAGCAGGCTGTTGTATTTCAGCTGTCATCCTTGGCAGCGCAAAAGATCTGGCGTATCAGGAAAACCTGCACGCTACCTGAAGTAAATTGCGTGGTTGCCGTAATGTGCCGGATCCTTCAGTTGCGCAAGCTCCTTGCGAATGACGGCAGAGAGGCAGAGAGCGCATACCATGATCGACCTCTTACGCACCCGCAGAACCATCCGCAAATACACACAAAAACCGCTCGACGCCCGAACAGTTGATACCCTCATCGAAGCACTTCTGCGTTCCCCATCCTCCAGAAGCATCAAACCCTGGGAATTCATTCTTGTTGATGACCGGGAGCTTTTATCCAAGCTCTCGAAAGCGAGGGAGCACGGTTCACTTCACCTGCGGGATGCGGCATTGGGCGTTGTCATTTGCGCGGACAGTACGAAGTCGGATGTCTGGATTGAGGACTGTTCCATTGCCGCAATACTTCTCCAGATGACCGCTCACGCTCTGGGTCTCGGCACCTGCTGGATACAAATCAGGAACCGTGAACACAGCAAACCAATCACAGCAGAGCAGTATATTCAGGACCTTCTGGGGTTACCGCAACACATCAAGGTTGAATGCATGGTCAGCATCGGATATCCGGATGAAACAAAGAAACCTGCTGCAATCAGCAAACAGGACCATGATAAGATCAGACACAACCATCACGAGAGGTCCTCTACGGCAAAGAGATGAGCATGCGAGTCTAGACCCTGGCTGAGCATCCAATGCTATCAGAAGGACCTCGGTAGCACCTTGCCAGGACTGAATTGATTTAGCGCAGTTGGGACGCTTAACGAGAAATTGTCCTGTTCTCAGTGATATTTGCAGTCAAGATAAAGGCGTGATCTAGACAATCAATATTGTAGTTGCTGCAAATAAATGGTACTATTTTTTTAGGGGGAGCATCGATACATCGATACAATGATGGGCTTCTTAGCAACTATTGGAGTATGATGAGGGGACGGCTTGTCTGTGTCAGTATCTATCAACAGATTATCAGTGTCACAGCAAATATATTATCAGCTTTTTCAATTGCTGCTGATAAAGAACGATGCTCCCCGGCTCATCGAGGCCTCACCCCCGCAACCGGAAGAAAAGCAACTCACTCTTTCCCCGGAGAGCAGGCATGCAGAACTGATGCATTCTCCGCATCAAGAGGCGGACAACACTAATATATCGCTCCGACAATCCGATCACACCACGCTTGATAATTCTGCTGAATCTCCACTCTTTGCTTTCACCTGCCTGCCATGGACTGACCGGGCATTGCTGGCGTACGCACAAGCCGCCTCGTTGGATAAAGAAACAATTAACATCATCAACACGTTTGTTTAGCCGGTTATTTCTCATCCTCTTCCCCTGTAAATCTGCGCTTTTATGTTATAATCAACACATATTTCAAACGACATTCATCCGGAGGTTCCATGACGAAGCGCACCAAGATCATCGCCACCATCGGTCCGGCATCGAGCTCCCCGAAGATCATCAGCAACCTGATCAGAGCAGGCATGGATGCTGCCCGTCTCAATTTTTCGCACGGAGACCGGAACGATCATATCCTCCGCCTGAAGCTGATCCGGCAGGAATCCACGCGTGCAGGACGTCATATCGCGATCATTCAGGACCTCCAGGGGCCGAAGCTGCGTGTGGGCGCGGTCAAGGACGATGCGGTACAGATAAAGCACGGAGATCCCCTTGTGCTGACGACAAAAAAGGTCCTGGGCACGAGCGAAATGGTATCCGTGACCTATCCGCGTCTCACGCGGGACCTGAAGATCGGCGATACTGTGCTGCTTGATGACGGACGCCTCGAACTTCACGTTGCGCGGAAGAACACACACAGCCTCACGTGCAAAGTGATCCGCGGGGGGATGCTCAAAAGCCACAAGGGCGTCAATCTTCCCGGCGCCTACCTCTCCCTTCCGTCATTGTCGAAAAAAGACAAGGAAGATTTGACCTTCGGCGTTCAACAAGGCGTGGATTACATCGCCCTGTCCTTTGTACGGACCGACAGGGACATCCATCAGACGCGCGCCTTTATCCACTCGCTGGGCGTCAGCATCCCCATCATCGCCAAAATAGAAAAACCCGAAGCCATTGAAAACCTCGATGCGATCATTCATGCTGCGGACGGGGTTATGGTGGCGCGCGGAGACCTTGGCGTCGAAATGTCTCCGGAAAAGGTCCCCGTTCTCCAGAAAAAAATCATCAGCGCGTGCAACGAAATAGAAAAGCCCGTCATCACTGCAACCCAGATGCTCGAAAGCATGATCGAAAACCCCCAGCCCACACGGGCGGAGGCCTCGGACGTGGCGAACGCGATTCTGGATGGAACGGACTGCGTCATGCTGTCGGGCGAAACAGCGGTCGGGAAGTACCCGGTACATGCTGTTGAATTCATGTCCAAGATCGCTTTGCAGGCGGAACAGTCCGTCGTGCGGCGCCGCCCCAACACGAATCTCTCCGGAGTGGACGAGAGCGTGGCGCACGCAGCATGCCGGGCAGCAGAAGAGCAGTGCGCGCAGGCTATCGTGACGTTCACACAGACCGGCTCCACAGCGCTGCTCGTCTCAAAGCACCGGCCGGGCACGAGTATCATCGCACCCACGCCGTTCGAACAGGTTGCACGGAAGATGTCCCTCTACTGGGGTGTCACTCCCGTTATCCTCAAAACGAAGCAGACCACCGACGACATGATCTCGAGCGTGGAACGCATCATGGTAAAGAAAAAACTCGGTAAACGGCACAACCTCATCGTAATCACGGCAGGAGTGCCCATCGGTGAGGCAGGCAGTACCAATATGATGAAGCTTCACCGCGTGGGGGAAAACGAGGGCCTGGAATCATAATTTAGTTGTATGGTTTTTCACTCTCCCCCAAAATACCCATCAAAAAACAGAGTAGCCACGAGTTGAAACATATGGTATAATGATCCGACTTTTAGCAGGGCAAGCAACGGACAATGCTGATAGCGCAGGTAAAACCTACCGCTCAGAGCACGCCTAGGAGGCAGACCATGAAAGTAAGCACACTTCTTGATTCGAAGGGCAAGGATGTTTTCTCGGTTGACTGCAGCAAGACCATTGAAGACGCCATCAGCATCATGGGCGAGCGAAAGATCAGCGCGATTATTGTCACCGAGAACGGTAAACCGGCCGGCATCTTCACGGAGCGCGACGTAGTGCGTTCTTACCTGGCTACCAAGGGCAGGTCTTTCAAGGAAATAAAAGTCTGCGACCACATGATCACGAATCTGATTACCGCTTCACCGGATGAGGATGTGAACAATATCGCCGCTACCATGGTCGAGAAGAACATCCGTCACCTGCCCGTGAAGCACGACGACCGTATCGTCGGTATGCTTTCGGCGCGCGACATCATCCAAGCTACAGTGAAGAAACTGAAATCAGATAACAAGTATTTAAAGGGCTATATTACCGGCACCATATCTCCCTTGGGGCATGATGAAGACTGATCCGGCAAGGATCGGACATTTGTTCAGGTATCGTAGGTGTTATTTTGCATTTGCTCTGAGAGAATAATGAGCCGGCTTTTTCTTCCGGAGCTCTATTTTTTTATTGCAAAAAAATAGACGCATGCTATTATGTAACAATTGGTAACATTTAAATAGTTTCTTCTATGCTTAATATCCTCGATAAAATAGTACGCTCCTACCAGCAGGACGGTGGGAATGTCATCTCGCTGCTGCAGGAAACGCAAGATGCATTAGGATATATCCCCCGTGAAGCAGTTGATTATTTTTCAGAACATCTGGGCATCGCACCAAGCCGATTTTACGGTGTGGCCACTTTTTACGCTCAGTTCCGCCTGTCCCCCCTCGGGAAAAACAAAGTCACTGCCTGCTGTGGAACAGCCTGCCATGTACGCGGCTCCGAACGAATCCTGAACGGTCTCAAGCGGGAATTAAAGCTTGCCGATGATCAGGACACCACTGCCGACCGCTTGATTACGCTGGAACAGGTCAACTGCGTCGGTGCCTGCAGCCTTGCGCCCGTCGTAATCATCAACAAAAAGGTCTATGGTAAATCGACAACCGATAAAATACTGAAGGAGATCCGCCTCCTGAAAGGAAAACCCGATGCCGCAGAATGACGTAATCGTGCGTGTCTGCATGGGTACGGGCGGCATGGCCTCGGGAGGCGCTGAGGTTCTTGCAGCCTTCAAGAAAGAACTGCAGGAGGCCGGCATCTCGGCTCAAATCGGTAAACGATGCTCTTCCCAGCAAGTCGGCTGCAGGGGACTCTGCGCAAAAGACGTGCTTGTCGATATCGTCGTCGGCGACAAGAAAACAACCTACCAATACATCAAGCCTGATATGGTTCCCCGCATCATTCAGGAACACATCCTCGAAAACAAACCTGTTGCTGAATGGCAGGTTGGCGAGGATTACAGCAAATTCCATCAAAAGCAGATCAAAGTTGTTTTGGCGGACTGTGGCCAGATCGATCCCGAAGACATAGACGCTTACGTGGCAGTAAGCGGATATGAAGCGGCAAAGGAAGTGCTGACCGAATGGACACCGAAAGATGTCATCGATGAAATCAAGTCCTCGGGGCTTCGCGGCAGAGGCGGTGCAGGGTTCTCTACCGGCCTGAAATGGGAACTGGGCAGGCATTCCCAGGGCACCGAGAAATACATCATCTGCAATGCCGACGAAGGCGATCCCGGCGCATTCATGGACCGTGCCGTGATCGAAGGGAACCCGCACTCCGTTGTTGAAGGAATGATCATCGGGGCATATGCGATTGATGCACACCAGGGATATGTCTATATCCGTGCCGAGTATCCCCTGGCCGTCGAGCGCCTAAAAATCGCCCTTGACAATGCCCGTCGTCGCGGATTCCTGGGTAAGAAGATATTCGGCACCTCATTCGATTTCGATATCAAGGTCAAGCTGG
>DATHDE010000117.1:0-5882 GCA_035490495.1 Nitrospirota bacterium
GAGATGCCGTGCCAGTGGTCCGTGATGATGACGTTGTTCTCGACCACCCAGTTGATGTACCAGCCGTCGAAGCACCCGATGCCCTGCAGAGTCCCGCGGAAAGGCTGGTTCGGGTCCGTGTAATTGATGATCGTGTTGCCGCGAAGCACGACGCGCTCGCGCGGCGGATCGCCGTTGATGGACCAGGACTGAAATCCGTCATCGTGGTTGGCGTTCACGGCGTAGCAGTTCCTGACCGTGTTGTATTCGAAGAACAGGTCGTTCCCCAGCCCCCGCATGCCGTCCCCCGCGAAATTCTCGATGGTGTTGCCGTACACGAGGCCGTAGTTGCCGCTCAGCGTGATGCCGAAATTGACGTTCTTCAGGCTGTTCCTGCGGATCGTCATGTTGTCGCCGTCGGCAAAAATGCCGTCGCACGACAGCGTGTCCCAGTCCGTGGGATCCGTTGTGGACCACGCAGTCGAAGAGTCCGGGACCGAATAGACCGTGAAATCGTCGATCGTTATGTTATACACGGGCCCGGCCCAGTTATGCGATTCCAGGAACACGAGCGAGTAGCCCGCTGCATACCCCGTGTCCGGCCGGACCGTGAGGCCCTTGAACCGCCATTTGCATCCCGCCTGGATATGGAGCCGGGAAACCGTTGCCCCGGGCTCGGCAATGACGTTGATGTAGCCGGCATTGAAATATCCCGCGATGAGGACATCTCCATGATGGCCGGCCTTGAGAATGATGGTATCGCCCGCCTTGACCGGCGCGCCCGCGTTCCTCTTCACGAGCGCAGCGCCGTTCTGATAGGGAAGGCTCGCGGGCTGCTGTGATTCGACCTTGTTATCTTCGATCACGGCCTGCAGCGTGCTCCACGGCGAGGCGGCGCTGCCGCTGTTGTTGATGTTCCCCGCCGACGGGTCCACGTAAAATACGCTGCCCGTCTGCGTCGTTTCAACGCGGTCGATCTGCGCCGGATAGGTATTGCCGTCGTAGGGCGGGACATTGGTATCGGGCATGCCGGAGACGGTCGTGCTGCTGTTTCCGCCGCTGCATGCAGCACCCAGAAATGCAAGCGCGGTCAACACTGCCGAGAGAAGAATCTTGTTATGCATCGCCCATCCTCTCGATCAATCGGGAACCCCTTCTTTTCCGTATCTCGTAGAGTCTACAGCATCTCATGCCCCGCTTCAGTGACGGCGCTCACGCGGCAGGAACGCTGAACGCATGCTTCACTGCGCATCCCTGATCATCTCTGCAATCTTCGGCGTGCACCGCTTGCCTTTGCATGACCCCGATCCTGCGCCGGTCGCCTTCTGCAGTTCATTCACGGTCTTCAGGCCGGCCTTGATATGCTTCAGGAATACGCTCTTCCTGATTCCCTTGCACTGGCAGACCGGCTTCAGGCCGTCGATGATCTCCTGGTGTTTCGTATTTGATCCGTGTTTATCTGTTCTCATTTATGGTCAACGTGCCTTTCAGGAACAATGCCGCATGGTTGGAGGTGAACAGCGGCGGATCGCGCTTCACGATCTCCGCAATGGAGCGGTGCCGCTTGAACTCGGTATCCAGAAACCTGCGGACCTCTTTCCGGTCCCAGCCGCGCGGATGCTTGAACGCTGTGTAGAGGGAAAGGTCTCCCTCGTAAAAGTCTTCTGTGTCGTATTGCCCCGCATCCCGGCTGTGCACCGGCATGTTGAAGATCGCAAGATTGAGATAGGTGATCTCCCGGCTATGCGCTGTGACAAAATCGAGCGTCTTTCTTGCCTCGACCACTGTTTCAACGGGAGTGCCGAACAATAGATAGACATAGGCGGCAATGCCTGCCCGTCGCAGGTTCTTGAGCGCCAGCGAGGCTGTTTCCAAATCGATTCCTTTGTGCAGCCGGTCCAGCACGTCCTGGTCCCCGGATTCAAGCCCCAGCTTCAGCATAACACATCCCGACCGTTTCAGCGCCATGCAGAAATCAAAATCCGCAAGCTCCTTCGAGATCCGGGCGAACCCGTACCACGGCACTGCTGATGGTTTATCCGCAAGGGCTTTCATCAGTGCCGGGCTGATCGAGTTATCGAGCAGGTGTATCAGGATTGGCGCGGTATGGCGGGAGATCGCATCCAGATCACCCGCTGCTTCTGCGGGAGCAACGGGGATATAAGGATTGTCCTCTGCTGTTTCCGGGCAGAAGGAGCACTTGTTCCAGAAGCACCCGCTCGACCCGCTGTAGGGAAGAATAAACCCCGGCGACAGATAGTCGCTCACCGGCAGCAATGAATAATTGGGAGGAGAATGCATGTTCACGCCTGTACGACCGGCTATCCTCAGCAAAGGATCTTCGCCCGGGCCTGCTATCATGTCATCCACAAGCCCGCCGAAACAGTTCCTCCATCCCGGCCGTTTCATCCAGGAGGTAACAAGTCCGCCGCCCAGAATGATCCGTGCACCTGGAAATTCCTTCCTGATGAAACCGATCATGCTGAATGTACACAACGCCTGGCTCAGATAATTCAGGGAGAATCCTATGAAGGGTTTTGCATGCTCCTCTCCTGCGGACACTCTCTGGATTTCATCGCGTCCCTCGCGCCTTTGCAGCGAAATTTTTTCAAGAAGAAGTTCGGGCAGCCGGCGGCTGAACCAGGGGAAAAAGGGATTGCGCTCCGGATGTTCGGCAGCCTCTATCAGGTCCGCGCTCCGCACCGGGGATAACTGTTTGTCCTGATAATCAGCCAGGCTGACGATCACCCTGTCATTGCAGCTGGATTTTTCAATCGCGCGATTCACATCCATCACCGCCCGGCTGTAGCGGTCGAAGGACCCGTAGGTTTTCGCATTTCTGAGGGCAGCGATGTTGGCGGCGACATTCTTGACCGCCCTGCGCGTCCAGGTGTCTTGCCCCGCACGGCGGCTGTTCAGAAGGAAAAGCAAGCCCTCGATATTGGCGTCAAGAACATGAACCGGCAGATTGTGGGCAGACAAAGCGCCGGCCAGTTTTGCAATGCCCGCCGGCGGTTCACCGGGTTTTGCAACAGGAGGAAATACGAGGAGCATGCGTCATTATGCCGGAGAGGTGGATTGATGGCAAGCGTATTCGAAACGTTACGTGCGATGCACCGGACCGATGAGGTCCCACACCAGACAGGAGCTGACCCGTACGCCTTCCCTGCCCCTGCGCGCGGAATGGAGCCGCGCACCAAGGAGCTGCCCGCCGAAATAGGCCATGAGCATGATCGGCAGGGTCTCAAACTGGAAGCCGAGCCCGGACAGGATCCGCAGCGCGATCACGAACGGCACCGGCGCATGCACGGAAACGAACCACGCAAATGAGAACTTCCGTACATTCGCCCGCCAGTACCCGAAAGGAAGGTTGAGCAGGAAAACCAGCAGTGCCACGAATAAAAGATTCAGATACATAAGTAACCTCAGGATTGAAATGGGACAATGTTCGTACAATTTACACCTCTTGACAGGAAATTTGAAGAGAAAAAAGCATCCCCGGCACATTCCGGACAGCGCCTGCCCTTCTCCTGCGTTCCTGTCTGATTTCCGGCTGAAGGCGTCAGGGACAGGTCAAGCAGGTTTAACGAGAAGAAAGTGCATCGGCTGGCGTGGTAACTATTGGACGCGATAATTATTTTAATAAATTCGTAGTGTACTTTTTTCTCACTGATAGTTGCTTCCATGTCCCCGCTTGAAGGTCGTAGTGTTCATTCTGTACTCCACATTCAGTATGTATTTAACGATGTCCGGATTTCATCCAAAAACTTTTACCACCCAAACATAACCCCGCCGATTTTGTTGACATTATAATAGATCAAGAATATAGTCGTTACAGCTTTAGTAACCGTCTAAATGCACCTTGTTGCATTTTATTCGTCCTGCTAATTCCAGTTTTTCGGATTTTGCAGGACGATTCCGTCCCATCAAACATTGGTTAGATGAGGAAATATGACAGCGAATCTTACTCTACTTTTCGCGCTGACATTCTTGTTGTTTGCCTGGCCCTCAGATGCCTTAGCGAATGCGGGCATACCCATGATTGCACTTGCGATGCCGGGCATGGTCATATCATTGATTCCGGTCATTTTAATCGAGTCTTGGTACTTACATAAATATCTCAAGATTCCGCTACGTCGATCCCTCAAAGTAATGACAATAGTAAATTTAGAGTCGACGATAATCGGCATTCCTCTCGCGTGGCTCGGCATGTTGTTAGTTGAAATGGCCGTAGGAGCAATATTTATGATGATGCCCGAATCGATAACTCGGGCAAACAATGTATTTGCAGCGGCATTTGCGTCTATCGTTGGCGCTGCCTGGCTTGGACCAGATGAAAAGTATGGTTATTGGACAATTCCATTGGCTTGTCTCGTGTTATTGATCCCGTTCTATTTTGTGACATGGTGGTATGAGTATTCAAGTGTTAAGCGGCAAATGAAGGATACCGACCCTATATTGATAAAGGTCGCAACGCGTAATCTTAATTTGCTTTCATACGGCTTGTTGGCAGTATTAGTTCTCGGCTGGCTTATCAAATCTATAGTCGAAAAACACGTCTAACGACCGGGTCGAGTCCGACGCGCAAGAGACGCGCGTCTCACCCGCGTGTTAATCTGAAAACATGATCTGGATCGAATCAACTGCGACATTCTTTGGTCTCCTCTGCGTCTGGCTGACCGTCCGGCAAAATATCTGGTGCTGGCCGACAGGTCTGGTGCAGGTTTTTCTTTATATATTCGTTTTCTATGATGCTAAACTCTACTCGGATTTAATCCTGCATATCATATATGTGGTTATGCAAATATACGGCTGGCATCACTGGCTTCGTGGTGGCTCAGAGCATAGCTTGCTGAAAGTCTCTAGCCAGCCACTTAGCCACACCGCCATCTGGTGTCTCATCGCTATTTTGGGTGCTATGGTTTGGGGTTATATTATGGCATCCTTTACAGATGCTGCGGTTCCTTATTTGGACGCATTCATAGTCGTTACGAGCCTAATAGCTCAATGGTTGATGGCACGAAAGAAAATCGAGTCGTGGTTCTATTGGATCACGGTTGATGTTGTCGCAATCGGTGTATATCTTTACAAGTCTCTCTATATAACAACCGGGTTGTATTCTGTATTTCTATTTCTTGCTATATCGGGGTATTTCACTTGGCGCAAAACGCTAATTACAGAAGGTCTTAATGAAAGTCGGTTTAACGCTCGGGAAATACGCCCCACTTCATCAGGGGCACCAGTTGGTGATTGAAACAGCACTGTCCGAAATGGACCGCGTCATTTTAATGATTTATGACGCCCCAGAAACGACATCGTGTCCCCTTCCTATGCGCGCCAATTGGATACGGAAGCTCTATCCAAGCGTAGAAGTAGTTGAAGCATGGGATGGCCCCACCACAGTTAGTGACTCTCCTGAAATGATGAAAATTCACGAAGAGTATATTCTCGGCGCTCTCAAAGGCCGGACAATAACACATTTTTACTCAAGCGAATTTTACGGCGATCATGTGAGCAAAGCGCTTGGTGCGATTGATCGTCGTGTCGATCCAAGACGTGACAAGGTTCCCATTTGTGCCACAGCCGTCCGAAGCGATTTATTCGCCAATAGGCATTATCTCAATTCCTTGGTCTATAGAGATCTCATTACAAAAATTGTATTTCTTGGCGCGCCGTCAACAGGGAAATCGACAATAGCCGAAAAACTGGCCACACTATATTCAACCAAGTGGATGCCGGAATTTGGGCGAGAGTACTGGGAAAAAAATCATGTTGATCGACGGCTAACTTTGGAGCAACTCGTCGAAATAGCCTTAGGACACCGAGACAGAGAAGAGCTACTGGTTCCGGATGCAAACAGATACCTGTTCATTGATACCGAGGCGATAACTACCTACATGTTT
>DATHDE010000118.1:0-29546 GCA_035490495.1 Nitrospirota bacterium
GCTGCATTCGAGCTGAGGTATTGATTGCACATGCCCTGAAATATGGACTGCGCCTTGCTGCTCCGGCACGATATGCAGAACAGCTTTGAATGCTGTTGTGGCACTGCCGCCATCAAAAAGATCAACCTGCTGATCAAGTCGCAGGTCAAGCCCCTCTGGAGGTATATCTTTGATTTTGATAGCCATTTTTGCGGCTCCGGGGCTGCAAGCAACGAATTATATAGAGAAGATAATAAATTGTCAAGAAAAAACACCTGATTTCCTCTTTCTGTTGTAACAGGTGGTGTGCTTTATCATGTCTTCACCATTTAATTAAAAGAACCTGACATTGGTATTTATACTGGACTGAACATATGTGCTGACGGAAATAGACGTTCATACCACATGTACATGCAAATTTATGCATACCTTCAAAACCTGATAGTACGCTCTTCATTAATAGAGGGTCATGCGCGATGGCAAGGAAGGCAATCGCGGGGTGGACGAGTTTCAAAAGCGTTCAGTCAGTTAGCGGAGCAGGCAGGTCCGGCAGTCGGACTCAAATGCGTCAGGTACAGGATAAACAGCAGGTATTATGCAGCCGGGAGTGGATACTCTCATTTCCGATCATAAAATCCGGCTCGCTGAATGCCAATTCATCATGAGACTATCCTTTTACTTTTCGCCGGTAACTGTTCGTATTGAGTCCGAAACAATCTGTACCATACGCTGCAGTTCAGGCTTGGATATCGAAAGCGGCGGCATCAGGACGATCACATTGCCCAAGGGCCGGATGATGAGTCCGCGTTTGCGGCATTCAAGCGTCACCCGGATGCCGATTTTATCTTCCCAAGGATACGGAGTTCTCAGCGCTCTGTCTCTTACAAGTTCTATCCCTACCATGAATCCCCGCTGCCGCACCTCGCCCACCTGCTTCATTTTTTGGATCTGTTTCAATTCCTTTGTCAGCAAGGTAATTTTCGGTTTCAGCTTGAGCAGGGTTTTTTCTTTTTGGAAAAGATCGATATTTGCCAGGGCCGCTGCGCAGGCAAGAGGATTGCCGGTATAGGTATGGCCATGGAAGAACGTTTTAAACTCATTATAGTTACCGAGAAAACCCTGATAAATGTCATTCGTTGTGAGCGTTGCTGCCAGGGGAAGATATCCGCCTGAAATTCCTTTGGCAAGACAGAGAATGTCTGGTTTTACTGATTCATGTTCGCATGCGAACATCTTACCGGTTCTGCCGAACCCCGTGGCGACTTCATCGGCGATCATGAGAATGTTGTTCTGTGTGCACAACTCGCGGATTTTTTTCAGGTACCCCGGAGGCTGGACAAGCATGCCCGCGGCTCCCTGCACAATTGGCTCGATAATGAGGGCGGCGGTTACAGAAGCGTATTTCTGTATGGTTCTCTCCGCATAGGTCAGGCAGGTCTTTAAGCAGCCGGGATACGTCAAACCGTATTTGCAGCGGAAACAATACGGCGACTCTATTTTCCGGGTCTGAAAAAGCAGGGGTTTATAGATCCGATGGAAAAGGTCTATGCCACCAACACTGACCGAGCCGATAGTGTCTCCATGGTACGCCTCGGTCAGGGAAATAAATCCGGTTTTCTGCCGATAGGCTTCATCTTTCTGTTGCCAGTACTGGAATGCAATTTTCAAGGCGATTTCAACGGAAGTTGATCCGCTGTCCGAGAAAAAAATACGACTGAGGCCTCTCGGCGCGATCTTGACGAGCTTTTCGGCAAGCAGGACCGCCGGGACATTGGAAAGCCCGAGAAGCGTTGAATGTCCGATTCTCCGGAGTTGTGCTGAAACGGCGGCGTCGATTTCCTTTTTTCGGTGTCCGTGCACGGTGACCCAGAGCGACGAGACCCCGTCGATGTACGATTTGCCGCGGATATCCTTGAGCGTGCATCCGGATCCGCTCTCGATGATGAGTTGAGGCTCTTTTTCCCAGTCCAGCATCTGTGTAAACGGATGCCAGAGGAATGTTTTGTCTGTTTGCTCGAGATGATCTATTGAGCTCTTTTTCCGGCGAGCTGACGTCCGCAATGATCGTTCTCCTTGTTTCGGAGTACGCGGCAAACCGCGCTGGGACAGCAACAATTGCATTCGAGTATGATTATAATAGACGCGATGTTTTTGTCAATAATAAAAGGACTTGAAACGCCTCGCGCCTTTCTGGTAAAATGAATGTCTTGAGTATGATCGTGCGGCCTGTCTTGCCTGCCCTACCGGAGGAATATCAACGTCATGATCAGGAAAAAAAAGCTTTTTGTCGCATCGGCATTTCTTCTCGTACTCGGCGTCTTTATCGGTCTGCTTCTTGCCTCTCGTCTTGACATCATGCCGTCTCTGCCGGCAAAGAGCCAGATTTCCGCGAAGTCCGTGGATATTTTAACGCAGTTGAGCGATGCACAATCCGAAGTCGCGGCTGTTGCTACCCCTTCCGTCGTGAACATTTCGACCACGAGGGTCATCAAGACACGCGAGGACGGGGCTTTTGATTTGTTCAATGATCCTTTTTTCAGGAGATTTTTCGGCGATCAGGTTCCCCATCCCGAAGTCCCGAAGGAACACAGGGAACAGAGCCTTGGGTCCGGGGTCATTGTATCAGATGACGGCTATATCATCACGAACAACCATGTTATCGAAAAGGCCGAGGAAATAAAAGTACTTCTGCTGAACAAAAAGGACTACAAGGCAAAGGTCATCGGAGCGGATCCGAAGACCGACATTGCAGTCATCAAGATCGAGGCCACCGGGCTTCCTGCCCTCCCCTGGGGGGACTCCAATAAACTGCGAGTGGGTGAGATCGTTTTTGCGATCGGGAATCCTTTCGGCCTGAACCAGACCGTTACCATGGGAGTGATCAGCGCAGTGGGGCGGGCGAATGTCGGGATCGCCGACTATGAGGATTTCATCCAGACCGATGCAGCCATTAATCCCGGCAATTCGGGCGGAGCACTGATAAACGCACGCGGGGAGTTGATCGGTATCAATACCGCCATTTTGTCGCGGACCGGCGGATATCAGGGGATCGGGTTCGCCGTTCCGAGCAGCATGGCGCGCCAAGTGATGGACAGCCTTATTAAATACAAAAAAGTGGTGCGAGGCTGGCTTGGGGTGAGCATTCAGGACATGACATCGGATCTCGCCGAAGAGTTCGGGATCAAAGAGTTGAAGGGCGCTCTGGTCAGCGGCGTCATGAAGGGCAGTCCTGCGGATTCGGCCGGCATCAAGCAGGGTGATATAATTTTACAATACAACGGCAGAGACGTTGAAGACACGGGGCATTTGAGAAATATGGTTTCCCAGACGCCTGTCGGGACCAAGGTTAAAATCAAGTTGTTGCGGCGTAAAAAGGAAGTTGAGGTCGAAGTCAACGTTATGGAGTTGACTAAGAAGATGGCGGAGGCCAATTCCGGCAGTGAGGATTCCGGTGAGGAGCAGGAGGAAGAAAGCAACATGCTCACCGGACTTCTGGTCCGTGAAATGACCCCTGATCTGGCAAAGCGTTTCGGCTACCCTGCAGGCGAAAAAGGCGTTATCGTCATCAAGGTCGACGCTGCCAGCAAAATTTACGAAGCGGGGATACGTCCCGGCGATATCATCCTTCAGGTGAATCAGCGGAACACCGAAACCCTGGATGAATACAAGAAAGCCGTTTCTCGGCTCAAAGCAAAGGACAGGGTTCTGCTGCTCGTGCGCCGGAAGGGGCAGGACCTGTATGTAACGATCAAACCGGAGTAGCGCGCCGCGGATGTTCCCGTTTCTCCCGGTGCGGACGTTGCAACATGGTTGCAATCTCATTCTGCGTGACGAAAGGAGGTGAAAGGATAAATGGGTCTCATCGTGATACGCATATTATTTGTTTTTCTGGGCACGCTTCTGGGATATTATGCGTCCACACAGCTCTACGACCAGGTCAGCAAGGTTGAGGGCATGACCGTGGGCTGCATCGTTGCGGTGCTCATCATTCTCACGGAATTTTTATTCAGGCGGGTTTCATTAAAGGTCATTCTCGGCGGAATCCTCGGCTTCATTCTCGGCTTGACGTCTGCCAATATCATTGCCGCCCCCCTCAAACTGGTTCCTCTTGAGCGCAGCATCGTGAATTTCATACTGCTGCTCATGAACGGATTTTTCGGTTATGTCGGCATCACCATCGGGATCCGCGAAGGCGAACGGTTCAATCCTGCGAACATCAGGAAACTGTTCAAGAGCGGAGCGGAAGAGAACATCAAAATCATGGACACGAGCGTGATCATTGATGGACGGATCGCGGACGTCTGCGAGACGGAGTTTCTCGACGGTACGATCATCATTCCACAGTTTATTCTCCACGAGCTGCAGCACATCGCCGATTCATCGGATTCACTGAAACGCGCGCGGGGCAGGCGCGGGCTGGACATCCTGCATCGCATTCAGAAGATGAATCATATGGAAGTGAGGATCACCGAGGACGATTTCCCCAAGATCAGGGAAGTTGACAGCAAACTGATCGCACTGGCCAAAAAGCTGGGCGCCAAGGTCATTACGAACGATTTCAACCTGAACAAGGTGGCCGAACTGCAGGGCGTCAAAGTGCTGAATATCAACGATCTCTCGAATGCGGTCAAGCCAGTCGCCCTGCCCGGGGAAAGCATGCGCGTGTTCGTTCTGAAGGAAGGCAAGGAACCGGGACAGGGAGTGGCGTATCTCGACGACGGTACCATGATCGTTGTCGAAAACGGACGCAAGCACATCAATAAGAACGTCGATGTAGCTGTAACGAGCGTGCTCCAGACCGCAGCGGGCAGGATGATCTTCACGAAGCTCAAAGAGGATATCGAGCACGACCTGCTGACCGTAGAACGGTAGGCCGCAAGGGAAACACGTAAGAACGGCTTCAGGCAATTATCCCCGCTTCAGGCGCTGGTCCGGAAGCGGGTCATGGATTTTCAACCGAGGGAGGTTTCATGTCAGGGCATTCAAAGTGGGCCACCACGAAGCATAAGAAGGCCGCTACCGACGCCAAGCGCGGAAAGATTTTCACGAAGCTCGCCAAGGAGATAACGGTTGCGGCAAAGCTCGGGGGGGGCGATCCCGGGGGAAATCCCCGGCTTAGAACCGCCATCGCGAAAGCAAAGGCGGTCAGTCTGCCTGCAGAGAACATCAAGCGTGCTATTCAGAAGGGAACGGGCGAACTGCCCGGCGTCTCATATGAAGAGGTCATGTACGAGGGATACGGCCCGGGCGGAGTCGCCGTCATTGTCGAAGTCATGACGGACAACCGGAACCGGACCGTATCGGAAATTCGCAATATATTCAGCAAGGCCGGGGGCAACCTGGGCGAGTCGGGCTGCGTATCGTGGATGTTTCACAAGAAGGGATATCTTGTGGTGAACCGCGCAAAGGCGGATGAAGACAAACTTATGACGCTTGCGCTGGACGCGGGGGCAGAGGATATGCAGACGGAGGACGACAATTTCGCGGTCACGACGGCGCCGAATGATTTCGAAAAAGTGAAAAAGGCCATCGAGGATGCGGGGATCGCGGCCGAAGCCGCAGAGATCACGATGATCCCGCAGACTTACGTCAAACTTGAAGGCAAGGATGCCCAGCAGATGCTACGCCTCGTGGAGACGCTGGAAGACAATGACGATGTCCAGAACGTCTACGCAAACTTCGATATCCCCGAGGATATCATGAATGCGGAGTGAGACGGACCGGAGCCGGTGCGGCGGGAATCGCGCCGGTCATTGCGTGATACGGAGGACGGCATGAGGGTGCTCGGAATCGATCCGGGAACGTTGACCAGCGGATACGGCATTGTGGCGGAAGAAGACCATAAACTTTTCCATGTTGTGTCGGGGGGCATAAGCCCGTCCGCGAAGCAGCCGTTTCCGAAGCGGTTGAAGAAAATCTATGAAGAACTAGAAAAAATCATCGAGAAGCACCGCCCCCATGTGGTGGTGGTGGAAGACCTGTTTGTCTCGAAGAACATCAAATCAGCGCTGAAACTGGGTCATGCCCGGGGCGTGGCCGTGCTCGCTGCGATGAACGCAGGCCTTCCCGTGTTCGAATATTCTCCTCTCGAGGTCAAGCAGGCGGTCGTGGGGAACGGCAAGGCGGAAAAAAAACAGGTACAGCTGATGGTGAAAGCCCTGCTGGAGCTCCAGAAGGCGCCGCACCCCGCTGATGCAGCGGACGCATTGGCCGCCGCCATCTGCCACATTCATTCGTCGCGGCTCAGGGAGGTGCTGAAATCGTCGGCCAGCCTGCGCCAGCCTTCAAGAACCGGCCCGGCCCGGGGCACGGCGGCAAGAAGGACCCAAGGGACGGCATGATCGCGCTGCTTACCGGAAGGCTCAGGCGTAAATCACGTGATTACCTGGTCATCGATGTAAATGGCGTGGGATACGAGGTGCATATTCCGCTCTCCACCTCCTCCGCGCTGCCCGGCATCGGGGAAGAGGTTTCGCTTCATATTCATACGCATGTGCGAGAGGATACGCTGGCGCTCTTTGGATTTATCGATGAGGCTGAAAAAGACGCCTTCCTGCTCCTCCTCGGTGTTTCCGGCATTGGACCACGGCTCGCACTCGGCGTCCTGTCCAGCCTGTCCGTCCCGGATATTGTCCGCGCCATTCAATCGTCTGATGATTCGAAACTGTGCTCCATTCCCGGTATCGGAAAAAAGACCGCAGCTCGGATGATTCTTGAACTGCGCGATAAAGTGGCCTGTCTGGCTGCATATTCCTGTGCGGATGGCGATGCCGGAGTGCGGCAGAGCGGCAACGCTGATGACGCTGTCTCCGCGCTGGTGAATCTGGGGTATAAAAAGCCGCTTGCCGAGGAAGCCGTAAAAAAAGTTGTGCACCGCAAGTCCGGATTGACCGTCGAGGAATTGATCCGGGAGGGGTTGTCCGTGCTGACGAGCCGGTGAGGGGATGCGGATGTGAACTGACCGGTGTGAATGGGCGCCGGGTGCGCTATGACTGCCAGAAAGGGCGACCGTGCCGAAGCGGATAGTTGAACCAGAACAGAACGACGACGACGTACAGCTCGACAGGAGTCTCCGGCCGTTGCGGTTCGTCGATTTCGTAGGACAGGACCGCATCAAATATAACCTGCGCGTGTTTATCGAGGCTGCAAAGGGGCGTGGGGAAGCGCTCGATCATGTCCTGTTCTGCGGCCCGCCGGGCCTGGGCAAAACGACCCTGGCGAACATCATAGCGCACGAACTGGGAGTGAGCATCAAGACAACCTCCGGCCCGGTGCTGGAGCGAGCCGGTGATCTTGCGGCCATCCTCACGAATCTCCAGGAGCGCGATGTACTGTTCATCGATGAAATCCACCGTTTGAACCGCGTCGTGGAGGAAGTGCTCTACCCGGCAATGGAGGATTTCCAGCTCGATATCATCATCGGCCAGGGGCCGGGCGCCCGGTCGATCAAACTCGATCTGCCCCCGTTCACCCTGGTGGGCGCCACAACACGGACAGGGCTTCTCACCTCGCCGCTGCGGGACCGGTTCGGCGTCATCGACCGCCTCGGCTTTTACGAACCAGGAGAACTTCAGAAGATTGTTGTGCGTTCAGCTGGACTGCTCCGCATTTCCATTGCACCGGACGCTGCAGCCGAGATTGCCCGACGCTCCCGTGGCACGCCGCGCATCGCCAATCGGCTGCTGCGGCGGGTACGCGATTTTGCCCAGGTGGAGGGCACCGGTGCCGTGACCCTGCCCGTAGTCGTCCATGCAATGCAGCGTCTTGAAGTGGATGAGAAGGGTTTTGATCACATGGACCGGGGACTGCTGCTCGCGATCATCGATAAATTCGAAGGCGGGCCTGTCGGCCTGGAAACGCTGGCTGCAACGCTGAATGAGGAAAAAGACACGATTGAGGATGTGTATGAACCCTATCTGATCCAGGAGGGGTTTCTTGACCGAACGCCGCGCGGGAGACAGGCCACGCGTCTGGCCTACGAATATTTCGGCAAACTACGTCCTTCCTCGGCCCAGGAAAAACTGCTCTAATACAGATGTCTGAATCTTTTATCTGCATGTGGCGCGAAGCGTGAAAACGTTTCAAGCCTCTGTAGGAGACGGTGTCTGCATGAATATACTCCTTCATATATGCTGCGCTCCCTGCGCAATCTATCCTTTTTTCCGCCTCCGCGAGGAAGGGCTGGATGCTTTGGGGTATTTCTATAATCCCAACATCCATCCCTACCAGGAATACCGGAAGAGGCTGGATACGGTCAGGGATTTCGCGCTGCGTGTCGGCCTCGAAGTCAAGTACCGGGATGACTATGACATCGATGCCTTTCTCATTCGTGCGGCCGGCAAAGGGCCGCATCGCTGCGAACACTGTTACCGCATGCGACTGGATGCTGCAGCCGCTGCAGCGCGCGCGCAGGGTTGCCGGGCATTCACCACGTCGCTGTTGTACAGCAAATACCAGAAACATGACCTCATTGCAGGCGTCGCCAGGGAAATGGGCAGGGAACATGGCGTGGATTTCTATTATGAGGATTTTCGGCGCGGTTGGCGCGAAGGCATCATGGAGTCCAAGGCCATGGGGCTGTATCGCCAGCAGTACTGCGGGTGCATCTACAGCGAGCACGAGCGGTATCGCAAGGACCATGCGCGTGTCTGACACGCTGCGACCGCTGGCACGCGTCATCCGGGCGACAGTCCTGTGTGCGTGCGCGCTGCTGTTTGTGTACGCCCCTGCGGCATCAAGCGGAGAACGGATTCGCGTGGCTCTGCTTGACAACCGGAGTACGATCGCCGTTTCAGCGGAGTCGGGGCTTCTTGTCGAGCATCGGGCCGAATCGGGCGTGAGAAAGATGTTTTTTACATCCGCGTCAATCGGCAGCCGGCCTGTCCGCATCCGCGCACACAGCGGTTTCTCCCGAGTGAACGGAAAGAATTACCGCGGCTGGCTCGAAGTGCGGAAGAAAAAGAATGGTCTCCTGCTCGTTGTAAATGAGCTCGATATCGAGGACTATCTGCAAAGCGTCGTTACATCGGAAATTCCGCACGACTGGTCCTTTGAAGCCCTGAAGGCGCAGGCAGTTGCTGCCAGAACCTATGCTCTTTACCAGAAAAAAGCGGCCGATCACAGGCTGTATCACGTGCTCGCAACGGTAAACAGCCAGGTCTACAGAGGCGGAGACAGCGAGCGGCCCCGGGGCGCACGAGCCGTCAGGGACACGAGAGGATTGGTCATCCTGTATCGCGGGGAGCTCATCAATGCTTTTTACCATTCGAGCTGCGGCGGCCATACCGAGAACGCCGGGGAACTTTGGGGCATCGATGAACCGTATCTCAAGGGAGTCGACTGCGAATGCCAGGAGATTTCACGCTACGGACTCTGGGAGCGGAGAATCGGCAAACGCCGGGTTCTTGCGACGCTTCGTAAGCAGGGCATACGGATCAGCGATGTCGTCGGCATGGGGATCAAGGGCGTTACAGCAGCAGGAAGGGTGAAGGGAGTTTCGCTCCGCTCCTCCCAGGGGGAGCGGCTTATCCCTGCGGAAACAATGCGTGCAGCGCTCGGCACCGCCGTGATCCCGAGCGTTTTTTTTGAATTGGAACTGGACGGAAATGAAGCGGTGTTCTCAGGCCGGGGAGCGGGGCACGGCGTGGGGTTGTGCCAGTGGGGTGCAGAGGAAATGGCAGAGCGCGGATACGATTTTAAAGCCATCCTGGCACATTACTACCCGGGGACGGCCGTTGCACCCTGGGAATAGCATGTCGCGGGAGCCATTTCCCTTGACTCCAGGCTGCCTCCCCTATAGTATAGAATATTCATCAGAGGTACGAAGTCCTTTGTCGCGATGAAGGCCGATCGATACAGAACGGCATACGGGAAACTGGAGAATCGATGGCACGGGTAAAGAAAAAACTGAAGCAGGCGCCGCCAGCCGAGGCGGTTCGCAGGAGCGACGGGTCGGTCATGATCGTTCTCACGCTGTCGGTTATGATCGTTGTGCTCCTGTCGATCGCGGCCCACATACGCAACAGCATCTATCGGACCCACGTTACGCTCTGGGCGGACATTGTCAAACGGTCTCCCGAGAAGAGAAGGGCGCATGAAAACTACGGGCAGGCGCTTTCCACGGCGGGCTCGCTTTCTCAGAATCCGCAGGAGGCGCTGAAGTACTATGAGGAGGCGCTTCGTCAGTTTCAGACGGTCATCGCGCTGAAGGATGACGGGAGCGTTCCGCCGCGCGACCTGTACCGCGAGATCGGGGTTGTCCATTTTCGCATGGGGAAGTTCGACGATGCCATCACCGCGTGGCAGACGGGTCTGCAATTCGCTCCCAACGACCCCAGCCTCTCCAATAACCTGTCGATCGCGTATATGCAGCGGGGAAGATACGATGACGCTGCCGCGCTGGCCATGACTGCCCTGACCATTGATCCGCGCATGCCTCAGGCGCTGAATACGATGGGGCAGGTGTATATGGCGAAGAATAACTACGACAAGGCGGTTGAATTTTTTCAGAAAGCCCTGGAAAGCGAGCCAGATGTGCCGGCGCGCTACTGGAATATGGCACTGGCCCTTGCCCAGGCGAGGAAGTTCGACAGGGCTTTGCAGTTTGCGAACCGGTATTTGGCCATGGAAACGGATCCCCGCAGCCGCCAGCGTGCATCAGAATTTATTGCCTACCTGAACAATGCGATGAAACAATGACCGCAGGCCGGCCTGCTTTCCTCACGATGGTCCTGCTCCATCGTGCTCACCGTCATTTCCGCTCATCTGGGAAGAGCGCTCGAACGATTCCTTCCATTTCGTTTGGATACGTATAATGCGTCGTCCGCTTCTTTAATGAATTGATCAATAGTCGTCTCGACCCCGCTCTTGATGCATGCCACCCCGAGGCTGACCGTCAGTTGAATCTCGCTGCCGACTGTTCTAATCCGGAACGGAGCGGCTTCCACGGCTTTCCTGAGCCGTTCCGCTACGATGAGCGCCTGTGACAGGTCAAGCTCAGGCATGATCACCATGAATTCCTCGCCGCCGTAGCGGCAGCAGATGTCGATGTCGTTCCCGCGCGTCTGTTTGGTGATGACCGCTGCCAGATCCCTGAGCACCGTGTCTCCAGCCTGGTGGCCGTACGTGTCGTTGAGTTGCTTGAAATGATCGATATCGATCATCAAGAGGGCGAGCGGCCTGCCGTTCCTGCGGCGGCGTGTCATTTCCTGATGCAGTTTCTCCTTGAAGATGCGGTGGTTGTACAGGCCCGTCAGGCCGTCGCGCTGCGAGAGCAGGTTGATCCTGTCGAAGAGAAGCGACATTTCGATGCCTGCAGCGAGCTGATGGGAAAGAATGGCCATGAAATCCATGTCGTCCACGGTGAGTCCGTACTTCTGAGGGTTGTCCATGCCGATGACACCGATTGTGGTCTGGTGGACTTTGAGCGCGATCCCGATAAAGGAGCCGTCCCGCTTGGCCTCTCCGGGATGATGGATGAAATCGTTGAAGGTCTGGTAAAAGACGGCGAGGTCGTGGATATGCACGTGCTCGCCGTTTTCCACGATGCGCCCCGGCGTCCCTTCGCCCGGCAGCAGAGAAACGCCGCGCACGAGATCGATGCCATTGTAGAAAACAAGGTTCAGTCGTTCCTGTTTTTCGTCGAGAAGGTAGACGGATACGCGTTCGCAGGGTAGTGTTTTACCGATGGTGGTGATGACCTGCAGCAGCATATCCTGCAGGCTAAGCAGCGAGCCCACGGTCCTCGACACGTGGTAGTGAATATAGATTTCGTTCAGCTTTTTTTCGAGAAGATCTCCGAGTTCCTTCTCGCGGGCACGCGCCTGGGCGAGTTCATTTTCAAGTTCTGCTATCCTGCCTTGTAGGTATTCCCCCGCCATCAATCCCCCAGGCTGGTTCAGTGTGAGGTGTCCCGCGCGGCTGTGTTCTGCTATTTCGGCTGCGGTTGAGCCGGCCGAACCGGGATTGCACGCGGCTGCGGCGCTGACGTCGTTGCCGCCGATTGCGCCGGAGCGGCTGCCGTGGTTGCCGTTGCGGCCGTCGCCGGTCTGGCCGGCGCTGCGGGCTGGGGTGCTGCGAGCGGAGTCGAGATGATGAAGACAGTCTTGTGTGACTTCAGCTTTGCTCCGATTTCCGGCTGCTTTGCCGAATAGGCTGCGGCAACGAGCATATCGGAGGGAACGCCGTTTTTCTCGAAGTCTTTGATGAGTACGCCTGATCGTTCCGCCGCGAGGGTACGCGCGTCCTTCGCAGGAACCTTGTTCCTGCCCCGAATCTGTGCCTGAATTCCTTCCGTCGTGTTGCCGATGACGATTTCCTTGCCAAGCAGTTCGCTTCTCAAGAGAAGACCGACAAGCTTCGCACGGAGCGGAGTGCTGTCCTTGGCGAAAGTGTACGATGCCGGCAGGTACAGTGCGTCCTCGGTGATATTCACGATCACCGCATGTCCTGCGTTCATAACTTCAGCTTTGCCGGCGCTGATTTCTTCGCTCAGACCTGCGCTGAGGGCGTCGACCGCCGGTTTGACCCAGGCGCTCTCCTTGCTCTCTTTGTCCTTGATCCGGCGCAATTCAGCTTTGGCCCGGTCAAGCTCGGGCATGCCGGCCTTCATCGTCCGGTTTTCCGCTTCCAGGGGCTGGTAGATTTTCAAATAAAAAAAGCCGGCTGCACCGAGTGCGACGACGAAAAGGGCGATAAAAATATAAGCAACGATTTTCATGTACAGTCCTCCTTCTCGAGGGTTCCCACGCCGCTATGTGAGCTCATTGATAGCCCGCTCCATGCGATCGAGCCCCTTTTTGATATTCTCCATCGACGTTGCATAGGAAAGCCTGATATAGGCATCGGCTCCGAACGCGTCGCCGGAAACAAGCGATACCTTCGCCTCGTCGAGCAGATACGAAGCCATGTCGGCCGAATTTTTGATGACGGTACCCTTCGCTTTTTTGCCGAACAGTGAGGATATGCGCGGAAATGCATAAAACGCCCCGACCGGCATGAGACATGAGATTCCCGGTATGGCGTTGAGTCGCTCAACCATATACTTTCTGCGCTTGTCGAATTCGACGTTCATGATACGGATGAAGTCCTGAGGACCTCGGAGTGCTTCCAGCGCAGCCTTCTGCGATATGGACGTAGGGTTTGACGTGCTCTGGCTCTGGATGCTCGACATGGCGCCGATAACATCCTTGGGGCCTGCTGCATACCCTATCCGCCACCCCGTCATAGCATGAGATTTAGACACGCCGTTTACGACAATGGTCAGGTTTCTGATATCTTCCCCCAGGGAAGCAATGCTGATGTGCGTGAAATTGTCGTAGATCAGCTTCTCGTATATCTCGTCAGAAATAATGTAGAACTTGTGCTGCACGGCCAGCGCAGCGATGGTCTCGAGCGTCTTTTTGTCGTATGCCAGGCCGGTAGGATTGGACGGACTGTTGAGGATCAAAGCCTTGGTTTTCTTTGTCACTGCCCGTTCGAGTTTTTTTGCCGAGAGGCGAAAACCTTCCTCCTCCGTTGTTTCCACAATAACGGGTGCAGCATCATTCAGCAGCACCTGATCAGGATAGGAAACCCAGTAGGGCGATGGAATGATGATCTCGTCGCCGGGATCGAAAAGCGCTTCAGCAATGTTATACAGACTGTGTTTCGCACCGCACGAAATAAGGACCTGGGACTTTTCATATCCGAGCCCATTGTCCGTGCGGAATTTCTCGATCACGGCTTCCTTGAGTTCATCCGTGCCGCCGGCAGGCGTATACTTGGTGAAACCGTTCTGGATGGCCTTGATGGCTGCCTGCTTGATATTCTCCGGCGTATCAAAATCCGGTTCGCCCACGCCGAAATCAACGACATCGATTCCCTGCGCCTTCATGGCTTTCGCCTTTGCGGCCGCTGCCAGTGTCGGCGAGGGCTTGATGGCACGTGCGCGTTGCGCGATTCCCATTATGTATTGACCTCTCTTTTTCCCAACACAATATTTTTTGCTGTCCGGTTGGATTTATTAGCATAGTAGAAGTGCAAAGTCAATGAGTTTCTTGGAAGTTTAACGCACATCGACGTGTGCACACCTGATGATGCCGTGTTCGGTTGTGCAGGCGGCGTCACAGCGAAAAGAGGTTCCCGTTGGTTGCAATGTGCGGTGAAGTATGCTACTATTTTTTTCATTATTTACGGGGAGGATGCATGATCGGGTTTCTCCTGCGCTGGTCCATCAATCTTCTCGCCATGGTGATTGCCGGGGCAGTCATTCCGGGCATTAAGATACGGAGTATGGGCATCGGAATCCTCGCCGCCGGGGTGCTCGGCGTCATCAATGCCGTGATCAGGCCCGTGGTCCTCGTTCTCACTCTTCCCATCAATCTGCTGACGCTGGGATTGTTCACACTCGTTATTAATGCCGCGATGCTGAAACTCGTGTCCGACATGGTTCCCGGCTTCACCATCGAATCATTCGGCGCCGCTTTTTTAGGTGCGCTATTGATCAGCTTCATCAGCTGGTGCATGAACATCTTTATCAGCAGCGACGGTTCCTTTGTTTTCATCAAACGCGTGAGCAACAAGGACGATAACCGTAAATAACAGGCGGCGGCGCAGTCCGTCCGGGCCGGATACTAAGGGGGCACGATGCAGCAAGGCTTGGAATACAGAAAACATACGGTCATAATCCTTGTCGCATGCACGATTACCATTGTCGTGCTCAGTGTTACAGGGGGCTTTCTTGCAGCCCGCTCCCTGGGGAGCGGGCTGCTCCTTGCCCTCGTGCTTGCCTTGTGCATTCCTGTAGTGGTGTATCTTCTCTATCAAAAAGCACTCTATCCCTCCTACCGGAAACTGGAAGACGCGAACCTCGAGCTCCATCTCAAGCAGGAAGAACTGCTTGATACGAAGGACGACTTGTTCGTCAAGTTCCTCGGTATCTATGATGTGAACTATGCAGCAAATTCGCCGCGGCTGTTTAAAGAACGGCTCATGGACGTGGCCGATATAACAGCGCGGGTCATGGAAGCCGATGCGTGCTGTATTTTTCTACATGACGGGAGGAAGGACGACCTCATACTGTCGGCAACGAAAGGCACCCCGGAGGAGGGAATCGGCAGGGTTCGCATCCCCCTGGGTGAAGGAATGGAAGGATGGGTGGGGCGGCGTCTGGAGCCGCTCATGCTCAAGGAGTTTCGTTCGGATGCGCGCTATCGCAGCACCCCCGGGCTGACGCTCGATGATTTTCAGTCCGTGTACTGTCTTCCGCTGTATGTTTACTCCAACGGAGCGCTTGTGGGCGTGATGGAGGTGCTCTACCGGAAGGCACGGGTGTTTTCTGACGAGGAAATCAACTTTTTTACGACGCTCTCCGGCATTCTTTCAACGACAATTCAGAACGAGCAGATGCAGGCGGAATTGCGCAAAATGAACATGGAACTCGAACAATGGGTGGCTGAGAAAACGGAGGAACTCAGGGCCTCGGAAGAGCGATACCGCACCCTCGTGGAAAATGCGTGCGAATCGATTTTTCTGCTCGCCGGCGAGGGGGACATCGTTTTTGCCAATGAGCAGGCAACACGCCTGGCAGGGTATGAAAAATACGAGCTGATTCACAAGAACCTCTTCGAGCTTTTCATCGATCCCACGGAACCCAGAAAAATTATGGACGAGGTAAAAGAGGGAAAATCAGCCCGGAAGCAGGGCTCGCTTCGGCAGGCCGACGGTACTCGGGTGCCCGTGGAAGTGAACGCAGTCGGGCTGACGCTCATGGGAAAATGGTTTGTTCAGGCGGTTGTGCGGGACAGTTCTTCCCATGCCGAGCTGGAACAGGTCCTGCAGGACAAAGAACGAGACATCAAAATGCTCAAAGAACAGCTGCAACGGCTGCAGGGATAATCCGCCGGTCCCGGCGCCTGTCTGCACACGCCGGGATCCGTCTTTTTTTCGCAAGTTCAGCCGTTCGTACAGGCTGCTTTTCGCAATATCTCCCCTGTCATTGGCAGTAAGCTCAAAGTCCGTTTTTTACCTTTACATAAAGATGAACATATGGTATAAATTATGCATATGGCGGCCAAACAAGCCGCCATATCTTCTTGAGAGAATAAGATATCCAATAAGATCAGTCATTCGTTACGATGATAATAATTGGCAATAAAAGGGCACGAAGAGTCATACTCGTAACGATGCTTGTTATTTGTGCATTGGCGGCGGGTGTCCGTCTTATCCTTAAAGAATCAAAGGAAATATACGTTCCCGTCCTACTTCAGTCTTCCCCTGGCCAGCGTCAGCTCATTACGATGGATTCATTCAGATTTGTGCGCTCTGAAAAGGGGAGAATAACCTGGCGCCTGGATTCCCGAAAGGCCGACCTCGCCGAGAATAAAGAAGCCACCATGGAGGACATTGAAATCAATTTTTCCAGTGCCGACCATCGTGAAGCGAAGCTTTTTGGAGACGCCGGCACTATGGATACGGCAACAGGAAATACCCTGATCCGGCGCATCACCCATGATGTGAAAATCGTCACGAGCGATGATTACCTTCTTACCACGGCATCACTGTTCTGGAAGGCGGGCGAACGAGTTGTCCGCACAGCGGACCCGTTCAGGCTGATCGGAACGGAGATCTATCTGGAAGGCGTCGGCTTGACAGCAAACGTTGACCTGGGCACCATCGTGGTGAAGAATAATGTCAAAGCCGTACTACAGGAATAGCCTTTTGTGCGCCGCCGCGGCAGTTCTCCTGTCGGCGGGGACCTTTGCAGCGGGAGTGGAACTGAACACGGATACTCCCATCGTGGTTACTGCCGACCGGATGGAGGCGGAAAAACTGGGGTCGACGGTGACGTTCATCGGGAATGTGGTTCTGAAAAAAGAAGATATGACCTTGACCGCGGACCATATGATCGTCTACTACGATCCCGGGACAAAGGACATCAGCGAGATCGACGCAAACGATCACGTCGTCGTGCGCAAAGAAGGCAGGACTGCCTTTTCCCAGAAAGCGCATTATTTCAGCAGGGAGGAAAAAATCGTTTTAAGCGGGGATGCACGCATCATCGAAAACGAGAAGGAGATCGGAGGGGAACGAATCACGCTTTTCATGCAGGATGACCGCAGTATTGTGGAGGGCGGGAAAGTCCTTCTCTACCAGGACAAGCAGATATCACGACCGTCCTCGACAGCGAGGAAAAAGAGTCAGGAATAATTCAAAGGAACAGCATGCAGGCGCTTGAAGCAAAGAAACTCGAGAAAAGCTATAGGGGCAGGAAGATCGTCCGGGGGATCAGCCTTCAAGTAAAAAATGGGGAAGTGGTGGGCCTGCTGGGCCCGAACGGCGCAGGAAAAACCACGACCTTCTACATGGTCGTGGGTCTGATCAGACCCGAACAGGGAAGGGTGCTGCTGGACGGGAAGGATATCACCACGATGCCCATGTATAAACGTGCGAAAAACGGCATCGGGTACTTGCCCCAGGAGCCGTCCGTATTCCGGAAACTGACGGTTGCGGAAAATCTCATGGCGATCCTGGAAACCATGGATCTGTCGTCGGCGGAAAGAAAGGAGCGCCGCGACGCGCTTCTGGAGGAATTGGGCATTGCCCATCTCGCCGACAGCATGGCTTATACCCTGTCGGGAGGTGAACGGCGGCGGGTGGAAATTGCACGCGCCCTGACGCTCTCTCCGAAATTCATCCTGCTCGACGAACCATTCGCCGGAATCGATCCCCTGGCGGTGCAGGATATTCAGGGCATCATATCGTTCCTGAAAAGCAAGGGGATCGGTATCCTGATCACGGACCACAATGTACGGGAAACGCTTGCCATCACCGACCGGGCCTATATCATCAGCGAAGGGAAAATTATCGAAGCCGGCACATCGGCCGAAATAACAGCAAGCCCCCGGGTGCGCCAGTTCTACCTGGGGGATACATTCAGGCTATAATAAAGTAAGCAGGAGGCTGCAGCGTCCTGCAGAGGACGCGTTGCACATATGGAAGCTCGTCTTGAATTAAAATTATCCCAGAAGCTGATCATGACGCCGCAGCTGCAGCAGGCGATCAAGCTGCTCCAGTTGTCGAGGCTCGAGCTTGTCCAGTCGGTGTCACAGGAACTTGTTGAAAATCCCGTGCTCGAGGAGCTCTCGCCTGACGCCGCCGATGACACTGGTGAGGGCGAGGGTGATGCGTCCCTTTCCGATGCGCCGCAGCAGCAGGAGGCTGCCGCCGAAGCCCCCCCTGATGATGGCCGGACGGAAGAGCTGAAAAGCGATCTGGAACTCGGACCGCAATGGGACGACTATCTCAACGAACTCGGAGACGGCCGTGACTACGGATACGCCGAAGCTGATGACAATGAACTCCCGTCCTATGAACAGACATTGTCGCGGCGGCCATCGCTGAGCGACCATCTGCAATGGCAGCTCCATCTTTCCGCATCCAACCCGGAACTGGTCAAGGGCGGTGAATGGATCATCGGCAATCTCGACGACGACGGCTATCTTCGCGCCACGATTGAGGAAATGGCAAGGGAGTCGCAGTTGTCTCCGGCGTCACTGGAGCGCTCGCTTCACGTCATTCAGGGATTCGACCCCATGGGCGTTGGCGCGCGCGACCTGCGCGAATGCCTCTTGCTTCAGGTCGGGCAGCTCGACATGCAGGGGACGCTTGTGGAGAAAATCATCGATGCCCATCTCCCGGACCTCGAAAAGCGCAAGTACGCTCAGATCGCCAAAGCACTGAATGTGACGCAGCAGGAGGTCCTGGACGCGTCGCAGATCATCGTTCATGAACTCGAGCCCAAGCCGGGCAGGCCGTTCATATCATCCGACACGAACTATGTCGTGCCGGACGTCTACGTCATCAAGATCGAAGAGCGCTACATTATACAGCTCAACGATGAGGGGATGCCGAAGGTTCGGATCAATCCGTATTACCGCAAGCTCCTGAGCCGCAAGGAGAACATAGATAAAGTGACCAAGGAATATGTGGAAGAGCGGCTTCGCTCGGCGCAGTGGCTGATCAAGGGCATGGAGCAGAGAAACAAGACGATCTACAAGGTGTCCGAGAGCATCGTGAAGTTCCAGCGCGACTTCCTCGACAACGGCATCGCACATCTCAAACCCATGGTTCTCAAGGATGTGGCTGAAGACATCAGCATGCATGAGTCAACGATCAGCCGCGTTACCACGAACAAATACATGCACACCCCGCAGGGTATTTTCCCGATGAAATATTTTTTCACGACGGGGTTTGCCGCGGGGACCGGTTCGGAAATCTCATCGCTTACGGTGAAGGACGCCATCCAGAAAATGATCAAGGAAGAAGACGTCCGCACGCCGCTCAAGGACCAGCAGATCGTGGACGTCTTGAAATCACGGGGCATCGATATCGCCCGCAGGACTGTCGCAAAATACCGGGAAGAGCTCAGGATACCGCCGACGAGCGTCAGGAAGCGGACCGGGTAATCAGGAACAAGAACCGAATCCCAAAGACAAATCCCAAATAGGCTCCAGGCATACTGACTTCCGGGCGCTGCTGGCGCTTCCGGAGGGCGCGATGGATTTTATTTGAGATTTGTTCCTTTGGGATTTGGAATTTGCGTTTGTTAAGGAGGTCGTTATGCAGGTCAGTGTCATAGGGAGACACATCGAAGTTACGGAGGCTCTCAAACAGTATGCAACAGAGAAGTTCGGCAGGCTCGAGAAATATCTCCCCAAAGCGGCGGATGCGGTGATCACACTTTCCGTGGTAAAAAAAGTCCATCATATCGCAGAGGCCGCCATCAAGTCGAAAGGGGTCCTGATCCAGGCGTCGGAAGAGACTGAGGAAATGTACTCGGCCATTGATCTCCTCGTTGAAAAAATCGAACGCCGTGTCAGGCGGTACAAGGAAAAGCTGGTCGATCACAAACATCAGGCCGGAAGATCGGAAAGCGGGGCGGCTTTGCCGCACGGCGAAGACCGTGTGCGACAGATTGTCAAGATTAAGCGTTTCGACCTGAAACCGATGCTGCCCGAAGAAGCAGTCATGCAGATGGACCTGCTCGATAAGAGTTTTTACATATTCACCCACGCGACAAGCGGCCAGGTGAGCGTGATCTACCGGAGAAAGGACGGCAACGTCGGTCTGATTGAGCCGGCGAGGTAGACGAAGCCGACGCGTTCGGGGAATCCTGGATGGGTGGAACACGGGTCGAGCGAGCGCCTTGCATCACTCCGTGATCAGACCCGGGGAGAGAGTGGACCAGCGTTATGGCAAAGATCAGTGATCTGCTGCATGAAGACTGCATCATCGAGGAGTTTGCTGCAACGAGCAAAGTCGACGTGCTGCGTGAGTTTGCCTCACTGCTCAAGTCCCGCGGTCGCGTGAGCGATGAAGCGGAGCTTGTGCGCGTGCTCCAGGAGCGGGAAACGCTGGGCAGCACGGGCATCGGCGATGGGGTGGCTATTCCCCACGCCCGCATGCGTGCCCTCCCCACAATGATTGTCGGATTCGGCAGATCGTCGCGCGGGATCGAGTATCAGGCGCTGGACGGTCGGCCGGTATTCCTTTTTTTTCTGCTCGTCACACCCGACGGCATGCCGGGAGACCACTTAAAGACGCTCGCGCGCATTTCTCGCATCGTAAAGAATCCCGTACTGCGTTCCGGTCTGCTCCGTGCGGAGGGCAAACAGGAGATGCAGCGGCTGATTTTCGAAGAGGACGCAAAGTATCCCCAGCCGCAGCCTGCGGCGCGGAGATGAAGATGACGGTGCGGGATATCATCCCTGTAGCGAACGTACTTGCGGGGCGCTCCGGGCTCAACCGCAGGATCGTCACACCGCAGGTGAGTGCGCCCGAATTGGAAGAAGGCATCCCGGTGCGGGGAAAGGCGGGCGGCGTGCTGCACCTCCGACCGCAAGAGGTTTCCGTCTTGTGCGAGCTGTCTTCTGTGGAGCGGATCCGGCGCATCCGCGAAATCGTCAGACTCAAACCCGCATGCATTGTATTGACGGGAAGAAAGGTATGCCGTGAACTCGTGGAGCGTGCCGGGACGGCAGGCCTGCCGGTATTGAAAACCGGCAACCTGAGCGGCATCACCCGGCTCCTTGTTGAGCGGCTTGCACGGCAAGTCAGCCTGCACGGCGTCCTCGTTGAAATTTTCGACGTCGGCACGCTCATTATCGGCGAAAGCGCCGTCGGCAAGAGCGAGGCGGCCCTCGACCTGGTACTGCGCGGCCACCGGCTCTGCGCTGACGATCTCGTAATCCTTGAAAAAAGGGACGGCAGGATCGTCGGACGACCGACCGAACTCGGCGCAGATCTGCTGCAAATACGGGGGCTCGGGATCATCAATGTCCGCTCGCTCTACGGCGAGACGGCTACGAGCGAATCTTCCGATGTGGGACTGGTCGTGGAACTGGAAGAGTGGCAGAAGGGGCACCAGTACAGCCTCGTGGGCCTGCGCGAGACGCGTTACCGGCTGCTGGGTTTGAATGTCCCGTATCTCAAGCTCCCGGTCAAGCCCGGAAGAAACATGGCGACGCTGATCGAGGTGGCAGCGCGCAACCAGATGCTCAAGAACCGGGGCGTTTTCATCGCGCGCGATCTGCAGCAGCGTCTCCAGAAGAGGCTTTCCGCATGAGTCAACCGCGGATCATCGTCGTTACGGGATTATCCGGCTCGGGCAGGAGCGCCGTGCTCAAGGCCTTCGAGGACATCGGCTTCACCTGCGTCGACAATCTGCCGCTCGACCTCCTGCGCGGTTTTGTCGACTATGCGCAGCGATCCCGTGAAACGAGTCGTGCAGCCATCGGCATCGATGTCCGCGAAAAAAGCTTTGTCGAACTGTTCCCGAATCTGTACACAGAATTGAAGGCTGCTCATCCGGACATCGTCCTCGAACTGTTGTTCCTTGATGCCTCGGACCAGACCCTCGTTCGTCGGTTCAGCGAAACGCGACGGCCCCATCCGCTTGCCCGCGGCACGACACCGCTTCTGGACGGCATCCGCAGGGAGCGGGAGGCGCTGGGAGAGGCGAGAAAGCTCGCGGACCGCATCATTGATACCACGGATTTTACGGTACATGACCTGCGGCAGACCATCGAGCGCCACTACTCGGGAGCGGGTATCGAGCGGCCGATGACGATCACAATCGTCACGTTCGGCTACAAATTCGGCACGCCCTATGATGTGGACCTGCTGTTCGACATGCGTTTCCTGCCGAACCCCCATTTTGTCCGGGAATTGCGGCCGCTCACCGGAGAAGACAGCCGTATCCAGGACTATGTGATGGGGAAGCCCGAATCAAGGGAATTTCTCGACCGGCTCGTGGGATTTCTCGAGTATCTCTTGCCGCAATATCGGAGCGAGGGGAAAAGTTATCTGACCATTGGATTCGGATGCACGGGCGGCAGACACCGCTCGGTCACGCTGGCGCTTTTGGTCGCAGAACGCCTGCGGTCGGCCGGCTACGAGGTCAACGTCAAACACCGGGACATAGGGGTCTGATGTGTCGGACGAGTCTGAAGATGCTGCCGCTGGCATGCAAAAGATGGGTGCCTGCTCTCGTTTGTTTCAAGAGACACCCCAGCTCGCCGGCAAACCAAGGAGAGTCGCATGATCGGTCTTGTGGTGGTGTGTCATGAGGACATGGGCGCAGAGCTGGTGAAGGCCGCGGAGATGATTGTCGGCAAAATCGAGGGTGTCACCTCCGTCAGCGTGAAGCAGGAAAGCGCCCCGGAGCAGCTCCGGGAGCAGATCCAGGAAGCCATCCGGAGCGTGGACCGGGAAAAAGGCGTGATGCTGTTCACCGACATGTTCGGCGGCACCCCGTCCAACATAGCGCTCGCATTCCTCGGCGACGGCATTGAAGTCGTGACCGGTGTCAACCTGTCGATGATCATCAAATTCGCCAATCACCGCGACGAGAAAACGCTGCCCGAACTTGCGAAACTCGTACAGGATGCCGCGCAGAAAAGCATCGTTATCGCCAGCCAGATGCTGAAAGGGAAGAAGTAGCACTTCATGATCGTTCTGACCCGTATAGACGATCGGCTCATTCACGGGCAGGTCGTGGAAGGGTGGGTGAACTTCCTGAAGGCAACGTGCCTGCTCGTCGCCGACGATGCGGTTGCAGCCAACCCGCTGCAGCGCTCGATCATGGAGATGACCGTTCCCCAGGGACTCGACGTGCAGATCGGGACCGTGGCGGAAATCTGCGAGCGTGTTCGTTCGACAGCACTCGCCGGCGAACGGGCCATCCTGCTCTTTTCCAATCCCGGTGATGTGCTGCGTGCCGTGAGCGCGGGGATGGAGTGTGCGACGCTGAACATCGGGGGTATGCATTACGTGGCAGGCAAGCGCAAACTCATCGATATTCTGGCCGTCAATCAGGCCGACCTCGAGGCGTTGAAGGAAATCGCTGAAGCGGGTATAAAGATCGATGTGCAGGCTGTCCCGACGCAGCGGCCTGTGGCACTCAAGAAGATCCTCGACAGCTGTACCCTCTCCCTCTGAGTGGGGCGCTCCGGTGTCCGGAGCAGCCAGGAGTGATGATGCCAGCATTGAACGGACATATGATCCTGTCGATCCTCGGTGTCGCTGTGCTGTGCGGGATCATCGGACTCGATCGGACGGCTGCGGGCCAATTCATGGTATCGCAGCCCATTGTCGCGGCGCCGTTCACCGGGTGGCTGCTCGGTGATGTGACCGCCGGGGCCGTTGTCGGCGTGACCCTCGAACTGCTGTGGGTGCTTGATCTTCCGGTGGGGTCATTCGTGCCTGCCGACGCAACGGTCTGCTCGATATCAGCAACAGCGATTGCGGCGCTTGCCGCCCCGGGAGGAGCGGACAGTTCCGTGATCGGGTTCAGCCTGCTGCTTACGGTACCGATGGTGCCGGTAACCATGAGGGCGGACAGCATGGTCCGCTCCGCCAACTCCTATCTGGTGGACGCAGTACTCAATGCCTCCGGCGTGGAAATGGAAACCCTCCTGTCCCGCGCCCAGAAGCGGGGGCTCCTTCGTTTTTTTATCAAGTCCGTTGCTCTTTGCTGCGTGTTTATTCCGCTCGGGCTTGCAGCGGTACTCGTATTCAGGCATCTGCCGGGGTTCGTACCTGCGGCAATGAGTTCATTCGTCAAGCTGGCTCCGCTCATCGGCGTTGCTTCGATCGCGCGGAAACTTTCCATTCTGACGGTGGACCGCATGGTCATCGCCGGTTTCGCGGTTGCGATCTGTCTGAGCCTGCTGGTGCATGCACAGGCGCCGGTGGTGCTCCTCTTTGCGGCAGTGGCCGGATGGATAGGAGCAGTGTATCGTGAACGGAGAACATAACAGGGTCAGCATCCGCGACCTTATGAAGGTCTTCGGAAGGGCGCTCCTCCTGCAGGCCTCCTGGAGCTTCGACCGCATGCAGACCGCCGGTTTCGCTTATGCCCTGTCGCCTGTGTTGAAGAAACTGTATCCCGACCCGCAGCAGTACGAAGCGAGGCTGCGCGTCCATCTGGAATATTTCAACACGCAGCCGTATTTCGCGTCGTTTCTTATCGGCGCGGCGGTCAAACTCGAGCAGGACCGTGCCGAAGGCAGGGAATCCGAAGCCGACCCGGCGGGGTTGAAGGCATCGCTCATGGCGCCGCTGGGCGCGCTCGGGGACAGCTTCTTCTGGGGTTCGCTCAAACCGATGTCGGCGGTAGCCGCTGCAGCCCTGCTTGTCACGGGGTCGTGGTGGGCGCCGTTTCTCTTTCTGTTTCTGTACAACACATGGCATGTCGGCCTCAGGCTCGGCATGCTGCTGTGGGGGTATGCAGGAGGCGGCAACGCGGTAGAGCTTATGTCGCGCTATCCCTTTACCCGCATGGCGCGGCGGTTCAAGATCATTTCGCTGGCGCTGCTCGGCGGCATCGTGGGCTCTATGCCGATGTGGCGGCAGGAATTCAAAATAACGACGCCCCTTCCCGATGTCGCCGTTGCAGGGGCGGGACTGACCGTTATCGTCGCCGCGGTCGCCGTGATGCGCAAAGGCGGTTCTCCGGTAAAACTCATGCTCGGGCTTGCCGCACTCTGCCTCGCCCTTGCCTATGTGGGAGTCGTTCTATGAAGGAAAAGGAACTGGTCATCGAGAACAAGCTGGGTCTGCATGCCCGGGCGGCGGCGCAAATCGTCAAGGTTGCGAGCTCCTATGCATCAAAGATCAACCTCCAGAAAGACGGCCTGGAGGTCGACGGCAAGAGCATCATGGGCATTATGATGCTCGCCGCGGCAAAGGGCAGCGTGGTCCTTGCGTCCGCGGAGGGGGGCGATGAAGAGCAGGCCATTGCGGGTCTCGAAAAATTGTTTCGGGATAAGTTCGGGGAAAAGGAATAGGTGACTGTTCACGGCGTCAGAAAACGGAGTCCGAACAATCATGCACGAGAGGATCTATAAAGGCATAGTCGCATCGCCGGGCATTGTGATCGGAAGGGCCTATCTGCTCGACCGGCGCAAGGTCGTGGTTGCCGGAAGGCGCATCGAGGACGTAAGCATCAAGGATGAGGTGACGCGCTTCAAGAAGGCGGTTGAAGCATCGAAAACCCAGCTCGAGGACGTCAAGAAGCGCTTCAGCAAGGGAGTGGGGAAGTCCCACCTCTATATCCTCGACACGCACATTATGCTGCTCGAGGACAAGATGCTCGTGGACGGGACGGCCAAGCGCATACGGGAATCGCTGCTGAACGCGGAAGGTGCGCTCAAGGAAACCATTGCGGCCATCGGGCTCAAGTTCGACGCTATCGAAGACGAATACCTGCGCGAGCGCAAGCACGACGTCGAGCAGGTGGGAGAGCGCATCCTGCGCAACCTCGTCGGCCGCAAGCAGGAGAGCCTTGCTGAAATCAAGGACGAGGCGGTCATCATCGCTCACGATCTCGCACCTTCGGACACACTCGTCATGCGCAAGGACAAGGTCCTCGGGTTCGCCACGGACGCGGGCAGCCGTACGTCGCATACGGCGATCCTCGCGCGCTCCCTCGGCATTCCTGCCGCGGTCGGACTCGAAAATATTACGGCATCGGTCAAGACGGGCGACGTGGTCATTCTCGACGGCATCCACGGCACCGTGATCGTGGACCCCGACGAGGAGACATTCCTCGATTATCTCAAGAAGCAGCGGAAGTACAAATATTTCGAGCAGGAGCTCGAAAAACTGAAAACCATGCCTGCCGAGACCATCGACGGCAAGGTTATTCACCTCGAGGGCAACATCGAGCTTCCCGAAGAAGCGACATCGGCTGCGGACCACGGCGGCACCGGCATCGGCCTGTACCGCACGGAGTTCCTGTTCCTGAACCGCCGGGTCCTTCCCACGGAGGAAGAGCACTACAATGCCTATCGCCATGTGGCCGAACGGGCCGCGCCCCACGAAGTCGTGATCCGCACCCTCGACGTGGGCGGGGACAAGGTCGGCACGGTGACCGACATCGCCGACGAAGCGAACCCGGCGCTGGGCTTGCGCGCCATCCGTTTCTGCCTCCGAAAGCGCGATATTTTCCGGACCCAGATCCGCGGCATTCTGCGCGCTGCCGTGCACGGCAACATCAAGATGCTTATCCCCATGATCTCCGGGCTTCCGGAGCTGTACGAGACAAAAAGGATCATCGAAGAAGCGAAGGCCGAGCTGCGCGCCGAAGGCGTTCCGTTTCAGGAATCCGTGCCCCTCGGCGTGATGATCGAGATCCCGTCGGCCGCCATGATCTCCGATCTTCTGGCGCGGGAGGCGGACTTCTTCAGCGTGGGCACGAACGATCTCATTCAATACACGCTCGCCATCGACCGCCAGAACGAGCATGTGGCGTATATGTACGAGCCTCTCGACCCTGCCGTGCTCAGGCTGCTTCAGCGGGTGGCGGTGTCGGCGCGCGAAGCGAACATCCCCCTTGCCATGTGCGGCGAAATGGCGGGCGATCCGCTCTACGCGGCCATCCTGCTCGGCATGGGGTTCCAGCATCTCAGCATGAACGTAGCGTCGATCCCGTGGGTCAAGAAGGCGATCCGCACCCTGCGGTCCCAGGACGCCACGGAGCTGGCAGCGCTCGTCATGAGCCAGCCCACGGCGGAGCTTGCAAGAAAACGGGCGGAGCACTTCATGGAAGAGCGTCTGCCCGATCTCATTGCAGATTTATGAACGGCATGAACACGCAACGTTCATGCCCCGGCCTCCGCGTGTCCGCGGGGGAGGATGGGAGCGCCTTGAGGAGCAGAACGTGCAGAACCTGGACTGTGAAGTGAAAAATGACCCGCAAACACCTGAATCCGGCAGCGCGCCGGCGCGGGTGCACGGCGAAAATCCCTATACTGCGGCCAAGCGGTACGGGCTCCGGATCGGGAGTTTCATCGATTTCAGCTCGAATGTGAACCCCCTGGGCCCGCCGTCATCAGCCCTGCGCGCGGCGAAGCGGTCACTGCCCCTCACCGGCCGCTATCCTGACCCCGAGATGACGGACCTGCGCCGCGCCATCGCGCGGTACTATGGCATCAAGCCCGGGCATGTCATCTGCGGGTGCGGATCGAACGATCTCATCCATCTCATCCCGCGCATCTTCAGACCGAAAAAGACAGTGGTCCCCGTTCCCACGTTCACGGAGTACGCAGTGGCCGCAGCCGGCGCGGGAAGCGAAGTTGTTTCAACGCTCCTGCAGGAACACGACGGGTTCCGCGTCGACCCCGTCGAGATGTCCTTTGCCTTCCACGGTGCGGACATGGCATTCCTCTGCAATCCGAACAATCCGACCGGCCAGCTCATCCCCAGGCAGGAGATGCTCGAAATCATGAAATTCGCATGCCAGCAGCGATTGACGCTCGTAGTTGACGAGGCCTTCATGGATTTTTCCGATGCCGAATCAATCGTGAAGGAGGTCGTGCAGGTGTCAAGGATCATCTGCATACGCGCGTTCACGAAGTTTTTCGGCATGCCCGGCCTGCGCGTGGGCTACGCAGTTTCCGACGAGGAGACGGTGTCATTTCTCCGCGAGCGGCAGGAGCCCTGGCCCGTCAACATCCCCGCGGAATACGCTGCCATCGCTGCCATGGATGACTGGGGATATATCCGGAAGACGAGGCGCATGGTCGAGAAGGAGCGCGAACGCCTGCTTTCCGCCCTTCGCCTGCTTCCCGGCGTCGAAACGCTGCCGTCAGCGGCGAACTTCATCCTCGTCAAGATCGAAGGCCGGGACACCCACGAGCTCAGGGACAAGCTGGGATACCGCGGCATGCTCGTGCGCGACTGCTCATCCTTCGAGGGCCTCGACAGCCGCTACATCCGCATCGCCGTCCGGACCAAGCGCGAAAACGTCCGGCTCATCAAAACCCTGCGTGAGCTGCTGCTGAAAAAATAAAGCCCGCAATCCTCTCGCCCCCAACTCCGCATACAGTATTGCTCGGTTTTTCCTTGCCGCCCCCGTACTTTTTTGTATACGAGCCCCCTGCCGAACTGATGCATTTCGAGAAACGGGCTGTAAAAGCAATGCTGGCTGTTCCCCACTCAACCACAGCCTAGAGTTCATCTGTGTCCTTGGCCTGGAATGGCAGAACAAACCGCTGATGCTTGACCCTGAGGGCTTTCAGTATAGTTCAGTTTCGATACGCTATTTTCGTAATTTCATAGTAAGGGTAATGCCGCCCCGGATCGGGCGCTCATGGCAATTTAAGCGTGCAATATGAGCACAGAAGCCGAAGCAATAATTACGCCGTCCAAACAAACAGACCCTTTTTCCCCAACCACGACGACTATCTTGACAAGAGAATCGATTCTGATATGATTATACAAATATGGCTATCGTATAAATCGCAGTACGAGTCCTGCCTTGTATGAAATAATTGCTCATCGCTTCAGGTGATCAGATAAGGCCTTGGCTATTCAATAGAGCCAAGCATCTTGGTCTACCCTGATTATTATGAACTGATCAAAATGAACGGACCCGGAGCAATAATATACTAAAAGAGTCTTATTCTATTGTAATGGGGAGCTTACTTATAAGTATTATGCGTGGCATTTGTATTGCAATTTGTATCAGTAACCATTTCTCCTAATCAATGTAATTTTAAATGCATTCTTTCCCGAGGAGAGCCTGGGGAAAAGTTGAAGTGATTCTCTATTCATGAATGGTAATGTCAGGAGTATTGCTTGCGAAGGGGGTTGCTACCGTTATGTTGAAAAAAATCTGCCGAGGAAGCGCATTGTTAGGAATATTATTGCTGTCTTTTCAGGCTTTTGCCGCTGAAAAAACGGGGCTGACAACGGATTCGGACAAGTTCAGCTACAGCACCGGAGTCACAATCATTCGGAACTTGAAAGAGCAGGGTGGTGAGTTCAATCTCGATATCCTGATCCAGGGCATTAGGGACGGTTTTTTAGAAAAAGATATCCAGTTATCTGATCTGGAAATTAAAAAGATATTGTCAAAAGCTCCGATTGAAATCATAGATCAACCCGCAGTGCAAGGACCAAACATAGCAAAAAGCAATGAGCGCAAACTCGAAACTCAGAATATGAGGCGGGCAATAAAAGCTCAGGCAGCCCTGGATAAGGGCGTGCAGCTGGAATCAAATGCTCCACACCAAGCGGATTAG
>DATHDE010000119.1:0-4538 GCA_035490495.1 Nitrospirota bacterium
CTGGACCTGAGCCGCGCGGAAGCAGTGCTGCGCAGGCGTATCAATAACCGCTGGATGGCCGCAGGCGTGACCATGCTTCAGCCTGACTCCGTCTTCGTGGGCATGGAAGCGTCGCTCGGCCGGGACGTCGTGCTCCATGCCAATGTTAGGATCGAGGGCAGGACGACCATCGGCGACGGATGCATCATCTATTCGGGATGCAGGATCAGCAGCAGCACGCTGGCAAGCGGGGTGACGATCAAGGACTGCTCGGTCATTGAAGAGGCGGAGATCGCCGGCGGGGCCGTGGTCGGGCCGTTTGCCCATCTGCGCCCCGGTGCAGTTATCGGCGAGAAGGCCAAAATCGGGAATTTCGTCGAGATCAAGAAGACCACCATCGGCGCGGGCAGCAAAGCGAACCACCTTTCCTACCTCGGCGACGCGACCGTGGGCAGGGACGTGAACATCGGCGCGGGGGTCATCACATGCAACTACGACGGGTACGATAAGTTCCGCACCGTAATCGGAGACAACGTGTTCGTGGGCAGCGACGCGCAGCTTGTGGCGCCCGTGCGCGTGGGCAGCGGCGCGGTTATCGCGGCGGGCGCGACGATCACCCGCGACGTTCCCGCGGACGCCCTGGCCATCAACCGGCCGCCCCAGGAAGTGCGCGAGGGCTATGCAGCCCGCAGGCGGATGCTGAAGCAGAAAAGAAAACACAAATAATATTCACGAAAAAGCAGAGCGAGGCGACCATGTGCGGAATTATCGGCTATATCGGCAAGGATGCGGCGGTGCCGATTTTGGTGGAAGGGCTTAAAAAGCTTGAGTACCGGGGATATGACTCGGCGGGCGTGGCCGTGCTTCAGAACGGCAGGTTCGAAGTGCGCCGGGCCGTGGGAAAGCTTCATAATCTGGAAGCACTGCTCCGGGGAGAGTCGCTGACCGGGCGGGTTGGCGTGGGGCACGTCCGCTGGGCGACACACGGCCGACCGTCCGAGGAAAACGCGCATCCGCACCGGGCGGGCGTCATTACGGTCGTTCACAACGGCATCATCGAGAACTATACGGAGCTCAAGAAAGAGCTCATGGCGCAGGGCCGTGTGTTCCAGTCCGAGACGGACACGGAGGTGATCGCCCACCTCGTTGACAGCATTGCACAGAAAAAGCAGCTCTCTCTCGAGGACGCAGTCCGCGAGGCGGCAGGCCACCTCGAAGGCGCCTATGCTATCGCGGTTATCGACGAACGCAATCCCGACGTGGTGGTGGGCGCGCGCAAGGGCAGCCCTCTCGTGGTCGGCCTCGGCCAGGGGGAGTTCTTCCTCGCCTCGGACATCCCGGCGATCCTGCACCGTACGCGCGAGGTGCTGTTCCTGAACGACGACGAAATGGTCGTCCTGTCGGACGAAGGCGTGCGGCTCACGGACCTCAAGGGCAACATCCTCTCCCGGGAGAGTACGCGCGTGATGTGGAACCCCGTCATGGCCGAGAAGGGCGGGTACCGCCACTTCATGCTCAAGGAAATCTACGAACAGCCCCGGGCGATCATGGACACGATCCGCGGCAGGATCTCACAGGACTCCGGCGTCATTCATCTTGAAGAACTCGGAGCGGCCCAGGACCGTCTCCCCGCGGTGAAGAAGATATTCATCGTTGCCTGCGGCACGTCGTGGCATGCGGGGCTCGTGGGCAAATACGTTTTTGAATGCCTTGCCGGCGTTCCCACGGAAGTCGACATCGCGTCGGAATTCCGCTACCGCGGCCCCCTGGTGGGCAAGGACGACCTGTTCATCGCCATTACCCAGTCCGGCGAGACCGCGGATACGCTGGCGGCCATGCGCGAGGCGAAGAAGCGCGGGGCCACGGTGATCGCGATCTGCAACGTCGTGGGCTCAACAGCGAGCCGCGAGGCGGACGGCGTGATCTACACGCACGCGGGCCCGGAGATCGGCGTGGCATCGACCAAGGCCTTCACGGCCCAGCTCACGGCGCTGCATCTGTTCGGCCTGTATTACGGCGCCCTGCGAAAGATCCTGTCGACCGAGGACGTCAAAAAGCAGCTTGCCGATCTGGTGCACGTGCCCACGCTCGTGGAGCGCTGCCTGGAGGCGGACGTCGACATCGAGACGATCGCGAAGAAGTATTTCAAGGCGAGCGACTTCCTTTATCTGGGCAGGGGACCGAACTTCCCCGTGGCGCTGGAAGGTGCGCTCAAGCTGAAGGAAATATCGTACATCCACGCGGAAGGTTATCCCGCGGGCGAGATGAAACACGGCCCCATCGCGCTCATCGACGAGCATATGCCCGTCGTCGTGCTGGCGGGCAAGAACAGCGTATACGACAAGATGCTCGGCAATATCGAGGAAGTGAAGGCGCGGGGCGGCATCGTCATCGCCCTGACCGATGAAGGCGACACCGAGATCAAAAAGAAGGTGCAGCATACGATCACGGTTCCGTCCGCGAACCCGCTGCTCATGCCCATCGTCATGGCCGTGCCGCTCCAGCTCCTGGCCTACCACATCGCCGTGCTCCGGGGCGCTGATGTGGACCAGCCCCGGAACCTGGCAAAGAGCGTGACGGTGGAGTGAGGCGATTTCGGATCGTGGATTGACGGTTGCGATGGAATAGAGGCTCATCCTTCAGCAATCCCTATTGTTTTCCCGAAACGGCAAAATAATGCAGTTCAAATCGGATAAAAGCCGGGAAACGGCGGATTCATTCCTGCAAAGGAGTTCAGCCAATCCCGCGCCTTGTGGTTATCCGTGGTTCCCCATCATACTGGTCTGAGGCGCGCCTCGATTTTTTATGGATTACCTCAAGGATCTCAACCCGCCCCAGCGAGAGGCGGTGCTGCACGGCGACGGGCCGCTCCTGATCCTGGCCGGAGCGGGAAGCGGCAAAACGCGGGTGATTACGACACGGATTGCGCACCTGATCCGCGAACGGGGTGTCGCACCGGACAACATCCTCGCCGTGACGTTCACGAACAAGGCGGCGAACGAGATGCGGGAGCGCGTGGAGCGCATGCTCGACATCCCGCTCGACCGGCTCTGGATCAGCACGTTTCACTCGGCCTGCGTTCGCATTCTGCGGCGGCACATCACCGCGCTGGGGTACAAGCGGTCCTTCGTGATCTATGACGAGACGGACCGCGCCTCGCTTATCAAGGCGTGTGCGGCCGACCTCGGGATCGATGCCGAACGGTACCAGCCGCGCGCCATCGGGGCGCGGATCAGCGCGCTCAAGAACAACCTCGTGGACGAGGTGGAGTTCGCGAAGAAGGGCGGACTCTTCGGATTCGAAGAAGCCGTGGCGCGCGTCTACGCGCTCTATCAGGCCAAGCTCCGGGAGGCGGACGGCCTCGACTTCGACGACCTGCTCATGCTGACGGTGCGGCTCTTCGAGCGCCACCGGGAAGTGCTGCGATACTACCAGGGGCTGTTCCATCATATCCTGATCGACGAATACCAGGACACGAACCACGCCCAGTACCGCATGGTCCGGCTGCTGACCCTGGAGCGGAAGAACCTGTGCGTCGTGGGGGACGACGACCAGAGCATTTACAAGTTCCGGGGCGCCGACATCACGAACATCCTGAACTTCGAGAAGGACTACCCCGACGCGCGGGTGATCAAGCTCGAACAGAATTACCGCTCCACGCAGAACATCCTGGGTGCGGCGGGCGCCGTGGTGGCGCGGAACGTGGGCAGGAAACCGAAGGAGCTGTGGACCGAGAAACAGGGCGGAGAGAAAATCCGGTGCTACAAGGCGGCGGACGAGAAAGATGAGGCACGCTTCATCTGCCGGAGCATCCAGCAGGAAACGGACGAAGGCAGGAGCCTTCGAGAAATAGCGGTGCTCTACCGAACGAACGCGCAGTCGCGCGCCCTTGAGGACGCGCTCCGGGACCGGGGGATCCCGTACCGTATTTTCGGGGGCCTTCGGTTCTACGACCGCAAGGAGATCAAGGACATCATCGCCTATCTGCGGGTCCTGCAGAATCCTGCGGACACGGTGAGCCTGCGCAGGATCATTAACGTGCCTGCGCGCGGCATCGGCGATGCGACGGTAGACAAACTGGAGCGTTCCGCGGCGCGGGCGGGGGTCACCCTCTACCAGGCCGTGAACGCAGCCGGGGATTCGGACGCCGCCCCCGCAGCCAGGAAAAAGCTGGCTGCCTTCACCGGCATCATGGAGCGGCTGCGGCAGGGCATGGATACGGGCACGGTCACGGACCTCGTCCGCCGCGTGATCCGGGAGTCGGGGTACGGGACGGCCCTCGAAGAGGAAAAAAGCGTCGAGGCGAGGATCCGCCTCGAAAACCTGAACGAGCTGTTGACAGCGACAGAAGATTTTCAGGAGCAGAATCACGACGCGACCCTGGCCGCGTTCCTCGACCAGGTTGCCCTCATTACGGACCTCGAACAGCAGACTGCAGCGGAAAATGGAGCGGCGCGCGGCGACTATGTAACGCTCATGACGCTGCACAACGCGAAAGGCCTGGAGTTCGCGATGGTCTTCATGGCGGGCATGGAGGAGGGGTTGTTCCCGCATGCGCG
>DATHDE010000120.1:0-7196 GCA_035490495.1 Nitrospirota bacterium
GGAAGGTGATGAAGTGCGACTACTGCAGGGACCGGATCGACCGGGGGCTCAAGCCCGCGTGCGTGACGAAGTGCACGGCGCACGCGCTCAAGTGGCTTTCCCCCGAGGAAGCCTCCGCGTACAAACGGGAACAGGCGGCAAAGGCGATCGCGGGTCTGTTTTGATTCCTGAAAGGGGCAGAGAATAAAGATGACACCGGGCTCGTATGTACCGACGGAGTACCTTCCGATCATCGTCCTGATGGCAATCGCCTTTCTTTTCGGTGCGGTCACGCTGCTCGTCGGCGGCCTGTTCAGGCTGAGAAGGCCCTACCGTGAAAAGCTGCTGCCGTATGCATCCGGCAACGAACCGGGGGAAGCTCCGCGTGTGCGGTTCAGCATCAAATACTACATCATTGCCATGCTGTTCGTCGTGTTTGATGTGGAAGCCGTGTTCCTCTACTCCTGGGCCACCGTGTTCAACGGACTGGGACTGTATGCGCTCATTGAGATGATCCTGTTCATCGTCATGCTGGCGCTGGGGTTTGTGTACGCATGGAAAAAACAGGCGTTCGTCTGGGACGATCAGCTGTCCAACCCGGGCCGGGCCGCGTCCCGGCGGACCGAGGGTGCGCAGCACAGCTGCCGCGAAGCGGCATGGCGTGATGAACAGAATGCCGGCCGGACCAGCGCCGGCAAGATATGAAGAAATTCACATGATGGCGGTGTGAGAGGACAGGCAATCAGCATGATTACGGTTGAACCGCAGGGACCAGTGGAAGTGGAACAGGGAATTAAAATCATCCCCGGTGCGAATACGATCATCGCGAGCGTGGACAAACTCGTGAACTGGGGCAGGCTCTCGTCGCTCTGGCCCGCGACGTTCGGCCTCGCCTGCTGCGCAATTGAGATGATGACTACGGGTTCGGCCCACTACGATCTTGACCGCCTGGGAGTAATCTTCCGCGGGTCGCCGCGCCAGGCAGATGCCATCATTATTGCGGGCACGGTCACGAAGAAGATGTCACCCATTGTGCGCCGGGTGTACGATCAGATGCCTGAGCCGCGGTATGTGATCGCAATGGGAACCTGCGCGTGCAGCGGCGGAATTTTCAACTCCTACAGTACGGTACAGGGAGCGGACGCTTTCCTGCCGGTCGATGTGTACATCCCCGGCTGCCCCCCGCGTCCTGAAGCGCTCATGGAAGGCCTGATCAAGCTGCAGGAAAAGATCAGGCAGGAGCATTTCAAGTGGAGCGCGTGGAGATAACGACAGTACTGAGTTCAGAGTACAAAGTACAAAGGTAAAGCTCTTAGGAAACAGGAGCGACGCAATGGACCCGATGGAAATAGCATTGCAGCTTCAGACGGCATTTCCCGATGAAGTTCGCAAAATCGACGAGTTCCGCGGCCAGGTGTCGGTAACGGTCCGGAAAAACCGGATCCGGGACATCATGAGCAGGCTCTGGGCTGAGCCGGAATATTACTTCGATTTTCTGGAAGACCTCTGCGGTGCGGACTATCTCGGAAAGAAGGAGCCGCGTTTCGAGGTCGTGTACAACCTCCACTCAATGAAGCACAGCCATAAGATCAGGATCAGGGCGGAGGTGTCCGAGACCGACTGCTTCATCGACAGCGTCACCACTGTCTGGGCGGGCGCGAACTGGCACGAGCGGGAGTGCTACGATCTCTTCGGAATACAGTTCATCGGCCATCCCGATCATCGCAGAATTCTTCTGCCCGAGGACTGGGAAGGCCATCCGCTTCGAAAAGACTACCCCGTGAAGAGCGATCTCGGGGAGCACGAGTGGCCGGGGTTCAAAGCCGTGGTCGAAACGAGCAAACGGAATAGGCGCTACGAGGTCAGATAAATGCCGCTTGAAACGACAGAGAGCAAGACAACCGAGATGACCGTGAACCTCGGGCCGCAGCATCCCGCGACGCATGGCGTGCTCCGGCTCGTTCTTGACTTAAACGGCGAGACCGTGGTCAAGTGCACGCCCCACGTGGGATACCTGCACCGGGGCATCGAGAAAATCGGCGAGACCAAGACCTACACGGCTGCCCTGCCGCTGACCGACCGGCTGGATTATGTATCGAGCATGACGAACAACGTGGCTTACAGCCTTGCCGTGGAACGGCTGTTCGGCATTGAGGCCCCCCCGCGCGCGAAGTACATCCGTACGATCATGTCGGAGATGTCGCGGATCAGCAGCCACATCCTCTGGATCGCGACCCATGCGCTGGACATCGGCGCCATGACGGTGTTTCTCTATTCCTTCCGCGAGCGCGAGAAGCTGCTCGACCTGTTCGAGATGACATGCGGAGCACGACTGACGGTCGCCTATCCAAGGATCGGCGGGGTGCGGTGCGACGTGGGCCCCGAGTTCCTCCGGCAGCTGCGCGATTTTACGGATGAGTTCCCGCGCAGGGTGAGGGAATACGAAACCCTCATCGACCAGAACCGCATCTGGCTTCAGCGGACCAAAGGCATCGGCTTCCTGAGCGCGGAGGATGCGATCAACTGGGGCGTCACGGGACCCACGCTCAGGGGCTCCGGCCCCTGCTACGACGTGCGCAAGGACAGGCCCTACGACGCCTACGCTGACGTGGACTTCGATGTTCCGGTGGGCGCGGCGGGCGATTTGTACGACCGCTACCGCTGCAGAATGGAGGAACTGCTCCAGTCGAACCGGATCATACGGCAGTGTCTGGACAAGCTGCCGGACGGCCCCATTCTCGCGCCGGATGCGCCCGACCTCGCACTGCCCTACGACGCGCCGAAGAAGAAGATTTTTGAAACATCACTGGATCATGCCAGCATCGCGTTCTCCCACGAACGGGACTTCTTTCCCGCCGGAGAGATCTACTCCGCTATCGAAGCGCCCAAGGGAGAGCTGGGGTTCTATATCATCAGTGACGGAAACACGCGGCCGTACCGCATGCGCGTGCGTTCCCCTTCGTTCATCCATGTGTCCGTGCTGCCGAAGCTGTGCGAGGGCCATCTCGTGGCGGATGTGATCGCGAACATCGGCACGATCGACGTGGTGCTGGGGGAGTGCGACAGATGAAAAAGGGAGACAACCCAGATGCCTGAAATACCTGCACCGTACCTGGCCGCGGCCATTGTGCTCGTCAAGATCGCCCTGGTGATCGGCGTAGTCATGCTGCACGTCATGTACGCGACCTATTTCGAGCGCAAAGTCATCGGCCACATGCAGGTGCGGATGGGGCCCATGCGCGTCGGCTTCCACGGCCTGCTGCAGCCGGTTGCCGACGGGATAAAACTCTTCTTCAAGGAAGACGTTATCCCGGCGGAGGCCGACAAGGGGGTTTTCCGGATCGCGCCGATCATCCCCGTGTTCGCGACCCTGAGCGCGCTGTCGGTCCTGCCCTTCTACGAAGGATTTGTGATCGCGAACGTCAACGTGGGGCTGCTGTTTCTCCTCGCCATGTCGTCGCTCGGCGCCTACGGCGTCGTGCTGGCGGGGTGGTCGTCCAATTCGCAGTACTCCTTCCTCGGCGGCCTGCGCTCGTCGGCGCAGGTGATCAGCTATGAAGTGGCCATCGGCCTGAGCCTTGTGGGCGTCATGATCCTTGCCGGATCGCTGAACCTGTCCGACGTGGTGAAGGCGCAGCAGCAGCACCGCACGGGCATGTTCCTGTTCCCCCAGTTCATCGCCTACTTCGTATTCATGGTGGCCGCGTTTGCCGAGACAAACCGGTCGCCGTTTGATCTGCCCGAAGCGGAAAGCGAACTCGTGGCGGGCTACTTCGTCGAATACAGCGGGATGCGGTTCGCGCTCTTTTACGCCGCCGAGTACATCGGCATGATCGTCATGTCGAGCATCGCGGTGATCTGCTTCTGGGGCGGCTGGTCCCTGCCGCCGGCGCTCCTCGACGCTGCGCCGTTTCTGGCGGCGGTCCCGGGCATTGTGTGGTTCCTGCTGAAATTGTACATTCATATTTTTCTGTTCTACTGGATCCGTGCCACGCTCCCCCGGTACCGGTATGACCAGCTTATGAGCCTGGGCTGGACCGTGCTGATCCCGCTGGCGCTCGCGAACATCGTGGTGACCGCGGTGGTCAAATTTTTCCTTTGAGTCCCCCCCTGACTCACCCCTTCCTCGGTGTTGTGGGCGGAAGGGGTGAGTTCTCCTGATGAAGCGGCGGAGGCGAGAGGATTCCGGAAGCGGAAAACAGATTGCAGGGGGATGCTGTTCTGCAGGAGTGCATCGCCCGAAGAACCAGGCCGGGATCGGCAGCGCGGTACGGAAAGCTAAAAATCGAGGCATACCATTATGCGATTCAGCGCAGCAGTCAGGAAGGTTCTCCTCTTCGAAATCCTTCAGGGCATGGCCCTGACGCTCAGGATGATGTTTACGCACGCGGTGACGCGGCAGTATCCTGAAGAGAAGCGGCAGCCCTTCCCGGGGTTCAGGGGACGGCATGCGCTTGTGCGCGATCCGGAAACAATGAAGGAGAAATGCGTGGCCTGCCTGCGCTGCGCCACGGCCTGCCCCTCGCAATGCATCAAGATCGGCTACGAAGAGCGGCCGGACGGGAGCCGGGAGGTCAAATCCTTTGAAATAGAGGCGGTCAGGTGTTTATACTGCGCATACTGCGTCGAGGTCTGCCCGGTGTGCGCGATCGTGATGACCGAGGAATATGAATACGCGGCCTACGACCGGCCGTCATTCACGTTCAACCGCGAACGGCTGCTCAAGAACTGGGACGACTATATGCGGAAGATGAAGATAACCTCCTACTTTAATAAATTTTGGCGGCCCGAAGGCGTCGATGTGAACACCATGCCGGCAGCGAAGAGAACCCAGGGGCCGGTGAAGGTGAAATCCTGACGATTGTGCCGAATCTGAAGCAGGGATTGAGATCGTGGAGCCTATGGAGCAACAGATGATACCGAAGCTGTTTTTCGCCTATTTTGCCGTTGTGCTCACGGCGCTGTCCATTGTCATCATAACGCGGAGAAACCCGGTGCACAGCGTGGTGTGGATGCTGGTCATGTTCTTCCATATCGCAGGGCTGTACCTGTTCCTGAATGCCGAATTCCTGGCAGCAGTGCAGGTGATCGTGTATGCGGGCGCGATCCTGGTGCTGTTCCTGTTCGTGATCATGCTGCTGAATGTGAAGGAAGAACTGACGGCGAAGCGCTTCAGCGAACTCTGGCCGGCGGGCGCGATGCTGGGCGTCCTGTTCGGCGTGATCGTGCTGTTCTCGCTTCCCTCGTTCAAGCAGGGCCCCGCCGGGCAGTACGGCATCGAAGCGCTCAAGGCAGTCACGCCGACCAGGGCCCTGGGCACGGTGCTCTATTCGGAGTTCCTGTTCCCCTTCGAGATCGCTTCGCTCATTCTGCTGATCGCGATCGTCGGGGCGATGGTGCTGGCGAAAAAAGTCTGACCGGAGGATGCAATGGTTCCCCTGAACTGGTACCTGGCGTTAAGCATCGTTATCTTCTCGGTGGGAGTGATCGGATTCCTGACGCGCAGGAATATCCTGATCATGCTCATGTCCGTGGAGCTCATGCTGAACGGGGTAAACATCAGCCTCGTGGCGTTCAGTCACTACCTGCAGGACCTGCGGGGCCAGGTTCTGACCGTGTTCATCATCACGGTGGCGGCCGCGGAAGCGGCCATCGGGCTTGCGATCCTCGTGTCCATCTTCCGGAACAAGTCCACCGTGCACACGGACTCCTTGACCGAAATGAAAGGGTGACCCATGAATCAGTATCTTCTGCTTCCCCTCCTCCCCCTGGCCGCATTCATCCTGAACATCACCTTCGGGGGAGGATTTTTCAAGAACAAGGCGCACTGGGTCGCCATCGCGGCGGTCGCGGGGTCGTTCGTCATCGCGGTCCTGTGCTTCATCGATGCCGTGAACGGAGCGGTTGTCGATTACAACGTATTCACCTGGATCGCGTCGGGGAACTTCCAGGTATCGTTCGGCTTCCTGATCGACCGTCTGACTGCGATCATGCTGATCGTCGTGACGAGCATAAGCCTGCTGGTGCACATCTACTCCGTGGGATACATGCACGGCGACGCAGGCTATTACCGGTTCTTTTCCTATCTCAGCCTGTTTACCTTCTCCATGCTCATGCTGGTGATGAGCAACAACCTGCTGCAGCTCTACTTCGGATGGGAGGCGGTGGGGCTGTGCTCCTACTTCCTGATCGGCTTCTGGTATGAAAAGAAGAGCGCGGCCGACGCGGGAAAGAAGGCCTTCATCGTGAACCGCTTCGGAGACTTCGGGTTCGGGCTCGGCGTGATCATGGTCTTTCTGTACACCGGCAGCCTTCAGTACGCGGACGTCTTCGCCAGGATCGGCGCGCTGCAGGGACAGACCGTGACCCTGCTGGGATACGAGGTCAGCCTCGTGACGCTCATAGCGCTGCTCTTGTTCTGCGGCGCCGCGGGCAAATCCGCACAGGTGCCGCTCCATGTCTGGCTGCCGGATGCCATGGAAGGCCCCACGCCGGTGAGCGCGCTCATTCATGCTGCAACCATGGTGACGGCAGGCGTGTTCATGGTCGCCCGGTTCAATCCGCTCTTCACGATGTCTGAAACGGCGATGGCGGTCGTGGCCCTGACGGGCGCCTTTACCTCGCTCTTTGCGGCGACCATCGCGCTCGTGCAGAATGATATCAAGCGCGTGATCGCGTATTCGACGGTGAGCCAGCTGGGCTATATGTTCATGGCCTGCGGCGTGGGCGCATTCGGAGCGGGCATCTTCCATCTCTTTACCCATGCCTATTTCAAGGCCCTGCTTTTCCTCGGCGCGGGCAGCGTGATGCACGCCATGTCGGGCGGGCTCGATATCCGCGAGATGGGGGGGCTCAGGAAGTTCATGCCCGCGACCTATTGGACGTTCCTGATCGCATCGATCAGCATCGCGGGCATCCCCGGCCTCGCCGGGTTCTTCAGCAAGGACGAGATCCTCTGGATGGCGTACAACGGAGGGACCGTGGGCAGGATTGCATGGGCAACGGGTACGCTCGTAGCCGCCATCACCGCCTTCTACAGCTTCCGCCTGATCTTCGTTGCCTTCCACGGGAAATTCCGCGGCACGCATGAGCAGGAACACCATCTCCACGAATCGCCCTCCTCCATGACCGTGCCGCTCATGATCCTCGCGATAGGGGCCGTGGCCGCGGGCTGGGCCGGCATCCCCGAGCTTCTCGGCGGCCGCAACTGGATCGCT